>JAKOVA010000268.1 GCA_029782335.1 Actinomycetes bacterium | reverse complement strand
GGGCATCGAGCCCTCCACAAGCTGCTGGCCGATTCCGGACGCCCGGACCTTTTCGGGCAGCCCTACATGGAGGTGACTATCGCCCGAGCAGGCACGAGGATCCGCGGATATCCGAATTACCTGACGCGCGACGAGGCTGCGACCGATCCGGGGGTCGCGCTTCACGCGGCGTTCACGGTGGCCGAATTGCTTCGCAACGGCGTCACGACATTCGTCGAACTCGGCGGGCACGTGATCGTTCAGGAAGCGCTGCGGCTACAGTGCGAATCGCTGGGCGTCAGGGGTTACCTGGGGCCTGGATACGATAGCGGGCGCTGGGTTTCGGACGAGCAAGGTAACCTCGCGCGCTCGCGCTATCCCGACGGTGGGCAGCATCTGTTCGAGGAAGCCGTCGCATTCATAGAGCGGGTCGAAGCAGCGGGCAATGACCTGGTGCACGGCATTCTCGTGCCGCGCGAAGTCGAGAACTGCAGTCCCGACATCCTGCGGCGGACGGTCGCCGCTGCGAGAGAACTCGGCGTGCCGATGGCCACGCACGCCGGCTACAACGTCATCGAGTTTTACGAGACGGTCAGGGAACATCGCAAGACGCCGATCGAACTCCTCGACAGCGTCGGCATGCTGGGCCCGCTCCTGAACATCGGCCACGCCAACCTGATTTCGGACAATCCGAGGTTGAACTATTCGGGGGGACGCGATCTCGCGCTTATGGGTTCCAGTCGAGTGTCCGTCTCGCACTGCCCGATCAACATCGTTCGTCGGGCGCGCGTCCTCGACTCCTGGAAGAAGTACCGTGAAGCTGGCGTCAATCTGACCATCGGTAGCGACACGTATCCGCGCGACATGGTCATGAACATGCGGACCGCGTCGTATCACGGCAAGGTCATGAGCCATGACCTGACGAGCGCAACCGCCGAAGAGGTCTTCGAGGCGGCAACGCTCGGCGGCGCCCGATCCCTGGGACGAGACGACCTTGGCCGACTCGAAGCCGGTGCACGCGCCGACGTCATAGCGATCGATCTGGGTAGAAAGGACACCCTTCGCTACGGCCCGATATGGGACCCGATCCGAAGCCTCGTCGAGTGCGGCGTCGGCGATGACGTCAGCTGCGTCGTCACCAGCGGTGTCGTGCGCATGCGCAACGGGCGGATACCCGGGCTCGATCTGGGTCGCCTCCGCGCGGACGCCCAGGCATTCGCCTCGGGCGTTTGGGCCGAAGTCCAGGACTGGGATCCGCTGAAGCGCACGGCACGTGCGATCTGCAGGCCCTCGTTCTGTCCTGATTGCGACTGACATGCGGCGACGTCGCGGTTACGTCACGTGAGTTGGCGCACGCAGTTCCGTTGAACAGGAGAAAGCAATGAACAAGCTCTCGTCCAGGATGCTCGCCGTCGTCGTAGCCATCGCCGCGCACTCGTCGGTGGTGGCCCAGACCCCCGATGGTTCGATTGGCGCGTTTCCGGAGCGCCCGGTCCGGATCGTCGTGCCGTATGGCGCCGGGGGGGCCGCTGACATCCTGGCACGCACTCTGGCTGCGAAACTCGGCCAGGAGTGGACCAAGGGTGTGGTGGTCGAGAACAAGCCCGGTGGGGTTGGCGTCATCGGCATCTCCGCCGTTGTGAACGCTCCTCCAGACGGCTACACCCTGGTATCGGTGCCGGTCTCGGACCTGGCTGTGAATCCGCACCTGTATCGCAAGCGTCCGTTCGACGTGCTCAAGGATCTCGCCCCGGTGAGCCAGGTTGGCGCGGTCCCGAACGTGCTGGTCGTCTCCAGTCGACTCGGCGTGTCCAGCGCGCGTGATCTGGTCGCGTTAGCGAGGACGAAACCGGGAGGCCTGAGCTACTCGTCGCCGGGAATCGGCAGTCAGGCCCATCTTGCGGCCGAGATGTT
>JAKOVA010000264.1 GCA_029782335.1 Actinomycetes bacterium | reverse complement strand
ACGACGAACACACCGGCGTCGCGACGCGCAGCGCGGCGCCCCACGAGGCGCCGCAGCTGCTGGATCTCGGGATGCTTCGGCCCCAGGGGCGTCAGGATGCCTGCTCCCCCGCCGGCTCAGCCGCGAGCGCGGCCTTCACCAACGACGCGAACGCGTCGGCGTCACGCACGGCCAGATCGGCCAGCATCTTGCGGTCGACCTCGATCTCGGCGGCCTTCAGGCCGGCGATGAAACGGCTGTAGCTCGTGCCGTTGAGCCGGCACGCCGCGTTGATGCGCTGGATCCAGAGCTTGCGCATCTCGCCCTTGCGGGCCCGTCGGTCGCGGAATGCGTACTGCATCGAGTGCATGACCGACTCGTTTGCCGCCTTGAAGGTGCGGCTCCGGTTGCCGTAGTGGCCCTTGGCCTTCTTGAGAACGGCTTTGTGGTTCTTCTTGGCGTGAACGCCACCCTTGACGCGTGCCATCGGGCTCTCCTTGTGCTCGTCGCGTGCTGTTCAGCGGATTTCGTCGATGTCGGGTTCGCTCAGATCCCGAGTTGGCGCCGCACCCGGTTGCGGTCGCCACCGGTGATCTCGACCTCGCCGGCGAGGCGGCGTGTCCGCGTCGAGGGCTTCTTCTCGAGGATGTGGTTGCGGTTCACCTGGCGGCGCATGATCTTGCCCGTCCCGGTGATCTTGTAGCGCTTCTTCGCACCGGAGTGCGTCTTCATCTTCGGCATGGTTCCTCCGTCCATTCCGCCGTGGGGCCGAGGGGTCGACCGCACGGTGTGCTCTCGTTGCGTGATGGTCAGGCGCCGGCTGCGGCATTCCCCGCCGGCGGGTCGGCCACCAGGGTGGTGCCTTCGCCTGCGGCTTCGGCTTCGGCTGCGGCTTCAGCGGCCTTCTTCGCTGCTGCTGCCTGAGCCTTCTTGTCGGGGCCCAACACCATCGTCATGTTCCGACCGTCCTGCTTCGGCATGATCTCGACCCGACCGACATCGGCGACCTGCTCGGCGATCCGGTCGAGGATGCGCCGCCCCAGTTCGGGGTGTTGCATTTCTCGACCACGGAACATGATCGTGATCTTGACCTTGTGGCCTTCGGCCAGGAATCCGTGCACCTTGTGGGTCTTGGTGTCGAAGTCCCCGGTGCCGATCTTCGGCCGGTACTTCATCTCCTTGACCACCACGTTGGTGGACTTGCGTCGGGACTCCTTCGCCCGTTGCTGCGCCTCGTACTTGAACTTGTTGTAGTCCATGATCCGGCACACCGGCGGGTTCGCCTGGTCTGCCACCTCGACGAGATCGAGCTCTGCCGCCTTCGCGATGCGCAGGGCTTCGGGAAGCGGTTTGATACCGAGTTGCGATCCGTCGACGTCGATCAACCGGACCTCACGAGCACGAATTCGTTCGTTGATCCGTGGCTCGTCCGAGGGCGGTGCTATGGCCGATCACTGCTCAAGGGCACATCCTTCCGTAGTGGGAAGCACCTGCCCGAGCCGGGCGGGTGCCCGGAACGCCGACACCCGCCGACGACCCGCGAACGGGACGACTGCATCGTTCGACCGTGGCGCACTGGCTGCGCTCGTGGAGCGCTTGGCGTGGCCAGGTGGGGACCGCCGAGTTGGCGCGCCCCGCTTTCCGTTGAATTGTCGGGCACTAGGGTAACCCAGCCGACGACTCGGAGGACAGTTCAGTGAGCTTGTGGACCCCAGGGGGCGAGCACGAGGTGCCCCGCCAACCAGCGCCGAGCCACCCACCAGCCGGCCGGGACGAACCAGCCAGCGCCCGTCCGCAGGGAACTGAGCCGTCCTGGGACGACCTCACACCCGAGGAGCAGGCGCAGGCCGAAGCGATGATGGCGGAGATGGCCGAAGCGCAGTCGCGCATCGCACAGATGCCCGCAGCAGACGTGCTCGCGAACCACCTGATGGGTTTCTACGAGCTCGCTGCGATCCACCTCTCCCAGGATCCGCCGCACTTCGCCGATGCTGCGGTCGCGATCGATGCGCTGCGGCTCATCCTCGACGGGATGGAAGGCCGTCTCGGCGAGAACGAGTCGACGCTCCGTCAGGCGCTGACGCAGATCCAGATGGCGTTCGTGCAGCTCAAGGACCGCGCCGAGGGCTGAGCCGCCGACCGCGGCTCAGTGTGCGAGGCGGCCAGCCGCCCTCGCTGCGTCGAGGGTTGCGGCCAGATGGCCCTCGATGATGTCGAGCCCCGCGTCCCAGAAGCCCGGATCCGCGAGGTCCACACCGACGATGCTCCCCAGCTCTTCGGGGGGCATCGAACCCCCGGCAGCGAGCAGTTCGAGGTACGCGGGCACGAAATCGGGGCCCTCGGCCTCGTAGCGGGCGTACACCGACAGGGCGAGGAGCTGCCCGTAGGCGTATGCGTAGACGTACCCGGGTGTGTGAATGAAGTGCGGGATGTAGCTCCACCAGCTTCGATACCCGTCGCTGAGACGGACCGAATCGCCCAGCATCTCGTGCTGGGTCTCGTACCACAGCTCACCGAAACGCTCGACGGACAGCTCACCTTCGCTCCGGCGTGTCGTGTGGGCACGGTCCTCGAAGCGCCACATCGCCACCTGGCGGAACACCGTGGCGATCTCCCCTTCCAGGTGCTCGGCGAGCAGCGGAAGCCGATCCGCCGGATCGGTCGCACGCTCGAGGAGCCGCCCGAAGGTCACGGTCTCGCCGAACACCGACGCCGTCTCGGCCAACGTGAGCGGGGTGTCACGCTGGAACACGCCCTGGGGCCGCGACAACCACGCGTGGATGCCGTGGCCCAACTCGTGCGCCAGGGTCAGCACATCGCGACGCTGTGACGTCCAGTTCAGCAACAGGTACGGGTGGTGCGACGGCACCGTGTAGGCGCAGAAGGCGCCTCCGCGCTTGGCGGGCCTGACGGGTGCGTCGATCCACGGCTCGGAGAGAAACCGCTGGACCACCTCCGCCATCTCGGCGGAGAACGAGCCATACGCGTCGAGGACGACCTCACAGCCTTCCTCCCAACCGAAGGAGGTCTCATCGGTCGCGACGGTCGCGTAGCGGTCCCAGTCGTCGAGCCCCTCGAGTCCGAGGATCTTCGCCTTCGCCTCGTACCACCGCTGGGCGATCGAGTACCGCTTCGAGACCGCTTCGACGAGCGCAGCGACCGACTCGTCGGACGCTTCGTTGGACAGATTGCGTGCCGCGACCCATGAGGGATAGCGGCGAAGGCGGTCGTCGGTCGCCTTGTCGACCAGGAGCGTGTTGTAGATGAACGCTCGTGTGCGCAGGCCGGGCTCGAGCGCGGCGGACACCGCCGCGGCAGCGGAGCGTCGGGTTGCCGCGTCGGGGTCCGACAGCTTGCTCAGGGCGACCTCGAGGGACACGGACTCGCCGTCGAGGTCGACCGCGATCGCCGAGGTCTGCTCATCGAAGAGGCGACTCCATGCCGCGGCACCGCTCAGCGACTTCTCGGTGAGGATCACCTCTTCCGGTTCCGAAAGCAGGTGTGGCCGATACCGACGCAGATTGCGGAGGTGGTGTCGAGCGAAGCTCACACGCTCGTCCGCGAGGAGCCCCTCGGCACGTTCGTCGTCCAACGCCGCCCACTCCAGGTCGAACCACAAGAGGCGGGTGCTCACCGCCGTGGATGCCTCCTCGACCCGCTGCATCAACGCGGCGCTCGCCGCATCAGCGGTGTCGACCGCGAAGCGGAGCCCGGCGTAGTTCCCGACACGCCCGATCACGTCATACAGCTCCGCGAAGCGCTCAAGGAGCGCCACGAGCTCCCCGGCGTCCATCGTGGCCACGGTGCCCTTCGCCGCCTCGATCTCGGTCGCGACGGCACCCATCCGATCGAGGAGCTCGGTGACCCCCTCCTCGCCCGAGCGGGGCAACAGCGTTTCGAGATCCCAGGCGACCTGGTCGACGTCGGAAGTGAGAGCCATCGTTGCAGGCTAGGGCGAGGCTCCCGTCACGCGACGCGCAGGTCGGTCGCTTCTCGCTGGCCGTGATGGCCGGCGACGACCTCGAAGGAGACCTCGGCGTTGAGCTCGATCTGACGTGACCCGTCTGCGATCGCCGTGCAGTGGAACGGCCATTCGACACCGTCGACGTCGCGCACCCGGCCGAGCCCGCGATCGAAGGAGAACTCGACGACCGTTCCGCGCCGCACCATTGATCAGTGCACGATCTTCGAGAGGGGCAGTTCGATGATGTCGGTGGCGCCGGCGTCTTTGAGGGCAGGAATCAGGACGTTGACATCTGCCTTCGCGACGACCGTCTCCACCGCGTACCCCCGGCCTTGATAGAGCTCGTTGACCGTCGGGGTCTTCATCGCCGGAAGCAGTTCGATCACGTCGGCGAGCTGTTCGGATGCCACGTTCAGCTTCACCAGCACCCGACCCCGCGCCTCGAGCACCCCCTGAAGCAAGATCATGATCTGCTCCATCGCGTGACGCTTCGCTGCGTCTTCATAGGCGATCGGGTTCGCGACCACCTCGGTGAAGCTCGTCAGGATCGTGTCGATGATGCGCAGGCCCGCCGCCCGCAACGCGCGTCCGGTCTCGGTGATGTCGACGACGACGTCCACGATGTCGGGCACCTTCGCCTCGGTCGCCCCATAGGAGAGCCGGACGTCGGCGTCGATCCCCCGCTCCTCGAAGTAGCGCCGCGTCAGCACGGGATACTCCGAGCTGACACGCACTCCGTTGGGGAGATCCTCGGCGCGCTCATACGGCGAGTCGTTCGGAACCGCGAGCACCACCCGGATCGGGTTCGACGTGGCTTTCGAGTACGCGAGTTCCCCGAGGGAGACCACCTTCGAGGAGGTCTCCTCCACCCAGTCCCGCCCGGTGATGCCCAGGTCGAAGAGACCGTCGGCCACATAGGTCGGGATCTCCTGTGGGCGCAGGATCCGTACCGAATCGACCCGGGGGTCCGCGATCGTGGCCTTGTAGGTGACATCGGAATTGCGACGCACGGCAAGATCCGCGTCGCTGAAGAGCTCCAACGTTGCCTTTTCGAGGGAACCCTTGGGGAGAACGAGGCTGAGCACGACGAGCAAGCGTAGACGCCGTGACGACAGGGCCCGGAAGCCGGTTTCCTAGCCTTGCCCCGATGATCAGCACGATTCGGGATCCGCTCGACACGCGCCTCGCCGACTATCGACGGCTCAACGACGCATCGTTCCGGCGGCGAATCGAGGCCAGTGGCCCCTTCGACGCCGGCATGTTCATCGTCGAGGGGTGGCTCGCCCTCGAGGCAGCGCTCGACACCCGCCAGCAGTTCCGCTCGATCCTCGTCGCCGAGGAGCGTCTCGATCGGCTGAACGCGCTCCTGGGGGGCCGTGAGGTTCCCGTCCTGGTGGCACCGGCGCAGGTGATCGAGGAGGTGGTCGGCTTCGACCTCCATCGTGGGGTCGTCGCGTCCGCCAGCCGACCGCGGCCCCGCGACGCCGCCACGGTCGCGGCCCGTGCAAAACGTCTGGTGATCGTCGAGGGGGTGAACGACGGCGAGAACCTCGGCGCCATCTTCCGCACGGCGGCGGCCCTCGGCGCAGCGGGCGTGCTCATCGACCCGACCACCCACGATCCGTTGTCACGCCGCTCGATCCGGGTGTCGCTCGGCCACGTCTTGCGGGTCCCCTGGGCGCGGGTCGCCCACCCGTGGGACTGTCCCCGGCACCGGGTGATCGCGTTGAGTCCACGGCGGGACGCCGTCGCGCTCGACGAGTTGGTCGTGGGCGCCAATGAGCACGTTGCCGTGATGGTCGGAGCGGAAGGGCCCGGACTCTCCGACGGCGCGCTCGAGGGTGCGGATCAGACGGCGTCCATCCCGATGAGCCCGGGGATCGACTCGCTGAACGTCGCGACCGCGCTCGGGATCGCCCTGTGGCAGCTGGGCGGGGCGGGTCGTCAGGTGTAGCGGCGGGTGAGATGCACCATCTCGACGGCGGTTCGGGCGCATTCCTCACCGACGTTGTGGCCGCCGGGTCCTTCGGAGCGATCGAAGGCCTGCTGGTCGTCCTCGGTGGTCAACACGCCGAAGAGCACGGGCACACCCGCATCGAGTTGGACCTGCTGAATCCCACGGGCGCACTCGCCGGCGACGAAGTCGTAGTGGCTCGTCTCGCCGCGGATGACCGCTCCCAGACAGATCACCGCGTCGAAGCCCCAGCCGGCGAACAGCTTCGCTGCGTAGGGAATCTCGAACGCGCCCGGCACCCACTCGACGACGAGTGCCGACTCGCTCAAGCCCATGTCCTCGACGCCTCGTCGGACACCGTCGAGGAGCCGCAGCGTGATCACGTCGTTGAAGCGTCCGCACACCACGGCGATCCGCATTCCGGTCGCGTCGAGCGAAGGCGGCGGGTTGTCGTCGGATCGAAGATTGCCGGCCATCACGCCACTCCCATCAGTCGTCGAGGCCCTCGAGCAGGTGGCCCATCTGTTCCTTCTTGGTGCGGAGGTACGCGGCGTTCTCCGGCGTCACCTTCACCGGCAACGACACGCGACCGGTGATCTCGAGCCCGAAACCCTCCAGGCCGCCGAACTTCGACGGGTTGTTGGTGATGAGGCGCATCGTCGTGATGCCGAGATCGTTGAGAATCTGGGCGCCGATGCCGTACTCCCGCGAGTCCACGGGAAGCCCCAATGCCTGATTCGCCTCGATCGTGTCGAGGCCCTGCTCCTGGAGGCTGTAGGCGCGGATCTTGTGGCCGAGGCCGATCCCACGCCCCTCATGGCCTCGGAGGTACACGACGACGCCCATCCCCTCCTCGGCGATGCGTTCCATCGCGCCGGCGAGCTGCACCCCACAGTCGCAGCGGGCCGAGCCGAACACGTCGCCGGTGAGGCACTCCGAATGCACCCGGACCATCACGTCCGACTCGCCCGCAACGGCGCCGCGGACCATGGCGACGTGCTGTTGGCCGTCGATGACCGACTCGTAGACGTAACAGGTGAACTCACCCCAGTTCGTGGGGATCCGGGCTTCCGCGACCCTGCGAACCAGCTTCTCCTTTTGGCGCCGGTACCGGATGAGCTGGGCGATGGAGATCAGCAGCAGGTCGTGTTCTCGACAGAACTCCACCAGATCGGGCACCCGCGCCATCGTCCCGTCGTCCTTGACGATCTCGCAGAGCACGCCAGCCGGGTAGCACCCCGCCATCCGCGCCAGATCGACCGCCGCTTCGGTGTGGCCGGCGCGCTTGAGCACACCGCCCTCCGAGTAGCGGAGCGGGAAGATGTGTCCGGGCCGAGCGAGATCCCGGGGTCGGGTGCCCGGGTCGGTCAGCGCGACGATCGTTGCCGCCCGATCAGCCGCGGAGATCCCGGTGGAGACGCCGTGCATCAGGTCGACCGAGTAGGTGAAGGCCGTGCGGTGCGACTCGGTGTTGTCCCGAACCATGAGCGGAATGTCGAGCTCGTCGAGACGGTCGCCGGTGAGCGGGGCGCAGATCACCCCCGAGGTGTGACGGACGAAGAAGGCGATCTTCTCCGGGGTGGCGTGTTCTGCCGCCATGATGAGGTCGCCCTCGTTCTCGCGGTCCTCGTCGTCGACGACCACCACGATCTCGCCTCGGCTGATCGCGGCGACGGCATCTTCGATGGGGGCGAAAATCGAGCCAGGTTCACCCTGGTTCGACACGGGTTCACGCTCGGGGCTCATTGTTGCCCTCCCAGTCCCGCCAGGTAGGCCCCGGCGATCTTCTCGATGTACTTCGCGGTCACGTCCACCTCGATGTTCACGGCGTCTCCCGCCCGGCGTAGTCCCAGTGTGGTCACCGACGCGGTGTGGGGAATGATCGCCACGGTGAAGCCGTCGTCGAGGGCGTCGACCACCGTCAGGCTCACCCCGTCGACGGTGATCGATCCCTTCTCCACGACATAGCGCGTCAGCTCCGCCGGTATCGCGACCCGAAGGTCGGGGACCGGGTCGATCACCGTGCCGACCGCATCGACGTGGCCTTGAACGAGGTGACCGCCGAGCCGATCCGAGAGCCGGACGGGGCGTTCCAGATTCACTCGGTCACCGGGGCGCAACGCACCCAGGTTGGTGCGGGCGAAGGTCTCCTCGGAGACCTCCGCCTCCCACCATCCCGCATCAGCGTCGAACTCGACGATCGTCAGACAGCAGCCGTTCACCGCCGTCGAGTCGCCGAGCTTCGCCCCGTCCAACACGTCGCTCGCCGAGATCCGCAGGCGCGGCCCCTCGAGGGCCGCGACGGTTCCGAGCTCTTCGACGATCCCGGTGAACATCAGCCCCCTCCTCGGCCAGCGGGCACCATTTCGATCTTCAGGTCGCTGCCGACCCGCTCGATGTTCGTGAACTCGCCTCGCCAGAGATCGTCGATGCTGTAGGCCCCCGGACCGGTGAAGAGATGCCGTGCGTCGCCACCACCGAAGAGCGCCGGGGCCACATAGATCACGTAGCGGTCGACAAGACCGGCGCGGTGGAACGCTCCAGCGACCGCCGCACCGCCTTCAACCAGCAACTGCATGATGCCGTCCGCTCCGAGCTCATCGAGCACCGCGCCGAGCTCACCCCGCATCTCGCGGCACGGCTGCACTCGGGCGTCGGGGGCCACCGAACCGAGGATGACCCGGATCGGGTCGACGACGCCGGATTCGGGCATCACCGGTGGGCGGTAGTCGCGGACGGTGAGCGACGGGTTGTCACGACGAACCGTTCCCGCCCCGACGAGGATCGCGTCGGATTCCGCCCGCAGACGGTGCCCGTCTGCACGGGCGTCGGGGTTGGTGATCCATTGCGATGAGCCGTCGGGGGCCGCGGTGCCGCCGTCGAGCGACATCGCCAGCTTCAACACCACATAGGGCCGACCCATCCGCCGGTGATGAATGTAGGGAGCCAACTGCACCTCGGCGCGGGAGGCGAACAGACCGACGTCCACGGTCACTCCGGCCGCACGCAACGCGGCAATTCCACTACCTGACACGGCCGGATCGGGGTCGTCGATCGCGACGACCACCCGAGCCACGCCCGCCGCCACCAACGCCTCGACACACGGCCCGGTTCGACCGTGGTGGTTGCACGGCTCGAGGGTGACGTAGGCCGTCGCTCCCACTGCCGCCTCGCCCGCCTTGGCGAGTGCCGCAACCTCGGCGTGGGGACCACCCGGTTCGGCGGTCGCACCATCGAACATCTGCCCGCTCGGTGTACGGATCACGCATCCGACCCACGGGTTCGGCGACGTGATGCAGCGCACGGCCGCGCCCGCCGCGAGGGCCCGCATCATGCACTCGCGGTCGACAGCGTCGAACACTTCGGTCTCGGGCCGGTCAGTCATGAGGACGGCTCACCCTATCAGCTCACAGGTCGAAATCAAGACGCCCGTTCCAAATACGACCACCCCACTGCCCCGGTGCGGGTGAACGACGACGGGCCTGAAGCGTCGATCGGAGCGTGACGCCAAGGTCACGACGTCGGATGTGGGCCGTGACCACCCGCCATGATCTCCAACGCGTGGGGCACCACGTCGAGTACCGAGTCGAGCATCTGGACCGCGCCCTTCGGCGAGCCCACCACGTTGATGATGAGCGCCTGGCCCCGGGTCCCTGCGACACCGCGCGAAAGACGCCCGAGCGGGTCCGCCGCGCGCATGGCCTCGGCGATGCCCGGCGCCCGTCGGTCGAGCACTCGATCCGTGCCCTCGGGGGTCTTGTCGCGCGGGCCGAAACCGGTTCCGCCCGTCGTGACGATCAGCCCGTTGAACCCGTAGGCCATATTCGAGAGCTGGTTTGCAACCTGCTCTGCGCCGTCCTCGGTCACCCGATGCTCGACGACCACGTATCCGGCGCCGACGAGCCGTTCGACCAGCGCCGGGCCGGAGAGGTCTTCGCGCTCTCCGGCGTCGACGCTGTCGGAGATCGTCAGCACCTTGGCGTTGAGCGGATGAGCGGACACATGGTCGTGGCTGGTCGAACTCACGCCGCCGAGGGTATCCGCCAACGGAACAGCGCCATACCGTCAGACGGCAACGTCTGGGGAAGCAAGAGCGAGCCACGCCCCCATGGCCGCCACCCGCCACCAGGGCCCTCGAGGGGTTCGAGGTCGGGGCGAAACGCCGCAAGCCACTCGTCGTGGTCGGTGGTCTCCGCCCTGGTCATCGTGCACACGGAGTAGACGAGCAGGCCCCCGGGCCGCACGAGCGGAATCGACGCACGGAGCACGTCGCGCTGCAATGCTGCGAGCCGGTCGATGTCATCGGGCAGGACGCGCCAGCGGGCATCCGCCCTCCGGTGCAGCACTCCCAAACCCGAGCACGGGGCGTCGACCAGCACGACATCGAATCGCCCCGGGCGCAGCGGAGGCGCCGCCCCGTCAGCGACCACCGCCGTCACCTGGCCGTCCAGGCCCAGCCGCGACACGTTCGAAACCATCAACCCGACCCGAGCGGCGCGCCGGTCCCCCGCAACCACGCGTGCGCCGCGCGCTGCCAAGGCGGTCGCCTTCCCTCCCGGCGCGGCGCAGGCGTCCCAGAGCAGGTCACCGCTGCGGATCGGCACCGCCGCCGCGACCTCCTGGGACCCGAGATCCTGCACGTAGCCGTCGTCACGTCGACGTGGCTCGGGGGCGTGGTTCATCGCCTCGAGCGCATCGTGGGCGTCCGCTCCGAGGTCGCGGCGCAGCAGGTCGACGAGCCACTCCGGGTAGGACAGCCGCGTCGCATCGTCAGGCCACTCGACGTCGGACGCCGCAACCTTTCGGAGCACGGCGTTGAGCAGACCCCGATACCGTGCCGCCACGGCTTCGACGGTGGCGGATACGGCCGCGTGCGGTGGAACGTCGGTGAACGCGAGCTGGTAGGCGCCGAGCCGAAGCGCTGCGCGCGCCTCAGCGGGCGGTGACGTGCGCAGAAACCGATCGACGAGGAAGTCACACGATCGCCGGCGGCGGATCGTCCCGTACACGAGCTCGGTGACGAGCGCCCGATCCCTGCGGTCGAGGCCGGATCGCGACAGGTGCGCGTCCAGCGCGAGGTTCGCGTACGCGTCGTCTCGTTCGATCCGAAGCAGCGCTTCGATCGCAACGCGGCGCACCGCTCGGCCCGGGCTCGCAGCTCGTGTTCGCGTCCCCGGCGATGGCGAACCTCCCCGGGATCGGCCTGCTGGCTGGGTCACTCGAACCACTCGTCGGGCCGCGGCTGGATGCCGTTCCGCCACGCATCGAAGGACATCGACGCCTTGCCCTCGGGTTGGACGACCGAGGGAACGAGGCGCCCGCCCGCTGGTTCGCCGTCGAGCACCTTCACTCGGCGGCCGCGAAACGTCGTCCACGCTCCCCCGATCCGTACGACCCGATGTTGGTCATCCGCCGTGGCCGTCCAGTCGATTCGACGATCCTCCACAGAGAGCTTGTGGGCGTAGGTCGCCTCGCCGACCTGGGGTACCGGGGTGCCGAAACCCGACTCGAGCGCTTCGAGGAGCAGTCGATTGCCCACCTCGACCAACTCGGAGCGCAACTGATCGGCCGTCTTGGTTCCCACCTCGATCCGCTCCGACGCGAAGACACCGCCCTCGTCGAGGCCTTCGGTGACCTCCATCAAACAGACACCGGTCCACTCGTCGCCGGCGAGGATCGCCCGCTCCACCGGCGCGGCGCCGCGCCACCGGGGCAGCAAGGAGAAATGCAGGTTCACGAACGGAAGCGCACCCAGCAGATGCGGACGGATCAGACGCCCGAAGGCGACCACGACCCCGAGCTCCGCGCCGCTGCCCACGGCGTCATCGGGGTCTGCGCTGACCGTGAGCCCCAGTTCGAGCGCTGCGGCCTTCACCGGCGACGGGCTCGTCGCGCTCCCCCTCCCACGACGACGATCCGCCCCGGACACGACGAGGGGGATCGGAATGCCGGCCCCGTGCAACGCGCGCAACGTCGTCGCCGCGATCTCGGGCGTACCGAAGAAGGCGACGTTTGGCCGGGCGCTCAACGCAGGCGGAAGCCGCTGCGCCGCGGGGGCTCGGCCTCGCGTGCGAGCCGCATCTCGCGAATCGCTCGCTTCGCGTCCTTGAGTTGGTCTTTGTCGAGATGCTCGAGCATCAGCTTGCCGTCGAGATGGTCGATCTCGTGTTGGATCAGCCGTGAGAAGAGCTCATCGGCTTCAAAGCTGAACTCGTTGCCGTCAAGACCGACGGCGGTGACCTCGACGGTTTTCGGCCGCACGATGTCGTAGTGCACCCCGGGGATGGACAAGCATCCCTCGGCATAGACCCACTCGCCGTCGGAACCGGTGATCCGCGGATTGATCAGGACCTGAGGATCGTCCCCTCCCTCGAGGTCGTAGACGAAGAGGCGCTTCTGAACCCCGACCTGGTTCGCCGCGAGTCCGATGCCGGTGTCGCTCCCGTAGAGGGTGTCGAACATCGCATCGATCACCTTGACCAGACGACCGTCGATCTCGGTGATTTCCTTGGTGGGCTCGGCGAGCACCGGATCACCGACGATGCGGATCGAGTAGGACGCCATCAGCCACAGGCTACCGTCGGACTCCCATGCAGTTGCCCGACGATGCCGCCGGTACCTCGACGCCCCGCGACACCCCGATGCACGACGATCGCTCGGGTCACTACTTCGCGACGAGCCCCACGGCAGCCTCCGTGCCGGCATCGGTGCGTTTGGAGCTTCCGGAAGGAACCTTCCGGCTCGTGACCGACCGCGGGGTCTTTTCCGCCGATCGGATCGACCCCGGCACTCGCATCTTGTTGCGCGATGGCCCGGATCCGGCTCCTGAGGGAACGCTGGTCGACCTCGGCTGCGGATACGGACCCATCGCGGTCACCCTCGCCATGCGTTCACCCAACGCGCGGGTCGTCGCCGTCGACGTCAACGAGCGTGCCCTGGCCCTCTGCGCGACGAACGCTGCTTCCTTGGGCCTGGGCAACGTCAGCGTGGCGACACCTGCGGAGATCAGCGACGACCTCCTCGTCGACGAGTTGTGGTCCAATCCCCCGATCCGGATCGGCAAGCCAGCCCTGCACCAACTGCTCGACGAATGGCTCGCGAGGCTCGCTCCCCACGGACGAGCGATCCTCGTCGTACAGCGCCATCTTGGCGCCGACAGCCTCCAGGCGTGGCTCGTCGAGAACGGGCGGCCGACGCAGCGACTTGCCTCCCGGAAGGGATACCGGCTGCTCGAGGTCCGACCCAGCTGACCCGACGGGAGCCCTCCAGCCGACACCGCCAGATCCGAACGGGCCGGCGCGCCCGAGCCAATGAGGTCGTCTCAGCCCGGTGGGAGCCGCATCGGGTCGATCTGGAGCCGAAGCCGGCCCGGCGGCCGCTCGACCGAGGCGATCGCGTCGAGGAGCAGGCGTCGATCCTCTGCAAGCAGCAGCCAGGACCCCTCGCGTTGGTGGATCTCGACGCCCATCGGGGTTCCGAGGCGGTCGATGAACTCGCTTCCCGCTTCGCCGCCCACGTACGCCATCGTCACGGCGGGAGGGAACCCCGTCAGCTGGCGGCGCGCCCGCTCGGCGTCCATGACGATCGACGGATCGGCCGTCAGCACGGCTCGCAACACCTCGTGGTCGGGCTGGCGGGTCTGGACGACCAGGCGGCCGCCGCCGTCACGTCCACCGACGAGCCGCGCGGCTCGCGCCAGGAGCGCGAGCGCCTGCTCCGAGGCCCGATACCGCGGCGCGAGCAGTTCCTGATCGACCTCGAGAAACGCGACCGTCGCGGCCCGAGGAACCCGGTGAAGGACCGCTTCGGTTCCCACATAGACGCGGGCTTCGGACCATTCGGCGTCGCGGGTCCGGCCCGAAACCTCCACCACAGCCTCCCCAAGCAGCGCCGCGAGCTCCTCGCGCGCTTTGCCGATGCCCTGGCGCAGGACCGAGAGCGCGGTGCTTCCGCACGACTGGCACACCGCCGGCCGGGTGGTGGCGCAGCGCCGACACGACACCTCAGTGGCCGTCGGCATGGCGACCGCTGCGTCGCAATGCTCGCAGCGGGTGACCTCGCCACAGCTTCGACATGCCAACAGCGCAGCGCGACCCGCCCGGTTCAACACGCACAGGGCCGTGCCCTCCCGCCGCAGTGCCGCCACCAGGCGTTCGGAGTAGAGGCCGGTGCGACCGATGTCGTCGCCGCGGCGATCGATGATCTCCAAGAGCGGCCAGCCCGCGCGTTCGTCGCTCCGTGGGATCGTGATGAGCGGCGAGCGCAGCACCGACTCCAGGCTCGGACACGGGGAGGTCATCACCGCGGGCACATTCGCGCGTCGGGCTCGTTCCAGCGCGACCTCCCGTGCGTGCCAGGTCGGCGATCCCTCGTTCTGGAGTGCCTCGTCGTGCTCGTCGAGGATCACCACGGCCCCGAGGGTGGGCATCGGCGCGAACGCGGCACCGCGCGCCCCGACGACGACACATCCGCCGCGGGCCGCACGCGCCCAGTCGCGCGGCCACAGCGCGACGGCGAGACGTTCGTCGCGGAGACGGCGCGCTACGGTCCGCGCGGCGCCGACCGAGGGGCACACCACGAGGGTGTCGCCGTGCACCGCCGCCGCCTCCACGACCGGCAGGAGGTCTTCAGCCGGAGGGAGCCGCACCACGCTGCGGCGGTGCTCGAAGAGCGACTGCCAGCGTGTCGGGGCGGGTGTGTCGGAGACGAGCCCGAGTCGCGGCACCGACGGCACCATCGTCGGCGGTGACGCAGCAGCGAGAAAGTTCGCGAGCCGGCCCGCCCAACGCCATGCCGCCCAACGACACAGCTCGATCATCGCCGCGTCGGGGCCGATTCCGGAGACTTTCGCAACCTCGCTCAGCTTCAGCGCCGGGTCACGCGGCACGTCGAGCGCGGTGATCCACCCGCCGACCCTCCGACCGGCGAGCGGAATCCGCACCATCGTCCCCACCGAGGCGTTCGACCAGCGTGGGGGCAGGAGGTAGTCGAACTCCCGGTCGATCGCTGCGACATCGGGCAGCACACGCACCACCATCCCGACCCCTACGTCGGCCCCATCAGCCCGGCCACCTCGACGGGTCGCGGGGTTCGGGTTCGGAGCCACGGACGGCGGTGGCAGGCGGCGGATTGGTGGCTGGCGGCCGCCTCGGGCCTACAGCCCCAGCGCTGACTTCAGTTGGTCGACCCGGTTGGTCAACTCCCACGTGAAGCCGTCGCCGCTGCGGCCGAAGTGGCCGTAGGCAGCGGTCGGCTTGAACACCGGGCGACGCAGGTCGAGGTCGCGCACGATGGCGCCGGGGCGCAGGTCGAACACCTCGCGGACTGCGGCTTCGACCTTGGCGGGGTCGACGACGGCGGTGCCGAACGTCTCCACGAGGATCGACAGCGGGTGCGCGACGCCGATCGCATATGCGACCTGCACCTCGCAACGCGTCGCCGCGCCGGACGCAACCACGTTCTTCGCGACCCACCGGGCCGCGTAGGCGGCGGAGCGGTCGACCTTGGACGGGTCCTTGCCCGAGAACGCACCGCCACCATGGCGGGCCATGCCGCCGTAGGTGTCGACGATGATCTTGCGACCGGTGAGGCCGCAGTCGCCCACGGGGCCGCCGATCACGAAGTTGCCCGTCGGGTTGACGTACACGTCGTAGTCGTCACCCTGGAACGCCTCGGGGATCGTCGGCTTGATGACCTGCTCGATGAGGTCAGGGCGAATCTCGGTGTCCCGGTCGACACCGTCGTTGTGCTGGGTCGAGATGAGCACGGTCTTGAGGCGGACCGGCCGGTTGTCCTCGTACTCGAAGGTGACCTGCGTCTTGCCGTCGGGACGGAGGTAGGGGATCAACCCCGCCTTGCGAACCTCGGTGAGCCGCTCGGCAAGACGGTGCGCGAGGTGGATCGGCAGTGGCATCAGGGCGTCGGTCTCGTCGCAGGCGTAGCCGAACATCATCCCCTGGTCGCCCGCACCCTGCTTGTCGAGGGCATCGTTCTCGCCGGCCGTGCCCGAACGGACCTCTTCGGAGTCGTCGACGCCCTGCGCGATGTCGGGCGACTGCTCGTCGAGCGCGACGAGCACACCGCAGGTGTTGCCGTCGTAGCCGAAGCTCTCACGGTCGTATCCGATCCCTTTGATGGTCTCGCGGGCGATCGCGGGGATGTCCACGTAGGCGGAGGTGGTGATCTCACCGGCCACGACGCAGAGCCCGGTGGTGACCAGCGTCTCGCACGCGACCCGGGCCGCCGGGTCCTTCGCGAGGATCGCGTCGAGCACCGAGTCGGAGATCTGATCGGCCATCTTGTCGGGATGGCCTTCGGTGACCGACTCCGAGGTGAAGGTCCAAGTGGTCATGGGTGTCAGGCTCCTGTGGGTGTCGAGTTCTCAGTCGGGCGGGCGGGCTCAGCGGTACCGGAACGCTCCTCTACGATGAGGTCGAGGAGCGCAGCGGCGATCTCCCGCTTCTCACCGAGGCCGAGCGAGAGATCTCGTCCGGAAGCGGTGAGTATGAGCACTGCGTTCGTGTCGTGCTCGAAACCCACCCCGGGGGCCGAGACGTCGTTGGCGACGATGATATCGGCGCCCTTCGCCACCAGTTTCAACCCGGCGTTGGCACGAAGTTCCGAGGTTTCCGCCGCGAAGCCGACCAGCGTCTGGCCGGCGGGCTTGGACGCGCCGAGCGACGCGAGGATGTCAGGGGTCGGCTCGAGCACGATCTGCGGTGTTCCGTCGGCCTTCTTCAGCTTGTGGTCCACCGCTGCCGCCGGGCGGAAATCCGCGACGGCCGCCGCCATGACGACGATGTCGGCCGTAGGGGCGATGCGCTCGCAGGCGGCGTGCATCTCCGCCGCCGTCTCGACGCGTTCGACCGACACACCGGGTGGCACCGCAAGGTTCGACGTCGTGACCAACGTGACCTCGGCCCCTCGCGCCGCCGCTTCGGCAGCGATCGCGTAGCCCTGTTTGCCCGAGCTCCGATTGCCGATGAAGCGGACGGCGTCGATCGGCTCGCGGGTCCCTCCCGCAGTGACGAGCACCGACATTCCCCGGAGCGCTCCCCCGGCTTGGCCCCCAGGGGCATCGGTGGCTGCGAAGACCTCGCTGATCGCCGCGACGATTCGCTCCGGCGCCGCGAGACGGCCGTGGCCGACGTCGCCGCCGGCGAGACGGCCGGAGTCTGGTTCGACCACGATGACACCCCGCCGCCGCAAGGTCGCCAGGTTCTCCTGGACGGCAGGGTGCTCCCACATCTCGGTGTGCATCGCCGGACACACCACAACCGGCGCCCGCGTTGCGAGCAGCGTCGCCGTCAGCAGATCGTGGCTGTATCCCGTCGCGTATGCGGAGAGAAACCGTGCGGTTGCCGGCGCGACCACGATGAGCTCGGCGTTCTGTCCGAGTCGAGTGTGGGGAATCGGATCAGCCTCGGACCACAGGGAACTCTGCACCGGCTCCGACGCCAGCGCGGACAACGTCGTGGCCCCGACGAAGCGCTGGGCGCCGGCAGTCATCACCGGGACGACGTGGGCGCCGGCGTCGACGAGGCGGCGACACAGTTCGATCGCCTTGTACGCGGCGATACCGCCGGTGACCCCGAGAACGACTCGACGGCCCGCGAGCACTGTCGTGAGTTCGGGACGACTCGTCGGACCGGCCGCTCAGGCCTCAGCGCCGTCGGCGACCGGTTCGGCCTCGGGGGCTTCGATCTCGGACAACTCGACCCCGACAATCTTGTCAGCGGCGATCTCCTCGAACGCGACCGACAGCGACTTCGAAGCGGTGGAGGCCACCTGCGGCGGGATGATCGCGCCGGCGCCGTCACCGAGTTGCCCGTAGTAGCTGTTGATCTGCCGCGCACGCTTCGCCGCGAGCGCGACGAGGCGGAACTTCGAGCCGGTGCGCTCGAGCAGATCTTCGACGCGGGGCTCCATCATCGTGTCGAAGCGGTCGCGATCAGCCATGGGGTCTCCCTGCGGGGGTCGTCGGAGCGACCGTCAATCGTAGCCCACGCGCCCATCCGCGGTCGCCTCGGGGCACCGGCCAGCCCGAGCGGACCCGTAGAGTCAGGGGTCGTGTCTGGCACCGCGCACGACCCGTTGCCGCGCTCGGTGCCGATCATCATCACCGGCGCCGGGCTGGTTGTCGCCCTCGCTGCGCTGGGTTCGTCCCTCCCGGCGCATCATTGGTGGGGCCGGATCGCCGTCGGCGGGTACCTCGCCGCGCTGGCCACGGCCCTGGTGCCGGCGATCCGCCACCACTGGTGGAAGGTCGCAGTCGTGCTCTGCGGTGCGCTCCCCCTCGCGGTGCTGGTGATCGGTCGGGCACGGGGATGGCACCACGTTGCGCAGTCGGAGGTCGACGTCCTCGAATCCGGCGCGCGGCGACTCCTCCTCCACGCGACCCCCTACCGCGACCCGGCCCGGATGTCCGCCGCGGACGCCACCACCAACTACTCCTATTTCCCGTACCTTCCGGCGATGACGGTGCCGGGCCTTCCCCGTGCACTGCTCGGGCGTCACTGGTTCACCGACGCCCGTCTCTGGATGGTGGCGTTCGACGCCGCGATGCTGCGGATCGCCTGGCGGCACCTCCGCCCGGCAACCCGTCGGGCGATCCTCGCGATCGCGGCCTCCCCCCTCGTCACCCTCGTTGTCGCCGCCGGGGGCCACGACCTGCTCGTCGCCTCGTCCTTGGTCGCGGGCTACGTCGTCACGGACTGGGCGTTGGGTCTCGCTGCGTCGTTCACCGTGCTCGGATGGCCGCTCACCATGCCCGCCCTGTTCGTCCGCGACGGCGAGGGCCGCTGGGGCACTCGTCGCGTGGCGGTCGTAGCGGGGTTCGTCGTCGCGACCGCCGCACCGATCCTCGTCGACCCGACAGCGGCCTGGGCAAACATCGTCGACTTCCCGGCGGGGCGCACACCCGCCCGCTCTCCCGCCGATGCCCCCTCCGTGGGTCAGCTCCTCAAGGCGCTGCCCGGCGGAACGCTGTGGGTGGCGCTGCTCGTGGCCGTGGTCGGCATCGCGCTCGTGGTCAGCCTGATTCGCCGCCCGCCGGAATCACCGGCAGCGGCGGCGAGGCGTGGCGCGATCGCGTTCCTGTGTCTCGTCCTCGCGGTGCCCTCGACGCGGGCGGGTTATCTGATTCACCCGGCGACCCTGGGCGCCCTGGCCTGGGGCGAACGGTCAAGACGAACCGACGAAGGCCCACCTGCATAGGAACCTTTTCAACGGAACTCCCAGCGAGTCAGCCTCACCCTGCGCTCGGTCGGCCCCGGCAGGACCAGCCTTGCATCCCGAGCGGCGATCTCCGCTCGATCAACGTCGCGCGGCTCGTGCCCGCCGGACGAGCGACGACAACTCCTCGACGGCCGCGTCGAGGTCGTCGTTGATGAGCACCTCAGCGCCGAGCTCTCTGGCTTTCGCGACCTCTTCGTCTGCTTTCGCGAGTCGCTGCATTACACGTTCCTCAGTATCACCACGGGCGCGCAAGCGTTGTTCCTGCACGTCGCGGCTGGGTGCGTCGATGAAGACCAGGACGGCGTCGGGATACAGCTCACGCACCCGCGCGGCGCCGTAGACGTCGATCTCGAAGACGACGTCGTGTCCGGGCGGCGGTTGCGGGACCGGACTCCCCTGCAGGTAGTCGAGGAACTCGACCCATTCGAGAAACCCGCCCGCCTCGATCTGACGCTCGAACTCAGAGCGCGTCGCGAACACGTAGGCGTCGGAAGGTTCACCGGGGCGCCGGGCGCGGGTGGTCCAGGATCGGTTCAGCCACAACAGCGGGTCCGACTCGAGCACTCGTGACAGTACGGTCCCCTTGCCCACCCCTCCGGGGCCGGACACCACGAGGATCACGCCACCACCCCGAAGTGGCCCACGATCACGTCGATCTCCGCGTCCGCGAGTGGGGTGCGTTGATCGATGCCGAGTTCTTCAAGCCGTCGCCTCGTCGCGACCTTGCCCGCACCTGGCAGCGACTCGAGCACGCAGAGCAACTCGATCCGCCCGATCATCGGATCGGCCGCGCTGCGTTCGAGTGCGCCGGCGAGGGTTTCGCGGCCTGCGGCGAGATCGTCGAGCAAGGCCTCTCGGGCTGCACGAGCGTCGGCCGCCCATCGGTGTGCGGCGACACGGGCATCGTCGATCGCTGCCATCAGGTCACGCCGAGGCGACGATTGCGGCGGCGACCGCCGCGGCCGCAGCAACGGGGTCTTCCGCAGCGGTGACCGTCCGGCCGATCACGAGGAGGTCGGCTCCCGCGGCTGCGGCGTCTCCCGGCGTGGCCGACCGAGCCTGATCGTGTCGCTCGGATCCCTCGAGGCGGATCCCGGGCACGACGCGGCGAAGCCGCGGCGCGAGTTCGCGTGCGGTCTGGAGGTCCGCGGCGGCGAGAATCAACCCTCCGCAGCCGCCTTCCAACGCCACCCGCACGCGGTTGGGGACGATGTGGGGCGGAGCCGAGTCGTCACTCGTCAGGACGGTGACCGCGAGCGCGACCGGCGCGCCGAGCCCTGCCGCCTCGGCGCCGGTCATCAGGCCTTCGACGCCAGCCTTCAGCATGTCGACACCACCGGTCGCGTGCAGGGTGAGGTAGTCGATGCCCAACGCGCCCAGCACCCGGGCGGCGCGGTTCACGGTGGTGGGGATGTCGTACAGCTTCAGGTCGAGGAACACCTGATAGCCGAGGTCGATGAGGGCACCGATCGCATCGGGTCCCGCTGCGCTGAACAGTTCCAGACCCACCTTGGCGACGCCGAAATACGGTCGGAGCCGGCCGGCAAGCCGCTGCGCCTCGACGAGATCGTCGGTGTCGAGCACGAGCGCGAGGCGCTCGCGCACGTCATCGGGGACTTCGGCGTTCGGCTCAGACATGTGCAACTCCTCGTAGCTCGGCAAGGGCGGCGACACCGTGGTGACGGCACCAGCTCTCGATCTCGTCGAGAACCCGTTCCACCGATGTCGGGTCGGCGAAGCCGGCGGTACCGACCTGGACGGCGTTCGCTCCGGCCATGATCAACTCGATTGCGTCACGGCCTCCGGCGACGCCACCGACCCCGATGATCGGCAGATCCGGCAGAGCCGAACGGCAATCGTAGACAGCCCGAACGGCGATCGGATGGATCGCCGGACCCGACACGCCACCGCCACCACCTCCAAGGTGAGCTCGCCGTGTCTCCACGTCGATCACCATTCCCATCACGGTGTTGATCAGCGTGACTGCCTCGGCACCAGCCGCCGCTGCGGCTCCGGCGACCTCGACCAGACGGTCGGTGTTGGGGCTCAGCTTCGCCCAACGTGGGATGCCGGCCACGGCGCAGGCCTCGATGACCTCCGCCGTGGCGTTCGGATCGTGGGCGAACATCGTGTGAGCACGTCCGAGATTCGGACACGACAGGTTGACCTCGACCGCGAGAATCCCCTCGACTCCCGCCAACATCCTCGCGGCCGCCTCGTACTGTTCGACGCTGCGTCCCCAGATCGACACCACCACCCGAGCCCCCGCCGCGTGGAGCCGGGGCAACTCGTCGGCGGCCCATGCCGCCACGCCGGGTCCGGCGAGACCGACGCTGTTGATCATTCCCGCGGCGACCTCGGTGACCCGAGGGGCTGGGTTGCCCGCCCACGCCTCGGCCGAAAGCGACTTCACCACGACGGCGCCGAGCCTCGAAAGATCGACGTAACGCGCCAACTCGTCACCGTGGCCCGCGGTTCCCGAAGCCGTCATCACCGGGTTCGGCAGGGCGACGGAACCGACGCTGACGGCCAAGTCGACCGTCGCCGTCTCATCCCAGCGGGCTCGCCGTAACCGACGCATCAGCCGGCGTTGACGGACGCATCCGCCGCGGTGGCGTGGACGCCCTGGTGGTACTCCTGGAGCGTGCGAACCGACAGCACATGGCTGACGGTCTCGGCGATCCCGTTCGCTGCGGCGAGCGCAGCCGATGCGGTCGTCAGCAACGGCACGCCGTAGCGGCCTGCCTCAGCACGGATGTACGCGCCGTCGGCGCGCGGGCCGCGGCCCCGGGGTGAATTCACGACGAGCTGCACACGTCCGCTCGCGATGAGATCGACCACGCCGACCTCGTCGTCGGACAGCTTGGCGACGACCGCCTCGACCGGCACCCCTGCCTCGCGCAGAAACGATGCCGTGCCTTCGGTCGCGATGATCGAGAGGCCCAGCTTGGAGAAGACCTTCGCGGCGCGCGTTCCGAGCGGCTTGTCGCGATCCGCCAACGACATGAAGACCGTGCCTTCGGAGGGAAGTCGGTCACCCGCCGCGAGTTGCGACTTCGCGAACGCTTGGCCGACGGTGAGGTCGATTCCCATGACCTCACCGGTGGAGCGCATCTCGGGCCCGAGCAGCGAGTCCGAATCGGGGAAGCGGTTGAACGGAAGCACCGCCTCCTTCACGGCGTAGTGGTCACCGTCGACCGGCGGTCGAAGCAGGCCCTCGGAACGGAGCGCATCCAGCGTCGCCCCGCACGCAACACGCGCCGCGATCTTGACGAGCGGAACGCCGGTCGCTTTCGCAACGAAGGGGACGGTCCGGCTGGCCCGTGGATTCGCCTCGATCACGAACACCTGCCCGCCGCCCGCCGGGCCGCGCTTCACCGCGAACTGCACGTTGATGAGGCCCCGGACGTCGAGCGCTTCTGCGATCCGCTTCGTGTACTCCTCGATCACCGCCACGGTGTCGGCGGAGAGGCTGACCGGCGGAATGATGCAGGCGGAGTCACCGGAGTGCACCCCCGCTTCCTCGACGTGTTCCATCACCGCGCCGATGATCACGTCGCCGGTCGCGTCACGGATCGCGTCGACGTCGACTTCCGTGGCGTCCTCCAGGAACCGGTCGACGAGGACGGGACGCTGCGCGGACAGTCCCCCCTCCGCTCCGATACCGGCCGCACCCGCGAGGTTCGCGATTGCGGCACGAAGCCCGTCGTCGTCGTAGACGATCTCCATGGCCCGCCCACCGAGCACATAGCTCGGGCGCACCAGCGCCGGATACCCGATCCGCTCGGTGATCTCGAGCGCTCCCGCGACGTCGGTGGCCGTTCCGCCGGCGGGTTGGGGGATCTCAAGTTGCGCGCACAGCGCATTCCAACGATCGCGGTCCTCGGCCAGGTCGATCGAGTCGGGGCTGGTCCCGAGGATGAGCTCCCGCGGCAGGCGGCTCGCCAACTTCAGCGGGGTCTGGCCACCCAGGGAGACGATGAGCCCCACGACCTCCCCACCCGCAGCGGCTGCCGCTGCCGACTCCGCCTCGATCACCGACATCACGTCTTCGTAGGTGAGCGGCTCGAAGTACAGGCGAGCGGACGTGTCGTAGTCGGTCGAGACGGTCTCGGGATTGCAGTTCACCATGACCGTCTCGAACCCGGCCTCCGCGAGGGCGAAGCTCGCGTGCACGCATCCGTAGTCGAACTCGATTCCCTGTCCGATGCGGTTTGGGCCGGAGCCCAAGATGATGACCTTGCGCTTCGCCGAGGGAGCGACCTCGCTCTCGTCCTCCCAGGTGGCGTAGTGGTAGGGCGTGCGGGCGTCGAACTCGGCCGCGCACGTGTCGACCGTCTTGTAGGTGGGAGCGACCCCCGCGGCGAGCCGAGCGGCGCGCACCTCGTCCTCCTCGACACCCCACAGCCATGCGAGCTGCGCGTCTCCGAAGCCGAGTCGCTTGGCGCGGCGCCAGCTGCGGCGGTCCATTCCGTCGAGGCCGGTCGAAACGAGTGCCTCACGTTCCTCGCTGATCATCGACATCTGGTCGAGGAACCAGGGGTCGATCATGGTGGCCTCGAAGACCCGTTCGAGGTCGATGCCTCGACGGAGGGCCGCCTCGACCTGGAAGATCCGCTCGGGGGTCGCGACCGCGCAACGCGCCAGCAACTCGTCGTCACCGAACGCGTCGTAGGGGGACTCGCCGTGGTCGCAGTTGAGGCCCAGCCGTCCGATTTCGAGCGAGCGGAGCGCCTTTTGGAGCGACTCGGGGAAGGTGCGCCCCAGCGACATGACCTCGCCCACCGACTGCATCTGGGTGCCGAGAACCCCCGACGTGCCGGGGAACTTCTCGAACGCCCACCGCGGCACCTTCGTCACGACGTAGTCGATCGCCGGTTCGAAGCTCGCCGGCGTGCTGCGCAGGATCTCACCCGTCGCCTCATCGCGGACCAACGTGATGTCGTTGGGGATCTCATCGAGCGTGTAGCCGACCGCGAGCCGCGCCGCGATCTTCGCGATCGGGAACCCCGTCGCCTTCGACGCGAGGGCGGAGCTCCGCGAGACACGCGGGTTCATCTCGATGACCACCATGTCACCGTTGGTCGGGTTGACCGCGAACTGGACGTTCGAGCCGCCGGTCTCCACCCCGACACGACGGATGCACGCGAACGCGGCGTCACGCATCGCCTGGTACTCGACGTCGGAGAGGGTCTGCGCCGGGGCGACGGTGATGGAGTCACCGGTGTGAACACCCATCGGGTCCACGTTCTCGATCGAGCAGATGATCACGCAGTTGTCGACGCGATCCCGCATGACCTCCAGCTCGTATTCCTTCCACCCGGCGATGGACTGCTCGATGAGGATCTCGGAGATCGGGCTCGCCGCAAGGCCTGCCGACGCGACCCGCTCGAACTGCTCGACGGTGGTCGCGATGCCGGTCCCCTTGCCGCCCAGGATGTACGCGGGGCGGATGATGACCGGGAGGCCGATCTCGGCAACGACGGCACGGGCCTCGTCCATGCTGTGCGCCGTGCCCGAGTTCGGCACCGACAGGCCGATGCCGACCATCGCCTTCTTGAACTGCTCACGATCCTCGGCAGTCGCGATCGCCGCCGCGTTCGCGCCGATCATCTCGGGCGTCCCCGGCACGCCGATGAGACCCTTCTCGTGAAGCTCCATCGCGAGGTTGA
Organism: Actinomycetes bacterium; assembly: GCA_029782335.1. Classification (GTDB taxonomy): domain Bacteria; phylum Actinomycetota; class Acidimicrobiia; order Acidimicrobiales; family Microtrichaceae; genus JADLFH01. The sequence goes on along the minus strand of JAKOVA010000264.1, from coordinate 55,604 downwards.
GGGCGGTCTGCCCACCGAGGGTTGGCAGGACGGCGTCGGGGCGCTCTCGCTCGAGAATCCGCTCGAGCACATCCGCCGAGAGCGGCTCCACATAGGTGGCGTCCGCGAAGTCCGGGTCGGTCATGATCGTCGCCGGGTTCGAGTTCGCGAGGATGACCCGATACCCCTCCTGTCGAAGGACGCGACACGCCTGGGTTCCGGAGTAGTCGAATTCGCACGCCTGGCCGATGACGATCGGTCCGGACCCGATCAGCAGAATCGATTCGAGGTCGTCACGGCGGGGCATCACCGACCTGCCTTCGTCGCTGCGGCGTTGTCCATCAGTTCCGCGAAACGCTGGAACAGATAGTGACTGTCGTGGGGGCCGGGACCGGCCTCAGGGTGGTACTGCACGGCGAACGCGTCGATGTCGGTGCAACGGAACCCCTCGAGGGTCCCGTCGTTGAGGTTCACGTGGGTGACCTCGACGCCCGACAGGCCAGAGACGTCGACGCAGTAGTTGTGGTTCTGGCTCGTGATCTCCACCTTGCCCGTGGTGAGGTCGCGGACAGGGTGGTTCCCCCCGTGGTGCCCGAACGGCAGCTTGAAGGTGGGCGCCCCGAGCGCCTGGCCGAGCATCTGATGACCCATGCAGATCCCGAAGACCGGCAACGTGCCGAGGAGCTCCTCGACGGTTGCCACGAGATCGGGCACCGCGGAGGGGTCGCCCGGGCCGTTGGAGATGAACAGCCCGTCGGCGCCGCGATCGAGGATCTCGGTGGCCGTGGTTCCGGCGGGAACGACCTCGATCGTGGCGATCTGCGAGAGGTTGCGCAGGATCGTGGTCTTGAGGCCGCAGTCAACCGCGACCACGCGGCGTGTGACCCCTTCGACACCCTCGTATCGGTAGGGGGCATCGGTGGTCACCGCCGTGACGAGATCGCATCCGTCGGTCCCGATCGCGGTCCGGGCTGCCGCGCGCACCTCGGCTTCGTCGGATCCGAATGCCCCCGGCAGCGAGCCGACCGTGCGGAGATGCCGGGTCAGCCGGCGGGTATCGACACCCGCGATCCCGGGGATGCCACAGCGCCGGAGGTAGTCGTCGAGGTCCTCGTTCGCCCGCCAGTTGCTCCGCCGCCGAGCAAGATCGCGGATCACGACTCCGGCGCAGAAGGGCCGTCGGGATTCGTTGTCGGACGCGGTCACCCCGTAGTTGCCGAGGTGGGCGGTGGTGAAGGTGATGATCTGGCCGGCGTAGGACGGGTCGGAGATGACCTCCTGGTAGCCCGTCATCACCGTGTTGAAGACGACTTCGCCGCTCGCGACGGTGTCGGCCCCGATCAGTTCCCCCTCGAATTCGGTGCCATCCGCGAGCACGAGGAGCCCGGGACGGATCTGCGGGCGAACATGAAAAATGCCCCCGTCAGGGGGCGAGTCGAGCGGTGGCAGAGGCGCCAATGGAGGTCCTTCCTGTCCGTACGGGCCTCACGGGACCCGCTTCACGGTCAGAACGACACCCTATCAGTGGCGTTCACCACCCCGGAACGTCAGCGACCCAAACCCCACCCCCTCCCCCCTTACCCCCAACCTGCGTCGAAATCCGACCCCCTACGACGAAAACATCCGCAAGTTCAGGAGGGGTGGCGAACTCAGGAGGGGTGGCGAACTCAGGAGGGGTGGCGAACTCAGGAGGGGTGGCGAGCTCAGGACGGGTGGCGAGCTCAGGACGGGTGGCGAGCTCAGGACGGGGTGGGGTTCGGACGTCTCAGCGCTGGGCGTTTCCGTCGATGACCACGGCCTCGCCTCCTGCCACCGTGTGTCGTACGCGTCCTCGAACCGTGCGTCCCACGTAGGGCACGTTCGAACTCCGGCTCGCGCCGCCCGACGCGTCGATCGTCCACGTCGCGTCTGGATCGAACACCACGAGGTTCGCCGGCGCCCCCTCGACGATCGGGCCGCCGTGCCGGGCCCCGACACCGGCGATTGCCGCAGGTCGGCTGCTGAGCAGCGCGACCAGATCGGCAACGTCGAGGTTCAGTTCGGTGATGGCGAGCGCCAGGGCGTACTCCAAGCCCAACATCCCTGGCGGTGCCTCGTCGAAGGGACGTTCCTTCTCGTGAATCGGATGCGGTGCGTGATCGGTGGCGATCGCATCGATCGTCCCGTCACGCAGCCCCTCACGCACCGCGTCGCGATCGCCGCTGGAACGGAGCGGGGGGTGCACTTTGAACACCGGGTCGTACCCGGCGCACGCCGCGTCGGTCAGGGTGAAGTGGTGCGGGGTCGCCTCCGCGGTGACCGCCAACCCACCCGCCTTCGCGGCGGCGACCATCGCGACCGATCCTGCGCTCGACAGGTGCTGAAAGTGGATCCGGCCGCCGGTGAGCCGGGCGAGGGCGATGTCGCGCATCACCATCAGTTCCTCCGCCTCGGACGGTTGACCCGGGAGGCCGAGGCGAGCCGACCATTCGCCCTCGTGCATGCACGTGCCCTCGCTGAGCGAGGTGACCTCACAGTGCTGCGCCAGGGTCACCCCGAGACCGGAGGCGTACTCGAACGCCCGTCGCATCAGACGATCGTCCTGCACCCCGGTGCCGTCATCGGTAAAGATCCGCACGCCGAGCTGCGCCATCTCGGCCATGGGCGACAGTGCTTCACCGGCGCGGCCCACCGTGATCGCACCGGAAACGACGACCTCACAGAGCGCGGTCGCGGCGAGGTGCTGCACTTCGCGAACGACCGCCGCCGAATCGATCGCAGGCGTCGTGTTCGGCATCGCGACCACGCACGTGAAGCCCCCGAGCGCGGCGGCCCGCGAGCCGGTCTCGATCGTCTCCGCCTCCTCCTTGCCGGGTTGACGGAGATGCGTGTGCAGGTCGACGAATCCCGGAGCCACGACGCAGCCGCCGGCGTCGAGCACCCGATCCGCGCGCAGGTCCGGACCGACCGCGACGATCCGCCCGTCGGATACGACGACGTCGCCGCTGCGTTCGCCGTCGGTGTCGACGATGCGGCCACCCCGGATCACGAACTCCACAGGATCGCTCATCGCTGCTCCATCGACTCGAGCTGGGATTCGGAACCCAACAGGCGAAACAACACCGCCATGCGAACCGCCACACCGTTGGCAACCTGCTGGGTGATCACCGATCGTGGCTCGTCGGCGACTTCGGGGGCGATCTCCACGCCCCGGTTCATCGGCCCGGGGTGCATGATGAGTGCGTCCTCTCGGAGTCGAGCGGCGCGGCGGGTGGTCAACCCGTAGCCGGCGGTGTACTCGCGCAACGACGGAATGAGGGCCTCGTCGATTCGCTCCTGTTGGATGCGAAGGAGGTAACAGACGTCGAGGCTCTCGATGACCTCGTCGAGATCGAAACTGACGTCCACCGGCCAGCCCACGAGCGAGGGCGGCAGGAAGGTCGGTGGGCCGACGAGCGTGACCCGGGCGCCGAGGGCGGTGAACGCGGCGACGTCGCTGCGGGCGACGCGCGAGTGGTTGATGTCGCCGACGATCGCGATGTGACGCCCGTCGAGCGCGCCGAAGCGTTCACGGATGGTGTAGGTGTCGAGCAGCGCCTGGGTGGGGTGTTCATGCCAGCCGTCGCCGGCGTTGACGACCGCAGCGTCGGTCCAACGCGTGACCTGGTGGGGAACCCCGGAGGACTTGTGCCGTACGACAAAGGCGTGAACGCCGAACGCATCGATGGTCTGGATGGTGTCGCGCAGCGACTCCCCCTTCTTGACCGATGACGATCCGACCGTGAAGGTCATCGTGTCGGCACCGAGACGTTTCGCCGCGGTCTCGAAGCTCAGCCGAGTCCGGGTGGAGTCCTCGTAGAAGAGCGAGACGACCGTGCGGCCCCGCAACGCAGGCACCTTGGGGATCGGGCGACGGTTCACCTCGGCGAAGTGATCGGTCAGATCGAGAATCGATTCGATGTCGTCGCGAGGGAGATCCGCGATCGACAGGAGGTTGGCCACTACTTCACCATCTCCCCGAGATCGACGCCTTCGGCGTGGACGTTGACGAGTTCGTCGCGCCGGGTCGGAAGGTTCTTGCCCACGTAGTCGGGCCGGATCGGCAGCTCGCGGTGACCACGGTCGATCATGACGGCCAGCTGCACCGCACGCGGCCGGCCGTAGTCACCGAGCGCGTCGAGGGCGGCGCGAATGGTGCGCCCGGTGAAGAGCACGTCGTCCACCAACACGATCGTCCGCCCGTCGATCTCGAAGGGGATGTTGGTGACCTCCTCGGGCAGCACCGGCCGAAGCCCGATGTCGTCGCGGTAGAACGCGACATCGAGGGTGCCCACGGGCAGCACCGTGCCCTCGATGTCGGCGATCTCGTCCGCGATCGCCTGTGCGATCGGCACGCCGCCGGTCTGCAACCCAACGATCGAGAGCGACTCCAGGCCGTGGTTGCGCTCGAGAATCTCATGGGCCATCCGGCGGATCGCCCGGTACAGATCGTTGTGGTCCATGATGCGGCTGTGGGCGACGAAATTTCCGCCGTAGGGCGGGGATCCTCTGCGCTCACGCTCGGCCATCCGGCCACCTCATGGTCCGTGGAGGCCTCACCGGACCTCCGTTAACGGTCAGATGGACGGTACCACCAGCGGCGACGTCAGGTTTCCGGGCGAACTTCGGTCGCGGCCGCCGCCAACACGCCGTTGACGAAACGGCCCGAGTCGTCGGTCGAATACTGGTTGGCGAGCTCGACCGCCTCGTTGAGGATGACCGCGGTGGGAACGTCGGGGCGCTCGCGCAGCTCGAACACGGCGATCTCGAGCACCAGGCGGTCCATCGTGGGCATGCGATCCAACGTCCAGCCCTGCGCGAGCCGAGCGATCAACTCGTCGAGCTTCGAGCGGCTCGCCTCGACGCCGCGCAGCACTGCGGCCGTGTAGGCGTCCGGTTCGAGGACCTGGTCCTCGAGGACGGCCTCGACGCCGACGGATCGCTGGTCCGCCTCATAGAGCAGGTGCAGCACCCGCTCCCGAGCATCTCGGCGGCCACCGCCGGTCGGCAGGTCGACCAACGCTCAGGCCCGGCTGATGAACTCGCCCGAGCGCGTGTCCACCTTGACCCGCTCGCCGGGCTCGATGAACAACGGGACCTGAACCACCAGACCGGTCTCGAGGGTCGCCGGCTTTTTCGCGCCCGAGACCCGATCGCCCTGGATGCCGGGTTCGGTCTCGGTGATGGTGAGCTCGACCGCTGCGGGCAGATCCACACCGATGACCTCGTCCTGATACATCAGCATCACTGCGGTTGAGCCGTCCACGATGTAGTTCGCCGCATCGCCGAGCGTCGCTGCGGTGACGTTGAGCTGCTCGTAGGTCGAGTTGTTCATGAAGACGTAATCGCCGCCGTCGCGGTAGAGGAACTGCATCTCCGCCTTGTCGACGATCGCCCGCTCCATCCGCTCGCCGGCGCGGTACGTGCGCTCGAGCACGGCGCCGGTGCGGACGTTCTTGAGGGTGGTCCGGACGAACGCGCCACCCTTGCCGGGCTTGACGTGTTGGAACTCGACGAGATTGAAGAGGCCCTCGTCGAGCGCGAGGGTCATGCCGTTCTTGAAGTCCGCGGTCGAGATCTGGGGCATGCGGGGGGCGTCCTTTCAGGTGACGCTGGTGAGCTTGGGGGCGAGGGTCAGCGGCTCGGCACCGGTGTCGCACACCACCACCGTGTCCTCGATTCGGACACCGCCGTGTTCAGGGAGGTACACCCCTGGTTCCACGGTGACCACCTGGCCGGCGGTGAGCGTAGCATCCGAGCGAGCCCCCACCCGGGGGGCCTCGTGGATGTCGAGGCCTACTCCGTGACCGGTTCCGTGGAGGAACGCCGCTGCCCATCCGGCCTCGTCGATCACGTCACGGCAAGCGGCATCCACCGTCGCCGCGGCGACTCCGGCGGCGACGGCGGCGACTCCCGCCGACTGAGCTTCGCCCACCACCTCCAGCATTCGCTGTTGGGTCTGGCTCGGCGTTCCGATCATCACGGTGCGGGTCATGTCGGAGTGGTAGCCGTCGACCATGGCACCGAAGTCGATGACGACGAGGTCACCTTCGACGATGCGACGGTCCGTGGGCCGAGCGTGCGGCTTGGCGGCGTTCGGGCCGGAGGCGACGATCGTCTCGAAGCTCACCTCCGGGCTCCCCCGCCGTCGCATGGCGGTGTCGAGTTCGAGTCTGAACTCGGCTTCGGTCGGGCCGTCCGCGAGGCCGGACCGCACTTCCGCCAGCGCGGCGTCCGCGATACTGCACGCTGCTCGGATCCGGGCGATCTCACCTGCGTCTTTGACCTCGCGGAGCGCTTCGACGATGCCGCTCGTCGATCGAACGTCAGCCCCCGGGAACCAGTCCTCGCAGTAGCGAAGCCACGCGGCGTGGGCGACGTGTTCGCCTTCGAGGCCGATGCGACCACGATCGCGGAGCACCGCACGGATCTCCTCCCGCTGCCGATCGCCGCTCACGACCACCCCGATGTCGGCACCCACCGACTCGATCTCCGCGGGCGCCTGTTCGGCATAGCGACCGTCGGTGACCAGCACCGCCGCATCGCCGGTGACCGCGAGGAGCGCGGCGGATCCGCTGAACCCGCTCAGGTAGCGGATGTTCGGGAGGTGGGTTACGAGCAGGCAGTCAAGCTCGGCTCGTTCGATCGCCGCCCGCAGACGCGTCAGGCGGGAAGGAACCTCCATGGCGGGAAGGTGACTCATCGGCGGCTCAGGAGCTCAACGACGGCTTCGACCGCTAGCCGGTACCCGACACCGCCGAAACCGCAGATGATCCCGTGGGCGACCGGTGAGATCACCGACGTCGAGCGCCACGACTCACGTCGTTCGGGATTGGAGAGGTGCAATTCGACGATCGGGCCGTCGAAGACCGCGAGCGCGTCGTGGATCGACCAGCTGTAGTGGGTAAAGGCCCCGGCGTTGATGATGATCGCCTCGTGGTTCCCCCTCGCCGCATGGATGAGGTCGACCAGTTCCCCCTCGTGGTTCGACTGAAAGTGGCGGAGTTCGAATCCGTGAGCCTCCGCGGTGGCGGTCGCCACCGCGACATGGTCGTCGAGTGTCTCGACCCCGTAGACCTCGGGCTCGCGGAGACCCAGCATGTTGAGATTCGGCCCGCTGAGCAGCAGAACCGTGCGGTGGGGTGACATCGGCGGCAGCCTACGAGCGGATCACCGCATGGCCGCGAGTGCTGAGCGGATCAGGTCGCGGTCCTCGACGATCACCGGCTCGACGCCACGAGGTCCGTCGAGCACGAAGGTCAGCTGACGGGTCGCCTTCTTGTCCCGTGCGAACAGCTCGATGAGCTCGTTGTCATCGAAGCCCCCGGGAATCCGATCGGGCAGCTCGTAGGCCGAAACGACACGTCGGTGCTCAGCGACCGCAGCCTCGTCGATACGCCCGAGCCGTTGTGCCAGCTCCGCAGCGAACACCAGACCGATCGCGACAGCCTCGCCGTGACGAAGCTCGTGGTTGCCGGCTGTCTCGAGGGCGTGCGCGAGCGTGTGGCCGTAGTTGAGCGTGGCGCGGCGGCCGCCCTCGCGTTCGTCGGCGGCAACGACTTCTGCCTTGATCCCGACGCATGCCGCGACCCGGTCGTCGAGGGGCAGGTCGTCGAGGCGCCCACCTCCGAGCCAGTGGTACTTGGCGAGCTCGCCCAGGCCGCAGCGCCACTCACGTGGTGGCAGCGTGGCGAGCACCTCGGTGTCGCAGAGCACCGCGGTGGGCTGCCAGTAGGCGCCCACGAGGTTCTTGCCTTCCGGCAGGTTGACGCCGGTCTTCCCGCCGATCGCGGCGTCGATCTGGGCGAGCAGCGTGGTGGCAACGTGGATGACGGGGATGCCGCGGTGATAGACGGCGGCGACGAATCCACCGATGTCGGTGACGATCCCGCCCCCCACGGCGACGACACAGTCGGCGCGGGTGAAGCCCGACGCCGACATCTCCGAACACAAGCGCTCCACGGTGCCGAGGTTCTTGTGGGCTTCGCCGGGCCCCACGAAGAACCGCTCGTGGTCGCGATCGATCTCCATTTCGACGGGGAGATCCGCCTGAGTGATCACCGCGATGCGACGTATCTCCGGCGGCACGACCGCGTCGAGTTCCCGCCGCACACCCGGGCCGATCAGCACCGGGTAGCTGCGCTCGCCGAGGGGCACTTCAACGGTGATCATGCGACCGCCACCGCTGCCGCCTCGGAAACCGAGGCCACGTCGAGATCGTCGACGACGACCCGGCTGAAGGCGACCTCCTCGTAGTAGGGCGCACGAGCAGCGCGCAACGTCGCGACTCGTGAGCGCAGCTCGGAGGGGGTTTCCGCGTCGCCCAGGAGCGGACGCGTCGAGCGTGCAGACCAGAGCCGCTCGGCCAACGTCTCGTCGCTCGCGTCGAGCCAGACACAGCGCGTTCGCTCGCTGAGTCGACGGCGATTCGCGGCGCGGAGCACAACACCGCCCCCGCAGCTCACCAGCCGTGCCGGCTCGTCGGCATCGACGAGTTGCGCGAGCGCCCGCTCCTCACGATCGCGGAAGCCGTCTTCGCCCTCAGCGGCGAAGATCTCCGAAACGCCCATCGACGCGGATGTCTCGATGAACTCGTCCAGGTCGATCTCCACGAGGTCGAGACGGGACGCAAGGATCGGAGCGATGGTGCTCTTCCCGGTGCCCGGAAGCCCGACGATCGAGACGTGCGGCCGATTCACAGCGGTCGACCCTATCGCCCAGGCGGTATCGCCCCGCAGGTCAGAGACGGGCTGAAATACACCTGCCGAGCACGTCGTTCGCCGCGGCGGTCGGATGCACCCCGTCGTAGGTGTTGAACGGCGACCCATTCACCGATCCGGCACAGTCGATCACGTGGGGACGAGTTCGCATCCACTGGTTGATCTGCCCGACCGGACCGGCGTAGGTCCAGGCGGGTTCGGTCGCCCAGATCACCGTGACACCTTGCGCGGTCACCTCGGCCTCGAGCGCGGCCATCGCGGCCGTGATCGCCGCGATCGACGGCGGGTTCGCAATTCGGACGTCGTTCACGCCACCCATGATCACCACCCGGTCAGGTACACCGTTGCGGGCGATCGCCGTCGTCAGGTTCGATCCGATGGTCCGACCGTCGATGGCACGGAGGAAGCCCGTACGGGACTCCGCAACCGACGGCAAGGGCGCCGGCGTGACGTGGCTCGGCCACTGGCTCGCACGCGAAATGGAGTCACCGGCGACCCACGTGCCGTGCGCCTGGGCTTGCGGGGCTCCCCCGCTGGATCCTCCGGCAACCGGGATGGTGGGCTGCACCAGTGCGCATCCGCCGGCACCCAGGAGCGCGGCCAGCACGGCCACTGCCGCCGCGCACCGCACACGCCATGTCGTTCCCGCCATATCCGCACCCCCACGTTGCTGATGTCGGACGGAGCGTAACGTGTCATTCCACGTCACGTCTCATCCGCGACCTGTCGAGCCGCTGCGGGTGCGTCAGTGATGTTCGGCGGTCGGAGACTCGGCGACGACGAGCATGATCGGCGCGAGCGCCGAGCGGAGTGACGCCGGCCGGCGACCACGCACCTCGACGAGCAGGAACGTGCCGTCGAGTAACTCCACCACGAGTGCGCTGCCGTTGAGATCGATGCGGTGGTTGTGGGTGAACTTCACCTCGTCGGCGCCTTGGACGTCGAGCCGACGCACTTCGTGCCACGGCGCGTGAACCGACCACCCTCGACTCCCCCCAGACGCGATGACCAGACCGCCGGCGCGCATGACCACGACGACGTTCTTCCGGCGGCGCTGGTGGAGGGGGTGTCCACCGAGAAAGACGCAGCCACGGAACGGGTCGGGCCACGCGACCGTGGGGTCGTCCCACGGCCCGTGAACCGCGACTGCATCCTCGGGCACCTCTGGCACCGCGACGTCATCTTCGCCTTGCGCGTCGAGGGAGAACAGCGACGCGTCGGGCGGGGTCGCCTCGAGGTCTGAGAAGAAGTCGTCCGCGACTGCGTCATGCCGGTCGCGCTCGTCGGGACGAACAACACTCGATGACGGCGTGGGCTCCGAACCGAAGAGCGCAGCGATCGGCGGTGGTGGCATCGGGGGAACATCTGCCGTGAACGGGGTCGCGTGCTGCGGAGCGGGGGCCGCGATGTCGTGGGAGCGGTCAGGGTCGTCGACCGCCTCGCCGTCGGGGAGATCAGCGTCAACGACGTCACCGTCACCAACGTCACCGTCACCAACGTCACCGTCGGGCGCCTCAGCGTCGACCGTGCCAGGTCGCAACACCTCGAGCACCGCCTCGCTCAACGCCGGGGGCCATCCGACGAAAATCGCGAGTCCACCAGCGAACTGCACCTCAATCGCCTCGAGGGGGTACGGGACCCCCTCGATCAGGTCGATCGCGACGATCGAGGAGAGCGGCACCCAGTGCGGATCGGTGGTCTCGACCTCGACCTGGCCGAACCCCAACTGTGTGTCGGTGAGGACGAACAAGGTGTCGACGAGCGTTGCGTCATCGCCGACGCCGAGACGCATCCACCCCTGGGCGACGTGGCGCACGTCCAGTTCTGCGTCGGGGTGAAGGCCCAATCGCCACAACGCCGACTCGGCCCAGGCGCGACCGGCCGGAAACGGCTGATCGAGCGCGGAGCGAAGGGTTGCGGTGGCCATCGTGGTCCTCTCAGCGGCTGACGGCATGGTCGGGGAGACCATCCACTGTGGCGCATTCGGCGCTGAAAGTGAAGAAAGCCCCGCGAGGAGCGCGTTCACACGGTGCCGAGGAAGCGCAGCATACGGGTGCGCTCCTCGTCCTCGTCGTCACCCTCGAGTTGCGCCCGCGGCACATCGTCGGGGACGCTCAACGACGCGAGCGCCTGTGCGGCCTTCGAGCTGAGCATCGACATCGATCGGTTCACGTCCGCGACCCCCGCCGGATCGCCGGCGCTCGTTGCCGACTCGTAGAGGTCATCGGTCAGTCCGGCGACCGTCAGGCTGGGAAGCCCGATGTCGTCAGACTCGAACGCATCACCGCCGAAGGAGACCGCCGGCGACTCCGAGTCGTCCTCGAACGCGGTCATCGGGCGGCGAATCGGGAGATCCGGAAGGCCGGTGGTCCCAAAGGGGTCAGCCGCATCCTCGGATCCCGCCGCGTCGGCGTCCTCGGAGCCGAGGTCGGTGTGCCACAGCGAGGACTCCGTTTCGGGAGCGTCGACCACCTCGACGAAGCCGGCCTCGACCAACGCACGGACCAGCCGGCTCGACGACAGCTCACCGAGACCGAGCCGTGCACCGAGTTGGTCCACGCTCGTCCCGCTCCCCACGGCGACGATCGATGCCCAACACGCCTGGTCGACCACGACCTCCGCGTGCGGCAACTCCGCCGCGAGGGTGATCCACGACCGCTGTGACGGCACGATCTTGACGATCTCGTTCCACTCGAGCAGCGCCGCCTCGGCCTGCCCGAGTACGGGAACAACCTCGATGGGCTCCACGGGCGCTGAGCAGACGGCTCCCGCTTCGAAGATGAAACTGCCGTTCTCGAAGCGAAGGACGTCGAAGACGACCTCCGCGATCTCCGCGGAGGACGGGTCGGGGGTACCACCGCCGACGAAGCGCCCCTCCTCCAACCAGAGATTCGCGGTGCCACGATCACCGTTGACGATCAGCCGACCCGACTTCGCCGATGACGCCAACAGTCGCAAGACGTCGGCCATCGCGAACGAGTCGATGGTTCCCTGCAGCGCCACTTCGTCCTCCCAGCAGTCAGTGGTGCGGCATGTATCGGCAGGAGGAGCGAAAAGGTGTAGCGGAGATCGTTCAGTCGGCTCCGAGGTATGCCGTGGCGGCGAGACGCATCTGGGAGACCGGCGCCTCAACGCCACACCACCGCTCGAACGCGATGCCCGCCTGCCCGATCAACATGCCCAAGCCGTTGATCGTCTTGGCTCCGACGCCGGCCGCCGCTGCCAGGAGGGGCGTCTCGATCGGGTGGTACACGATGTCGACGACGACGTGTTCTCTCCGCAGCACCGTCGGGTCGAGCGGGACCGACCGGTCCCCGGCCATGCCGAGCGGCGTCGCGTTGACGATCAGATCCGCGGCACGGAGTTGGCCCGCTTCGCCCACGGCACCAATATCGCCAGCGAGTGCCGCGGCAACCCGTGCCCGGTCGATGCTGCGGTTGTGCACGGTGACCAGCGCCGCTCCGGCACCACCGAGCGCGTCACAAATCGCCCGGGCCGCGCCGCCTGCCCCGAGCACCGCGACCCGACGGCCGGCGACCTCGATCCCGTCGTGGCGCAGGCCGGCGAGAAAACCCGCACCGTCGGTGTTGTCGCCGATCAATCGGCCGTCCTCGACGGTGACGCAGTTCACTGCCTGAAGTCGCGCGGCACGGTCGGTGCGGTCGTCGACGAGCGATCCGACGTGCTCCTTGTGGGGCATCGTGACGTTGACCCCGACGAATCCGAGCGCACGCACGCCTTCCATCGCGTCACGGAGCGACCCCGAGTTGACTTCGAGCGCCACGTAGGCGAGATCGACGCCACTCGCCGCAGCCGCCGCGTCGAAGAGCACCGGCGACAGCGAGTGACGCACCGGGTTGCCGAGCACCGCCGCCAGCCGGGTGCTGCCCGAGACGGGCGGCCGCACGGTCAGAAAACCCCGCGCGCCTTCGCATCGGCCTTCGCCTTCTGGAACTCTCGGGCCGAATCGGTGAACAGGTGGGTCGGTGGGTCGTTCTCGACGAGGACGTAGTAGATCCACGGACCGGGGGTCGGATCGATCGCCGCAGCGAGCGCCGCGCGAGCCGGCGTCGCGATCGGCGTCGGCGGGAGGCCCTTGTGCAACCGATTGTTGTACGGCGTGTCCTTCGCCAGATCAGACTTGGTCAATGCGCCCGAGGTGCGCCCGAGGCCGTAGAGAATCGATGCGTCGATTCCCAACGGCTCGCCACGATCGAGTCGGTTGTAGACCACCCGCGCGATCTTTCCGGCCTCATCCGGCGGCGTGCCCGCTTCGCGCTCGACGAGCGACGCGATCGTGACCAGTTCCCACGCCGTGTGTCCGGTGAGGGCCTCGGCACGCCCGTAACCGAGCTCGTCAAGAAGCTTCGTCTGATGATCAGCGAGGGTCTGGAGGATCTGATCCGCGGTCGCGTCCTCCTCGAAACGGAACGTGTCGGCGGCGAGCATCCCCTCCCAGGAGGGTTGAGCGGCCTTGCGGTACTTCGAGGTGATCCGGCCCGAGGCCAGCACCATCTGCAGTTGCGGCACCGTGATCGAGGGGAACGCCTTCGAGATTCGTGCGAGCTGATCTTCGAGGCGGGTCCCGGGGATGAGCGTCAGCGACACGGTGTCGGGCGGGACCGGACCCGCGTCGAGCACCTTGAAGACCGCCGCCATCGTGGAGTTCCGACGGAAGGTCGTGTACTCCCCTGCTTTCCAGTTCGATCCCTTGTTCTCCCAGCGGGCGTACCACTCGAAGACCGTCGCGCTCGTGATGATGCCCCGCTTCTCGAGGAGCGCGCCGATATCGGCAACTCCGGATCCGGACGGAATCGTCAGGGAGGCGACCTGCGGGCCCGGATCGCCAGGATCGATCTGACGCATCGCCCACACCAGCACGCCTCCGGCGATGATCGCCATGATCACCGCGACGCCGAGTACGAAAAGGACCACCCGCCGCCCGAGTGACCCGGCAGGCCGGATCTCGACGTACTCGTCACGGCGCTGGGGCGCCCGTTGAGTGGGGCTGGGGGCGCGTCGCACGGGACGTTCAGCAGCGCTCGTCGGTTGCGGTCGGCGGCGAGGCTCGGCTGGGGATGGGCGGCCGGGCGTGGAAGGGTCGGTCACGGGTTCAGATCAGCTCTCAGGTGGGGCCGTTGCGTCGACGATCGAGCCACGCCTGCAACATCACGGCTGCGGCGAGTTGGTCGACCACCCGACGCCGTGCTGCGGGGGCGAGGTTCATGTCGTGCAATGACCGCTGGGCGGTCACGGTCGTCAAACGCTCATCGTAGGTCTCGACCGGCACCCCGGCGGTGCCACGTAGCTCCTCGACCTCGGCGAGCGCTGCCGCGGCCGCCGGTCCGACCGATCCGTCAAGACCGAGCGGCAGGCCGACCACGATGATCTCGACCTCCCACTCGCGACCGAGGGCGACGATCGAACGATGCAGCGCGGCCCGGTCGGGGGTGCGGATCAGGGTTTCGACGGGTGTCGCGACCGTCCCGGCGCTGTCGGACACCGCGACGCCGATCCGCTTGGCGCCGAGATCGATACCGAGCGCCCTCACCCGCGTCGCCCGCCGTAGCGGGACCGAAGCTCATCCTCTCGAGCGCGTGCAGCGCTCCGACCCTCGGCCACCGCGGCGCGGACCGCATCTTGCACCGAGCCCGCGAGCGCGGCGGGGCGCACCCGGTCCAGTTGCGAGCGAACCTTACGCTCGGTCCATACGGTTCCCGCCGTTCCTGCGGCTGCACCGATTCCGAACCAGATCACCCGCTTGAACATCAACCTGTCCCTTCATCACCAGGCGCGGACCCCTGGCGTCCGCGCAGTCGGCGTGCCGCGCGACCCGTCCCGGTGGCGATCGCCGCGCCCTTGATGACCGGACTCGACAACACCCGGAAGGTGGTTTGCGCAGCGGCATCAACCGTCTCGGAGATGCTCGCCGTCGTTCGGATCAGCGACTCGAGGCGATCCACCTGTGCAGCAGCGCGATCGGCGGCGTCGACGAGCTCCGCGCTCGCAGGCTCCACCGTGGCACGAAGCTCATCGACCGCAGCGCCCAGCGCACGGGTCAGCGACACGAGGCGGGCACAGACGACCGCGAGCGCGGCGACCGCCACCAAGGCGACGGCCGCCAGGAGGACCGCTGCGAGATCGACTGCGCTCACGAGGTCTCCCCCAGCATCTCTGGTGGGAGCCGCCGAATCGTCGTCGATGCCCGTTCGAGATCCGCAACGATCTGGCGTGACTTCGGTGCCATCGAGAGATAGGTCGCGGCGTGTGCGAGCAGGTACCGGGCCTCCGGCATGCCGACGGAGTCGACGGCTCGCGCGGCAGCATCGGCGATGAGCAGAGCGCGCGGGTCGGCGTGGCCGATGTCCTCCGACGCGAAGATCTGCATCCGCCGGGCGATGAACCGCGGGTCTTCGCCACCGTCGAGCATGTGCACCAGCCAGGCAACGGCCTGATCCGGTTCGGAATGACGCATCCATTTGATGAACGCGCTCGCCGCGTCGTAGTGGGCACCGGTTCCGTAACGCAGATCTCCAGCGCCAAGCGCTGAGCGAACCGTCGCTTCATCGATGACGTTGCCCGACGCACGGAGCGCCGCGGCGACATCGAGCACTCCCAACAGCTTGCGGGCATCGCCGTCGGCCGTCTCGAGGGCGAGACGACCCGCTGCCGGGTCGACTTCGACCTGCAGGGTCGCAGCCGCACGAGCCACGAGTTCTTCGAGGTCGCGTCGTTCGAGTGGCTCGAGCCGAAAGACGGTCAGCCGTGACAGCAATGGTCCGACGATCGTGGCCCATGGGCTCTCGGTGGTGGCGCCGATCAGGGAGACGATTCCGGACTCGACCGAGGGCAGCAGTGCGTCCTGCTGGGTTCGGGTGAACCGGTGAATCTCATCCAGAAAGACCACCGTGCGCCGCTGATGCATCCCGAGGCGATCCGAAGCGGCGTCGACCGTCGAGCGAATGTCCTTGACCGTGGCCGTCACCGCAGAGAGCGCAACGAAGACGTCGCTTCGCGAGGTCGCGATCAGCCGGGCGATCGTCGTCTTGCCGGTTCCCGGAGGACCCCACAGCACGATCGACGGAAGACGGGCGGCGTCGAGGAGTCGAACGAGCGGGCCGTCATCCGCGAGGAGGTGGCGCTGACCGACGACATCGGCGAGTTGCCGAGGCCGGAGACGGTCCGCGAGCGGCCCGTTTTCTGCCGCGGCGCGCTCAGCCGCTGCGGCGAACAGATCCACAGCCACCGGCCCGAGGCTACTGCGGCCCATCCCGGGCCGGAGACCGCGACCGGTGGCAAACGGCGAAGTGATTCCTACCCTGGGGCCGGTGAAGGCCCTGCTGCTGCTCTGCGTCGCCACTGGAGTACTCGTCATTTTCGCGCGCTACAAGACGCTTGCTCGTCGCGACCGGACCACGGTGATCGCGCGCCTCGCCGAAGAGTCCCCGGCCGGTGTACTGAGTCCGACCGAGGAACTCTTTCGGACCGAGGGGATCCCCATCTCCGATGACCTTCGACGCGGCCTCGCGAGCGCCCCTCCCCCGCCGCCCGTCTCCGTGACTGCGACGCTCGGCTCCGCGGTCAACCGAGCGAGAAGTTCGATCGTGTCACTCGGTGCCACCGCCACGCCGACGGCGGCGGCCCCACCCGTTGGGGATGCCGATCATTGGTCCTCACTCGGTGCGATGTTCGCCGGCATCAACCTCCCCTGCGACCTGGCGCCGGTGGGAACCCCCGACGACATCCGCACGAACCGCATCGACTTCTCGACCGATGCGTCGCAACTCGCGGCGCTCCCGGCCGCCCTCGACGAGGCGGTCTCCGCCATCGGATGGAATCCCTCGTGGGTCGACGGATCGACCGCGACGCTCCGGCGCGGCGAGGACGTGGTCCTCCTTCGGATCTACGACCGGCCCGACCTGCTCCGGGACGGGGCCGATACCCGAGCCCTCGCGGAAGTCCGGCCGGGTGATGTCGTGGTGCGGCTCGTCGCGGCGTGACCGCTACGACGTCGGCGGGAGCAGCCGCAGTCCGAGTTCGTGGAGCTGTGCCGGGTCGAGGTCGCTCGGCGCGCCGGTCAGGGGATCGCTGCCCGTTTGTGTCTTCGGGAACGCGATCACCTCACGGATGTTCTCCTCCCCTGCGAGCAGCGCCGTGAGACGGTCCATCCCGAACGCGAACCCCGCGTGGGGGGGCGCCCCGTAGCGGAACGCGTCGAGCAGGAAGCCGAACTTCTCGTGCGCATCCTCTTCGCCGATGCCGAGCAGCCGGAAGATCTTCGACTGGATGTCGGGGCGGTGGATCCGCACGCTTCCGGAGCCGAGTTCCCACCCGTTGATCACCAGGTCGTACGCCTGGGAGCGGACTTCCAACAGGCGGTGGACGTCTCCCCCGGCGAGCACCTCGTCGATGATCGACGCGTCCTCGTCATTCGGCATCGTGAAGGGATGGTGCGCCGGCACCGGTCGGCCCGTCGCCTCGTCGATCGATTCGAAGAGCGGGAAGTCCACGACCCACCACACGGCGAGACCACCGTCGGTCACCGGTGGTCGGCCGAGTTCCAGACGAAGCAGACCGAGCACGTGGCACGTGGTCGGTCGCTCGTCAGCAACCAGCAGCAACAAGTCGCCGGGCTCGGCGTCGAGGGTCGCGGCGAGCGACGCGCACTCGGCCTCGCTCAAGAACTTCGCGACCGGTGATTCCACCTCGACGTGGCCGGCTTCACCCTTGACGCGCATCCACACGAGCCCTTTGGCCCCCCACCGCTTCGCGCGATCGGTGAGGTCGTCGAGCCGGCTGCGGGACGTGTCGCCGGCTCCGGGAACACGGATCCCCTTCACACACGGTGCCTTGAACGCGTTGAAGCCGGTCTCGGCGAAGATCGAGGTCAGCTCGACGAGTTCCATCCCGAAACGCACGTCGGGCTTGTCGGAGCCGTATCGCTCCTGGGCTTCCCGCCAGGTCATCTGCGGGATCTCGCCGATGTCGTTGCCGGTGACCGCCTGGATCGTGTGGCGAACCGTCGTCGAGATCGCATCGAGCACGTCTGATTGGGTGACGAAGCTCATCTCGGCGTCGAGCTGCATGAACTCGAACTGGCGGTCCGCTCGGAGATCCTCGTCTCGCAGGCAGCGGGCGATCTGGTAGTAGCGATCGATCCCCCCCACCATGCAGAGCTGCTTGAACAGCTGGGGCGACTGTGGCAACGCGTAGAACGAGCCTGGCTTGAGTCGAGACGGGACGACGAAGTCCCGAGCGCCTTCGGGTGTCGAGGCGATCAGCATGGGCGTCTCGACCTCGACGAAGCCCTGCTGCTCCATAGCGGAGCGCACCGCGCTGTTGACTTTGGCGCGGACCCTGAGGTTGCGCTGCATCTCCGCACGCCGGAGATCGAGGTAGCGGTAGCGCAGCCGGATCGTCTCGTCGGTCTCGACTCGGTCGTCGAGCCGGAACGGCGGCGCCTCGGCGGTGGCGAGCACCTCGACCGTGCAGTCGTGGAGCTCGATCTCCCCCGTCGCCACATTGGGATTGCGGTGCTCCGGGCCACGGGCGACGACGGTGCCCGAGATGCGAACGACGTACTCGCCGCGCAGGTCACTCGCGCCGTCCACGACGCACTGCGTGATGCCGGTGTGGTCGCGAAGGTCAACGAAGGCGAGGTGCTGGCTGTGCTCGCGGCGGGCCGAAACCCACCCGCACAGCGAGACGGCGGCTCCCACGTGCTCGAGGCGCAGCTCGCCACAGGAGTGGGTGCGGAGGGAAGTGGAGGTCACAGCAGGAACATCCTCGGGTTGTCGATCAGTTGGCTGCGGGGAACGCTGCGCTGCGCGGCGTCCCCCGCGAGGTCGCGCAGCGTGACGGTCTCGGACGCCAGCTCGTCGTCGCCGACGATCACGGCATAACGGGCGCCGGAGCGGTCGGCCGCCTTCATCTGGGCGCGCCCCGAACGCCGGTCATAGGCCCGCTCGACACGCACCCCGCCGCGGTGCAACGAGCGCGCGAGGTCTCGCACCGCGTCTCGATGCGCCGGCCCATCCCCGAACGAGACGATAAACACCTCCGGCGGGGTTGTCGGGGTCGGGAAAACGCCTTCGGCGTCACAGGCCAACAGCATCCGTTCGATCCCGGCGCCGAAGCCGAACCCCGGGGTCGCCGGGCCGCCGAGCGAACCGATCAATCCGTCGTAGCGGCCACCGCCGCCGACCGTCGACTGCGCCGCGTCGATCGCGTCGGACACGATCTCGAACACGGTGGAGTTGTAGTAGTCGAGACCCCGGACGAGGGCGGGGGTGACCTCGTAGGGAACGCCCGCCGCGTCGAGGCCCGCACGGACCCGTGCGAATCGTTCGTGGCCCTCGCCGTCGATGAAGTCGGCCAGTTCGGGGAGCTCGGCGGCGGCGAGCGCCGCCCGGGTCGCCGGACGCTTCGAGTCGAGAATCCGCAGCGTGTTGGCGTCGAGCTTCGGCTGATCCTCTTCGTCGAGCTCACCTCGCAGCGGACCCAGACGCGCCCGGAGCGCTTCGACGAACGCGCCTCGCTGCGCGGCGGTGCCGATGTCGTTGACCAACAGTCGCAGCCGCCGGAGGCCGAGCGCCGCGAGAAAGTCCCAGAGGCCGACGATGATCTCGACGTCGAGGTCGGGATCCGCGACGCCGAAGCATTCGATGCCCAGCTGATGGTGTTGGCGGGTTCGTCCCTTCTGGGCTCGCTCGTGGCGGAAGTGGGCCGAGGAGTACCACACCTTCCACGGAGTGGCCGGGTGGTGCTGGATGAACGCCCGAGCGACTCCGGCGGTCGACTCGGGCCGGAGGGCCACCATCGTGCCGTCGCGGTCTTCGAACTCGTACATCTCCTTGGTCACGACGTCGGTCCCCTCGCCAACGCGCTGGAAGACGGCGAGTGTTTCGAGCACCGGTGTCGCGATCATGCGGTAGCCGAGCGCAGCGAAGGTCGTCGCGAACGTTTCGGTGAGCGCCGCCCAGCGGGCCGACTCGGGCGGCAGCACGTCATGCATGCCGGTCAATGAGCGCGGTGAGTCGGGAGCTGCCACGGGAGGGGGATGCTACCGGCGACCGCGTGGGGACCTTGCCCCTCGCTCCGCTCCAGGCCGGACGGTACCCTCCGGCGCATGGTTGATCGACGGGGCTTCCTGAAGGGCTCGGCCGCGGTCGCGGCCGGTGCGGTCGGAGCGGGGTGGGCAACATCGGCGTGTGCGCCGGCGCCGGCCGCGGTGAAACCGTACGGACCGGCAGGTGAGGTGGGCATCGACCACTTCATCGTGGTGATGATGGAGAACCGCTCGGTCGACCACCTGTTGGGGTGGCTCCCCGGCGTCGACGGCCGCCAAGCGGGCCTGAGCTTCACAGACCGACACGGCGTGGCCCACCAGACCCACCACCTCACCGAGTTCGCCACCTGCCACTACGAGGATCCCGATCACTCCTACAGCGGCGGGCGGGTCGAGTACGCGAACGGGGCCTGCGACGGGTTCCTGCTGCCAACCGACGACACGTTCCCGATCGGCTACTACGAGCAGGCCGATCTCCCCTTCCTCGGCAACGCCGCGCCGGCCTGGACGTTCTGCGATCGGTACTTCGCTGCCACGATGGGCCCCACGTTCCCGAACCGCATCTACCAGCACGCGGGGGCCAGCGATCGCCTGAAGAACACGCTCGAGATCTCGGCACTCCCCACGATTTGGGATCGCATGAAAGACAAGGGCTTGCAGTCCCGCTACTACTTCTGCGACGCCCCCGTCACCGCTCTGTGGGGCCTCCGGCACGCGGACATCACCCGAACCTTCGACGGATTTCTCTCGGACTGCGCGCACGGGCGCCTCCCGCACGTGTCCTTCGTCGACCCGAAGTTCGTCCTCTCCGACCCGTTCGGGACCTCCACCGATTACCACCCGCACAGCGACATCCGCATGGCTGAGCGCTTCCTCGACACCGTCTACCGAGCCGTCACGTCGAGCCCCAACTGGGAACGGACGGTCATGGTCATCAACTTCGATGAGTGGGGCGGCTTCTACGACCACGTCAAGCCCGAAGAGGCACCCGACATCCACCCGTGGCTGGCGTTGCGCGGCTTCCGCGTGCCGTGTCTGGTGATCTCACCGTTCGCCCGTCGGGGCTACGTCGCTCACGACACCTACGACCACACCTCGGTGCTCAAGATGATCGAGTGGGGTTTCGACCTGCGGCCGCTCTCGGTGCGTGACGCGCAGGCGAACAACCTGGCGGACGTGCTCAACCTCAGCGGTTCGATCGACACGTCGGCCCCGACCTGGGAGTTCCCCGACTTCACCCCCCAGGACTGTCAGCAGGCCTTCATCGACAACATCTTCGACAAGCTCGCAGAACTGTCACGCAAGGTTGGTCTCACGACCTGAGCACGTCGCGGACCTGCACGAGCAGCGGGTCCTCGTGGTGGTGGTAGATCGTGGAGATTCCCGTCCGTTCCTCGTGGGCCGCCGCGATCCAGTCCATGATCGCGTGGCAGTCCGCCGGTTCGCGGACACGGGTCAAGCCACCAACGACGCACGCGGGATTGGTCGAGCCGAGCGCGATGGCAACCGGGAGCACGTAGCGGCACTCGAGCATGCAGGCGATGGTGCCGTCGTAGAGCGGCTGGAGGTGAAGGCTCGGCCCGACGTGATCGGGTTCGACGCCCCGGAACTGTCGCCACGTGGAGCGAACCCGCTGTGCCAGGTTCGCAGCGAGGGAGAGGTCCTGGCTGCCGCTGGCCGCCATCGCAAGCAACTGCCCGCCCCCCACCAGCCGCTGGTGCAACTCGTGGCGCATGACCAGGTTGTTCGCTCTCACCAGGTCCGCGTCGAGCTTGGCACGCCGGCGATTCGCCGTCTGTGGAACGCTCAGCCACACACGCGACATCGACTGGAGGACCTCGATCGCCGGCACGCTGAAGGTCTGCCGCGACGCCACCATTCGGCTGACCATCACGTTGGCGTGCCGAGCGAACGCGTTGTGGTCGATGCGCTCTCCCAGGACGCCGAAGGAGCGGTCGCGCTCCCCGATCGCCAACACCAACGCGGCGAGCACCAACGCGATATCGACGATGTCGCCGTGGTTGGTCACGAGGGCAACGTTCGCCCCGTCGACCACGACGCGGTGGTACACCTCGGTCAGCAGATGCTCGACCTCAGGCGACGAGAACGCCCGAGCGAGGACGTCGTCGAACTCCCGAAAGGCTGCACGGGCGTACATGTGGGTCGTCTGCCAGCCGCTCGGCTCCGGCTCGACCATGACGACGGTCGGGTCGTGGCCCGGAAGCGTCGGGTCGAACTCGAGCGGCTGGAGCAGCGAACTGTGATCCGCCCGGGCGAGGCCCGCCATCGCCCGGTAGTAGGTCAGCGGATCAACCGATGCGAGGAGCCGCCTGGCCTCCTCAACACGATCCGGATCGATCTCCACGTCGCAGCCCTCGTCGGTCCGAGATACCTCAGCCACCTTTGCCGGGTACGACACGATAGGCGTCGTAGACCGAATCGATTCCTCGCAGCCGCCCGAGGATCGTCTCGAGGTGTGACGGGTCGCCGAGTTCGAACTCGAAGCGCATCTTCGAGACACGATCGCCGCCGGTGACGGTATTCGCCGCCAAGATGTTCACTTTCGCGTCCGACAAGGTGGAAGCGACATCCTGCAACAGCCGCGAGCGGTCCAGCGCCTTCACCTCGACCAGCGCAACGAAGCTCCCGGCGGAGCCATCGTCCCACTCCACGTCGATGAGCCGCTCGCGCTGCGAGCCGCTGAGCGAGACCGCGTTCGCGCAATCAGTCCGGTGAACCGACACGCCCCGGCCCCGGGTGACGAACCCCATGATCGAGTCACCGGGAACCGGGGTGCAGCAACGGGCGATCCGCACGAGCATGTCGTCGAAGCCTTCGACGTGTACGCCGGCGCTGGAGCCCGGCGCCCTACGGCGATGCTGACGAGCCGGGACCGGAAGGACTTCCTCGCGTTCTTCGCTGACTCCACGGGCGAGCTTCGTCAGGCGTCCGACGACCGACTCGGCGGAGAGATGGTGCTCGCCGATCGCCGTGAGCAGTCCCTCGCGGTTCGGATAGTTGAGGCTCTTTGCCAACTCGTCGAGCGACGTCGTCGCCAGCACCTTCTGCGGCAGCCCCGCACGTCGCATGGCCTTGGAAAGGTCTTCACGACCGGTTTCGAGCGCGTCGACGCGACGTTCCCGAGAGAACCACTGGCGGATCTTCGACTGCGCCGAGCGGCTCACCACGAACTGCAACCAGTCGTGTGACGGCCCCGCGCTCTCGACCTTCGACGTGAAGATCTCGACGGTGTCGCCCGAGGTGAGCTTCGTGTCGAGTGGGACGAGGCGGCCACCAACTTTCGCACCGATGCAGCGATGGCCGACCTCGGTGTGGATCTGGTAGGCGAAATCAACCGGCGTCGCACCTCTCGGCAAGGTGACCACGTCGCCGTTGGGCGTGAAGACGAAGACCTCGTCCTGCTCGAGGTCGATCTTCAGGTTTGCCATGAACTCGCCCGGATCCGACAGCTCCTGCTGCCAATCGATCATGCGAGTGAGCCACCCCATGTCGGGCGTTGCGCCCTCCTTGTAGGCGAAGTGCGCCGCGACACCCCATTCGGCACGCCCGTGCATCTCACGCGTTCGGATCTGCACCTCGACCGGCTTGCCGCCCGGACCGACCACCGTCGTATGCAACGACTGGTAGAGGTTGAACTTGGGCATCGCGATGTAGTCCTTGAAACGCCCCTGCACCGGCGTCCACAACGAGTGGATCGAACCGAGGGCGCCGTAACAGTCCTTGATCGTGTCGACGATCACGCGCAGGCCGACCAGATCGAAGATTTCGTCGAACTCTTTGCCGCGGACGACCATTTTCTCGTAGATCGACCAGAGGTGTTTCGGCCGCCCGGTGACCTCCGCGACGACCTTCACCTCCTTGAGACGGGCCCGGAGCTGCTCTGCCACCTGATCGAGGTACAGCTCGCGCTCGGGGGCACGGAGCAGGACCATGTGGTCGATCTCTGCGAATCGTTTGGGGTGGAGGGCTGCGAAACAGAGATCTTCGAGCTGTTGCTTGAGATCGCCCATCCCCAACCGGTGAGCGAGCGGCGCATAGATGTCGAGCGTCTCGTGGGCCGTCCGCTCCTGTTTCCACGCCGGGAGGCCCGCGATCGTTCGCATGTTGTGGAGCCGGTCGGCGAGCTTGATGACCAGCACCCGCAGGTCTTTCGCCATCGCGACGAGCATCTTGCGCAGCGTCGCCGCTTGCTGGGCCTCCTTCGAATCGAAATGGACCCGCTCGAGTTTCGTGACGCCGTCGACGATCGCCGCCGCGTCCGCGCCGAAGCGCGCCTCGACCTGTTCGAGGGTGACGCCGGTGTCTTCCACTGCGTCGTGCAACAGCGCGGCGACCAGCGTCGTTTCGTCCATTCCGTAACGGGCGCAGATGGTCGCGACCGCGAGCGGGTGGGTGATGTAGGGCTCACCGGAGCGTCTCGTCTGCCCACGATGCGCCTCAGCCGCGACTTCGTACGCCTCGATGATCGGCTCGGTCGACGCCCTCGGATGAAAGCGCAGATAGTCCTCGAGGATCCGCGCGACCTCCTCCGCCGCGGGCTGCTGGTGGCGCTTCCAGGGCACGAGCCGAGTCACCGTCGGCATCGCTCAGCCCTCCAGCCGGACGGTTGCGTGGATGGGTCCGTCACCGGGAAGACGCCCACGACCGCCGAGCGACACGAGTTCGAGCAGGAACGACCAGGCGACGACGTCGCCCCCCTGACGCTCCACTAACGACGCAGCTCCGAGGGCAGTTCCGCCGGTCGCCAGCACGTCATCCACCACGAGACAGCGCGCCCCCGCGTCGATGGCGCCGCGATGCACCTCGAGGACCCCCGTCCCGTATTCCAGGTCGTAGTTGACCGAATCCACCGCAGCCGGAAGCCGGCCGGGCTTGCGGATCGGGATGAATCCGGCGCCGAGGGCGTGCGCGACCGGTGCGGCGAACACGAACCCACGGGCCTCGACGCCCACCACGAGATCGATCTCCGCATCACGCACCGGCTCGACGAGCGAATCGACCGCCGCCCGAAATCCAACGGGATCCGCCAAGAGCGGCGTGATGTCGCGAAAGGTGATCCCAGCCGTGGGGAAGTCTGGGACGTCGCGGATCAACAGGGCGAGCGACGCGGCATCCATGACGCCGAGGCTATCGCCCGCCCAAACCGTCCCTATCGACGCTTCCCTTGTTTGCGGGGTCGAGGCGGGTGCGAACGCTGGTACTGACCCGCTTTCGCAGCGACGGAGATCGCAGACGTAGCGCTCGGCGTTCCACTCGATCCGTCGCGACGCAGCGGTGAAACCGCGCCGACCGGCATGTGGTCCGCGAACTCGATGTCGCCGCGTTCGATCGCCCGTTCGCGGATCCGCTGGTAGCGCGGCTCGCGCTCGCGGAGCCACACCAACAACGGTGTCGACACGCAGATCGACGAGTACGCCCCGAAGAAGAGGCCGATCAACAGGGCCAGGGAGAAGTCACGCAACACCGGCTGACCCAGGATGACCGCACCCACGACCATCATCGACAAGACGGGCAGCAGCGACACCATCGTGGTGTTCACCGAGCGCATCAGCACCTGGTTGAGCGAGCGACGCATGATGCCCGTGTAGGTGAACTGGCCACTGCGGTCGTAGCGGGCAGCGTTCTCCTTCACTCGGTCGTAGACGACGATGGTGTCGTACAGCGAGTAGCCGAGGATCGTTAGGAACGAGATCACGGTCGCCGGGGTGACCTCAAAATCGAAGATCGAGTAGATCCCGACGGTCACGATGATGTCGTGTGCAACGCCGACGAGCGCCGCGACCGCCATCTGCCACTCGAGCTGCCAGGCGATGTACCCGGCGACGAGCAGCAGGAAGATGATGAGCGACTGGAGCGCCTTGCCCGTGATCTCCTGGCCCCACGACGGCCCGACGGTGTTCGTCGCGACGTCCTCGATGTCGACGTCAGCCTTCTTGGCGAGCGATGCTGCGATCTTCTGGGACTCTTCGATGTTCTTGGAATCGGCCTGAACCCGGACGATCCGCTTTCCGTTGGCGTCGGTGACGGTTTGCACCTTCGCCCCATCCGCCTTCTTGAACTCGGCGAGCACGTCGGTCGCGTCCTCGACGCTCATCGTCTTTGACGGCACCTCCCAGACCGCACCGCCTTCGAAGTCGATCGAGAGGTTGAGGCCGCGCACGGCCAGCGACACGATGCTGGCGACGACGAGAATGGTCGAGAAGGCGACGATCGGACGCCACAACTTTGGGAAGTTGATGTCGTTGCGACCCCGATAGAGGTTGGTGAGCGCCTTCATCGCGGATCGTCCTCATTCGGCGAGGCGACCGTGGTCACCGGAACGGGTCCAGCAGCGTCGGCCGACTGGGTCTCGATCGGTCCTTCGAGGTCGGCGACGGGGATGCCGAGCAGCGCCGGTCGAGTACCGAAACGGGAGCGACCGATCATGATCACCGCCGGCCGGGTGAAGAAGTACGACGTAATGAGGTCGAGCACCGTCGAGACGAACAGGAAGAGCGCGAATCCGCGAACGGGACCGATCGACAGCGCCCACAGGACCCCGGCGCCGATGAGGGAGGACACGTCGGCTTTCAGGATCGTCGACAGCGCGGTCGCATACGACTTGTCGACGGCGCTTCGAACCGACTTCCCGGCTCGAACCTCTTCCTTCAGGCTCTCGAAATAGACCACCGCCGAGTCCAGCGAGATCCCGACGGAGACCACGATGCCGACGATGCCGGCGAGGGTCAGCGTGAGGCCGATCTGCTGACCCATGAAGGACACGAAGATCCACATCATCGCTGCCGACAGGGTGAGCGCCCCTACCGTCACGAGGCCCAACAGGCGGTAGTACGCAACGAGGAAGATCGCAACGAGGGCGATGCCGATCGCGCCGGCGATCAGGCCCGCCTCGAGAGCGCCACTCCCCAGGGTCGCCGAGACAGTCTGAATCGTCTGCGGCTGCAACGTCAGCGGCAACGCCCCGAACTGCAACTTCGTCGAGAGGTCCTTGGCCGACTCCTCATCGAAGGAGCCGCTGATCGTGATCTGGTCACGAGCGAACGTCGGTTGCTGAATCACCGGCGCCGAGATCACCTCGCTGTCGAGCACGATCGCGAGTTGTTGAGTCGGACAGACCTGGTCGCCGGTGTTGCACTTCGTTGCGGCTTCGTTGAACTTGTCGATCCCCTGCGCACCGCTCCGGAAGACGGGGCGAACCTCCCATTGCCCCTGGGCGTTGATCCCCGCGCTCGCGTCGTCGATCGCTCGGCCGGTCAGCAGCGTCGGGCCCAACCGGTACCGTCGGGCGGGCTGGCCCTTGTACGCCTTCTGGACCAACACGACCGTGTCACCGGCGACGTCCTTTTCCGGGCTGGTCGTACCGATCTTGGAGGCTGCATCGGCGTTCTCGAGCGTCAACAGCTTCTTGAACTGTGGCTCGAGATCACCCTTGGCGTTCTCGAAGATCTTGATCCCCCACTCGTTTTTCGGGGCCGGATCGATCGTGGTGGTCGTTGCCGGCACCGTCGTGGTCGTGGCATCGGCGGCCGTCGTGGTCGTCTCGGCCACGGTCGTGGTAGTGGTTGCCTGTCCGCGGAGGCGTTGCACCTTGGCGGAACGTGAACCCCCCGTTCCCGAACCCGGTGCCGTCGTGGAGGTAGCACCCGTAGTGGATGTGACGCCCGGCGCTGCGGGCCCGGTCGGAGGCGGTGCGGTGGTCGTCGTGCCGGTCGAGTCGGACGGGGTCGTGGCCCCGTCGGAGGACTGGTTCTGCGCCTTCACCTCGTCGTAGGGATTCGGGGCCGGCGTCTTGCCACGGGCGACGAGCTCCGCGTTGTAGACGTCGAAACCGGTCTTCCCGGCGGGGATCTTCAGCTTCGAACGCAGCTTGGCGATCTCGGCTTCATCGCTGTGGGTACTGACCGGCCCGAGATTCTCGAGCACGGGCCGAAACCGCAGCTCGGCGGTCGCTCCGACCTGTTCGAGCGCCTTCTGCTGATCCTTGACCCCGGGGATCTGCACGACGATGTTCTGGCCCTGCACGGTGACGTCGGGTTCGACGGCACCCTTCTCGTTCACCCGGTTCTCGATGATCTGCTTCGTGGTTTCGAGGGTGCCGGCTTTGATGTTGGAGACCTTCTTGCCGTTCACCAATGGCTGAAGCACCACCGAGATGCCGCCTCGGAGGTCGAGACCGAGTCGCGGGCGCTCCCCGAATCCGAGTACCGCGGCGAACAGCGCGGCAACGATCACGACGATCGAGACGAGCGAGAAGACGTTGCGGTTGCGCATAGTTGACGAGCGTGACGGGCGATTCCCGACGGGAGCTACTTGGCCTGCTTCTTCTTCTTGTCGGCAGCGTCATCGCCGGATGAACCCTCATCGGCGGATTGCTCAGCCTCGGGGGTCGCAGAGCGGCTCAGGGAGCCGACGGCGATGCGGATCACCGTCTCCGTGTCGACCTGGAGATGGGCGATGCCGTCCTCGAGATGGTTGATCGTCCCGTAGATGCCACCGGAGGTGACGACCTCGTCGCCGACGTCGAGTTGAGAGAGGAACGCCTGCTGCTTCTGACGCTGCTTCCGTTGTGGGATGACCATCAGGTAGACGATCGCCGCGAGCGGCAGGATGAGGATGAGGATGCTGCCGAGGCCACCTTGTGGTTCCGCCTTGGCAGCCAGCAGCGCGAGGAGGGCGGTCACGAGGGCGAGAGCCTAGGGCCTGGAACACCCGGGCGTCACACCACGACCCGAAGCTTCATCCCCACACGTCCGCGACGGCCCGCCGGAACGCCTCGAACCGCCCGTCGCGGACCGCGGTCCGGATCCCCTCGACGAAACGAAGGAGCCACGAGATGTTGTGCAACGTGGCGAGCCGTGCGGCCGTGGGCTCGCCAACGACGAACAGGTGCCGGAGATAACCCCGCGAGTGGCGGCGGCACACATCGCAGCCGCAGGTCGGGTCGAGCGGCTCGCTGCTACGCGCCCACTCCGCACGTTTGATGTTGAGCCGGCCCGATGAGGTGAGGATCGTTCCGTGACGAGCGAGACGGGTCGGTAGGACACAGTCGAACATGTCGACCCCGAGCGCCACCGCTTCGACGATCCCGAGCGGGTCACCGAGTCCCATGAAATAACGCGGCTGGTCGGCGGGTAGCTCGTCTACCGCGGCTTGCAACGCCGGCAGCATGACCTCGCGGGACTCCCCGACGGAGAGACCACCGACGGCGTATCCGTCGAAGTCCAGCGCGACGGTCCGTTGCGCGGACTCTCGCCGCAACGCCACGTCGTCGCCGCCCTGGACGATCCCGAACAACGCCTGGTCCTCCACGCGGGTGTGCGCGGAACGCGCCCGCGCCGCCCACAACGCCGTGCGCTCGACGGCGGCGACGAGCACCGACCGCTCCGACGGGAGCGGAGCACACACGTCGAGAACCATCTGGATGTCGGCGCCGAGCTGCTCCTGCCGGCGCACCGCGAGTTCCGGCGTGAGGTGGTGGAGCGAACCGTCGTAGGTCGAACGGAACGTCGCTCCGTCGTCGTCGACCTTCGGCTGCAGGGAGAAGACCTGGTAGCCACCGCTGTCGGTGAGCACGTGACCCCGCCAGTCTTCGAATCCGTGGAGGCCGCCGAGGGCCTCGATCACCTCGGCGCCCGGCCGCAACATCAAGTGGTAGGTGTTTCCGAGGACGATCTCGGCACCGAGGGCTTCGAGATCAGCGGTGGCGATGGTCCGCACGGCGCCACGGGTCCCCACCGGCATGAACACCGGGGTGCGGAACGTTCCTCGTGCGGTGCGAACCTCACCGACCCGCGCCGCCCCGTCTCGTGCCGTGACGTCGATCCTGAGCTTCACGGCGCCGCCCGCTCGAGGAACATCGCGTCACCGAACGACAAGAACCGGTAGCGCTCCCGGATCGCCTCGTCGTACAGATCACGCCAGCGGGGCCCGATGAAGGCGTCGATCATGGCGAGCAGCGACGAACGCGGGAGATGGAAGTTGGTGAGCAGTGCGTCCACGACACGCCACGGATAGGGACGCCGGACGAAAAGGTGACTCGTTCCGCCCAGCGCACCGGTTGCCCCTGCGGTCTCGAGAGCCCGCACGCTGGTCGTGCCGACCGCGACCACCCGTTCGGCTCGCGTCACGGTTGCCCAGGCATTCGGGTCGATGTGGTAGCGCTCGCCGTGCATCACGTGATCCTCGACACGGACCGCGGTCATCGGTCGGAAGGTCCCCAACCCGACCACCAACTCGACCCGCACCACCGTCGCGCCGACAGCAGAGATGCCCGAGAGCACGGCGTCGGTGAGGTGGAGGCCGGCGGTCGGGGCCGCGGCGGAGGCAGGACGCGCCGCATAGACGGTCTGGTAGCGCTCGGGATCGGACAGGTCGACGTTGCCGAGGTAGGGCGGTAGCGGCATCTCGCCGAATCGGTCGAGTGCGGCGAGCAACTCGGCGCCGGTCGCGTTCGGTCGCACGAGCCGGAGCCCGTCGCCGCGGTCCTCCCCGAACTCGACCGAGAAGCCGTCACCGACGTGCACAGAGCTGCCCACGGGGAGTTTGGCCGAGGGGCGGGCGAGTGCCTCCCACCACCCGTCGTCGACCTCGTCCAACAACAGCACCTCGCCACTGCCACCGCTGGGGCGCCGGAACCGGATGCGGGCCGGAAGCACCCGCGTGTCGTTGATCACCACGACATCGCCGCTGCCCAGCAGCGACGGCAGGTCGGTGATGTGGCGATGTGCGACAGCGCCGCCGGCCGGGGCAACGAGCAGTCGCGCGGCATCTCGCGGCTCGACACCACAACGGGCGATCAGCTCGTCGGGGAGCGGATAGTCGAGCTCGGCGGTGTCCACGGCCGAGCAACGCTAGGGCAGCTCGAAGAGGTTCGGATCCTGGCGCGGATATGCCGAGGGAGGAGCGACGAGTCCGAGGTGCTGCCATGCCGCCGGTGTCGCCACACGGCCACGGGGTGTTCGCATCAGGAGACCCTGTTGGATGAGGAACGGCTCGTAGACGTCCTCCACCGTCTCGGTTGGTTCGGAGACGGAGATCGCGAGCGTCGAGAGACCGACGGGACCCCCGCCGAATCGGTCGCACAGGGCGGTGAGCAATGCTCGGTCGACCTTGTCGAGGCCGAGTCCGTCGACGCCGAACACGGCGAGCCCCTCGGACGCGACCGCAGCGTTGATGCGCCCGTCGCCCTCAACCTCGGCGTAGTCGCGAACCCGTCGCAGCAGACGGTTCGCGATCCGGGGAGTACCGCGACTGCGCCGGGCCACTTCGTGGGCGCCGGCGGCGTCGATCTCGGCGCCGACGATGCCCGCTGCGCGGGTCACGATCGCCTCGAGATCCGCGACCTCGTAGTAGTCGAGTCGAGCGACGAGCCCGAAGCGGTCTCGCAACGGTCCGGTGATCAGGCCCGTACGGGTCGTCGCGCCGACCAGCGTGAAGCGCGGGAGATCGAGGCGGATCGAACGCGCGGCCGGCCCCTTGCCCAACACGATGTCGAGTTGGAAGTCCTCGACCGCCGGGTAGAGCACCTCCTCCACCGTGCGCGACAACCGGTGGATCTCATCGATGAACAGCACATCGCCTTCGCCGAGCTTGGTGAGAATGGCGGCGAGATCGCCGGCCCGTTCCAGCGTCGGGCCCGAGGTGAGGTGGAGTTGCACGCCCATCTCAGTCGCGACGATCCCTGCCAGGGTCGTCTTGCCGAGGCCTGGCGGCCCGGCGAACAAGAGGTGATCTGCTGCCTGCCCACGCCGACGGGCGGCCTCGAGGATGATCCGCAGGCGATCTTTGAGCTCGCCCTGTCCGACGAACTCCTCGAGCGTGCGAGGACGAAGGGCGGCGACATCCGCTGCAGCGTTGCCGGCGAGTGGGAGCTCGACCTCGTCGGGCAGCGCGGTCGGCTGGAGGATCTCGTCGCGCATCAGTTCACCGCCAGCTGTTGCAGCGCGAGTCGGAGGAGTTCGGAAGCGTCCCCGTCGGCCGGTAAGGCACGAACGGCGGCGGCGACCTCATCGGGGCCGTACCCGAGGCCGACGAGCGCCTCGCGGACATCGGCCTGGGCGTTCGGCGAGCGGTGCTCGGCCGCCGCGACGCTCGTCGGCGCATCGAGTGACACATCGCCGACCTCGAGGCGTGACTTCAACTCGACGAGGAGTCGAGCCGCGGTCTTCTTCCCGACCCCCGGAACCAGGCACAGCGCTCCGACGTCGTCGGTCGCGACCGCGAGGCGCAGCGCCGACGGCGTATGAACCGACAGGATCGACAGCCCCAACGACGGACCCACGCCGTGGGTCGCGATCAGCGTCTCGAACACGTCACGCTCGTCGCGGGTGGCAAAGCCGTACAACGTCTGCGCATCCTCACGAAGGTGGTGGTGGATCCACAAGAAGACCTCATCGCCGTGCTCGGCCAATGAGGTCAGTGTCTGTGCGGTGGTTTGCACGCGATATCCGACCCCGCGCACCTCGACCAGCACCTCGAGATCGACCCGATCGACGACCACCCCGCGGAGCGATCCGATCATCGTCGCGCTCCGACCAACGCGCTCGACTGCGCAACGTGACAGAGGGCGATCGCTGCCGCGTCGGCGGCGTCGGCGGGCCTCGGCGGCCTCGCGAGCCGCAACAGGGTCTGCACCATCCTCGTGACCTGGGCCTTGTCGGCGGCGCCGTAACCGGCGACCGCCTCCTTCACCTGATTCGGTGAATACTCGACCACGTCGATGCCCCGATGGGCGGCTTCCGCCATGATCACACCGGAGGCCTGCCCGACCGACATCGCCGTCCGCACGTTCGTCTGGAACAGGACACGCTCGATCGCGACAACCTCGGGCCGGCACTCGTCGATCAGCGCTCGCATCTCCCCCAACAGTTCGGCGAGGCGAACGGGAACCGGATCCCCCGGCGGCGTGGTGATCACGCCGAGCGCAACCGCCTCGGTCTGTCCGTGGGAGACGCGAACGCAGCAGTACCCGCAGCGCGACAACCCCGGATCGACACCAAGAACGAACACGCGTACGACCCTATCCGATCGGGGTGGGGGCACCGGGGAGCGCGCCAGCGGTGCTCAGCGCCTCGATGTTCACCTTTGCGCCGCTGCGTGCCGATGCATGGGAGTGATGGACGCACTCGCCTACGTTGTCGAGCTCCGTGACGTCGTCCACCGCTTCGGCGATGTGACCGCGCTCGACCATCTCAGCTTCGAGGTACCCGCCGAGCGGATCACCGTGCTGCTCGGCCCCAACGGCGCGGGCAAGACCACGGCGATCCGCGCCATCACCGGGGCGCTCAGTCCGTCGCTCGGCGAGATTTCCACCTTCGGCCTCGACCCGCGCCTCGACGGCGACGAGGTCCGGCCACGCTGTGGTGTCGTCTCGGCGAAGCCTGCGCTCTACGACCGGCTCAGCGGCTTCGACAACCTTCTCTACGCGGCGCGCCTCTACGGTGCGGCGGGCACCGGGGTGTCCGACCGCATTCGATCCGCCGCTGCACGGTTCGGGATCGACGCGGCCCTCGATCACCAGGTCGGCGGCTACTCGACAGGGATGAAGACCCGGCTCGCGCTCGCCCGGGCGGTGCTGCACCGCCCGGATCTGCTGCTCTTCGACGAGCCAACCTCGGGGCTCGACCCCGAGTCCGCCCAGGCGGTGCTCGAACTCATCCGGGACATGACCGCCGATGGTCACACCGTGATCATGTGTACCCACCTGCTCTCCGAGGCCGAGGGCCTCGCCGACCACGTCGTGGTGATGGAGGCGGGAGCGACACTGGTGTCGGGTGATCCCGCGTCGCTGACGTCGCGGTACTGGCCGGGCGACCTCGTCCTGCTCGATGCCGAGGCCCCCGACCAACTCGACCGCGTCGCGAACTGGACGGGTGTGGTCGGCTATGACCGTCGGGCCGGCGATCCTGCGGAGGTACGCCTCGACGGCCCTGGCCGCATCCCGGAACTCGTGGCGGGGCTGGTGCGCGACGGCGTGCGCCTCACCCGCGTACAGCCGCACGCACCGACTCTCGAAGACCTCTACTTCGCGGTGCGGCGTCACTCGGGAGGCGCCGGCCTCGCTCCGGTCGAGCGTGGTGTCGTCCCCGCGAGCCGCGAACGGATCGGAGCAGCCCGATGACCACCACGACCCCGTTGCACCCTCGAGTGGCCTCGGCGACGCGCCGGCGACGCTTCGACGTCGGCCGGATGCTCACGATCGCTCGGACCGAACTGCGCCAGTTGGCCCAGGCCAAGGACTACTGGATCCCGATGGTGTTGCTGGGATCGATCTTCTTCGTCGTCGTCCCCACGATCCTCATGCTCACCATCACCCGGATCGGCGACATCGCGGTGGTCGACCAGATCTCCCGCGCCCTCGCGATCCTGCCCGCCAAGGCGCAGGAGCAGATCCAAGGCCAGTCCCCAGCGGCCCGCACCGCGTACGCGCTCGCCGTGTTCCTCTTCGCCCCGGTCGCCGTCGTGGTCCCCCTCACGATCTCCACCGCCGTCGGATCGAGCACCCTCGTCGGCGAACGCGAGCGGGGCACCGGGGAGTTCCTGGCCCACTCCCCCGCGACGGCGCGGGAGATCTACACGGGAAAGCTCATCGCCAGCCTGGTTCCGGGCTACCTGACGACGGTCGTCGGCTTCGGCCTCTACTCGATCGTCGTCAACCTCACCGCAGGCCCCCAGGTCGGGGGATGGTTCTTCCCGACCGCACAGTGGTGGCTGATGATGTTCTGGGTGATCCCACCGTTCCTGGCGTTCACCTTGTCGTTGGTCCTGCGGCTCTCGGCACGGGTGCGATCAACGGCGGCGGCGCAGCAGGCGTCCGGCCTGGTGAGCCTGCCGCTGATCATGATCGCTTACACACAGTCGACCGGAGCCCTCTTCGGCGCGGCAGTTTCGGGATGGACCGTCGGAGCGGTCGCCTGGGTCGTGGCGATCGTGTCGCTCATCCGCGGCGTGCGTTCGGTGAGCCGGTCACGACTCCTCGGTGTGGCGAACGGTGTCTGAGGTGAGGTTCGGGTCCGCAGCGATGTCCGCCTCGTGGAACAACAACGGCCGGAGCCGCTTCGCGGAGAACTCCCGCATCTGATCCGCGTGATGCGGTGACTCGGGGTCACCGGATTGCCCGTAGGTCAGCAGCCCCCTGCCGAGGGGGCCATCGTCGTCGAACCCGACCACCATGACGATCGACGCACCGTAGGTGCACGGATAGCCGGTCGAGCACAGCCCGGTTCGTTCGGTGCGGCCGGGGATCGGGTCGCCGCCGGCGGGTTTTGGTTCGAGGTCGCTCCCCCGCATCGCGCCGATCGGGGCCACGACGTTGACGATCCCCTCAACCTCGTTCGCGCCGTGCAACGCGATCCGTTCACCCGATCGGTCGATGAACTGGACCTCGCCGAGCCTCGCGTCAGGAGCGATGCCGGCGCGTCCGAGCACGTCGAGCGCTGCGAGCATCGCGGTGTGCAGCGGATCCGGGCCCTCTGCGGGAGCCGGCCGCAGACCACAGGGGGTGACGATCGGGTCGTCCACGTCGAAGGGGACCGCGAAGAGGGAGCCGCCACGACGCAGGTCCTCGTCGCTGAAGCCGGCGAGAAACTCCCGCCACAACACGGCGCCGCGTGAGTCCACGTCGAAGGCCCGATCCCATGCGGCAAGCACGTCGGCTGCCGCGGTGAGCCGGTCGTCATCGGCGTCACGGCATCGCTGGATCACATCGTCGAGCAGGAGTTCGGCGAGCAGCGACCGATTGTCGAGCAGCGCTTGCTCGAGGTCGCCGCGTGTCCACTTTCCCCCCTCCGCGGTCGGACCCGACGGCGCATCGCCCGCGAGCACCGTCGCGTTCATCCGGGTTCGGGGTGACAGCGGCCGGCCGTAGAGGCCGCAGAGCACCGGCGCCCGCTCGAGGCGGATCACCGGATGTGGCACCCAGTACGGATCGTTCGAGTTGAACGCAACCGTGCGGGTTCGCAGTTCGGGAAGCCGCTCGGCCGGCACGGCGCCCCGCAACGGAGCACCAGGATCCTCCAGCCACGCGTTCTCTGGGTCAGAGCCGTCGAGGACGGCGACCCGTTGGCTGTAGAAGAGCATCGTCACCGGATCGGTCGCCACGGCGGCATCGAAACGCGCCTCGGCCTCCGGCCGAAGGTTCGGAGTTGGCGAGGGATCCGCGTACCACACCTCGCCGGAGCGATCGGCTGCGATCACGTTCACCCACGGCAGGCCCTGGTGTTGTCGAACCGCTTCCCGCAGCGACTCGACGCTGTCGGCGACGTCCATCGCGAGGTACTGCGCGAGGAAGCGGTCGTTGCCGTGGTTGAGATCAGCGAGCGAGAAGGCCAGCGAATCGCTCCAACCGAGGAGTGGGACATCCAGCATGGGCCCGTACTGAGATGACCACATCGTCCGTTCGAGCATCTCGGTCGAGCCGTCCTCGCGCGCCACCTCGATCGAGTGCACCGTCGAGGTCATCTGCCGCATCTCGTCACCGAAGCGGTACCGGGTCGGGTCGTCGGGAT
The DNA here is from genome assembly GCA_029782335.1 of Actinomycetes bacterium. Lineage (GTDB taxonomy): Bacteria > Actinomycetota > Acidimicrobiia > Acidimicrobiales > Microtrichaceae > JADLFH01. The sequence goes on along the minus strand of JAKOVA010000264.1, from coordinate 19,293 downwards.
CGAGCGACAGCGAGTTGAAGGTGAACCGGTGCCCCGCAGAGAAGGTGTGGGTCCACGCGACGTCACGGTTGAAGCCGATCTGCACACCGGGCGCGCCGACCAACGACACCCCGTAGACGTCCAACTCGCCGGGGACGCTCAGGTGACACTCCCAGAAGCGGCCGTCGCCGTACCACGGGAAGTGCGGATTCGCGACCACCACTCCCCTGCCGTCCTCGGTGACCTCGCCGCCCAATGCCCAGCCGTTGGAGCCCGGCCGATCGTCATCGACGAGCGGACGGTTCGGGCGGGCGCCGGGTGGCGCGCCCGGAGGCTGCGCCGCACCGACGAACTCGGCGACGTTTCGACCCGACGCCATCAGGGCCATGTCGGCGTACAGACGGAACAGGTCGAGCGGATCGATCGGTCGCACCCACTCGGCTCCCCGACACCACGCGGGGAGCGCATCGGTGCCGTGATCAGCCAGCCAGCGGTTGAGTCCGGCCGCGTACGCCTCGACGACGGCGACGACGTGGTCCGGCTGTGTCGCCGCCATCCGTTCCGCCCACGGGGTGATCCCCATGGCGAGGTACCCGAAGTCGGAGTTGACGTGGCAGTCGGCGTCGCCTCGTCCGAACACCGCGGACCGTTCACTCCGGACTTTCAGCACCTGATCGGCGATCGTCGCCAGATGGTCAGCGGCAATCGCGTACGCCTGCCCGAAGATGACATCGGGCAGGGATCGGCCACGAATGTGTGCGACCCCATGGGTGGTACGACGGATCTCGCACTCGTAGTCCACGTGGTTCCCCCTGTTGCGGTCTCGCTACGACGAGATGGGTTCGAGATGCTCCGCGATCGTCTCGATCGGCACGAAGCGAAGGCCGGGGCCGATGGCGCGGTGGAGGAATCGGATCCGACCGCCGTCATCGAGCACGAAGACCGATCGCCGGTACAGGTTGAGGAGTCCGAGGATGCCGTACGCCTCGCCGACCCTCGCGTCGGTGTCCGACAGCAGCGGGAACGCGAAACCACCGTGTCGGGCGGCGAAGTCGGCATGGCTCTCCAGCGACTGTGGACTCAGCGCGAGCACCCTGGCGTCGAAGCGGGCGAGTTCACCGATCCCCGCCGTATAGCTGACGAGTTGTTCGGTACACACCGGGGTGTTGTCCGCCGGATAGAAGACCACGATCTGCGGTTTGCCGTAACCGTCAGAGAGCCGGTACTCGCAGCGGACCCCGGTGCGCCCATCGATTCCGTCGAGGGTGAACGCGGGTGCCGCGTCACCCACCCGGAGCGTCATCCGAGCGCGGCGACGACATCATCGGTGATGTCGAAGTTCGCGTAGACCTCCTGCACGTCGTCGTGATCGTCGAGCGCTTCGATCACGCGAAGAATCGCCTTTGCCGCATCCGGAGCGTCGATCGTGACGATCGTCGAGGGGATCATCGTGAGGTCCGCCGACGTCACCGTGATTCCCGCGCCGTCAATGGCGTCACGCACCGCCATCGTGTCGGCCGGAGCGCACGTCACGTGCCACTCGTCGCCCTGCCGAGCGATGTCTTCCGCGCCCCCGTCGAGGGCGACCATCATCAGTTCCTCTTCGTCGGCGTCGCCCGCGACCACGACGATGCCCTTGCGGTCGAACTGCCACGCGACGGCACCCGGCTCGGCCATCGACCCACCGTTCTTGGAGAACAGCGCACGGATCTCCGGGCCGGTTCGGTTGCGGTTGTCGGTGAGCGTCTCGACATAGACGGCAACGCCCCCGGGTGCATACCCCTCGTAGGTGATCGACTCGTAGGTGACACCCTCTTCTTCGCCGGTGCCGCGCCGCACCGCCTTCCAGATGGTGTCGAGCGGTACCGAGTTGTCGCGCGCCTTTTGGAACATCGTCCGCAGCGTCGGATTCGAGTCGGGATCACCGCCGCCCTGACGAGCGGCGACCTCAACCTGCTTGATCAGCTTCGCGAACAGCTTGCCGCGAGCCTTGTCCGCAGCGCCCTTCTTGTGCTTGATCGTCGCCCACTTGGAATGTCCGGACATACCGCCTCAGATCGACTCGATGAACATCTCGTGGAGTCGGGTGTCGTCACCCAGCTCCGGGTGGAATGTGCAGACCGTGATCGTACGCTCGCGACACAGGACGGGCTGACGAGCACCGTCGATCGCGTCGATCTCGGAGAGCACCTCGACCGTGGGTCCCACCGACTCGATGACGGGCGCCCGGATGAACGCCCCGACTAACGGCGAGTCGAGCCCGACGACGGTGAGCGGCTCCTCGAAGGAGTCCACCTGTCGGCCATAGGCGTTGCGGCGAACGGCGATGTCGATGACTCCCAGGCAGCGTTGGTCAGGTCGCCCGTCGAGTATCTCGCGACCCAGCAGGATCGCACCCGCGCACGTCCCGAAGGCGGGAAGGCCGGCGCCCAAGCGATCCGCGAGCGAGTCGAGGAGTCCCGAGCGCTCGGCGAGCAACGACATCGTCGACGATTCGCCGCCGGGAATCACCACCGCGTCGAGGCCGACGAGGTCACCAGGTTGGCGGACCTGGCGGGTCGCGACGCCGAGGCCCGTGAGCATGCGCTCATGGGCGGCAAACGCGCCCTGGAGCGCCAGAACTCCGATGGTCGGGCCGATGGGCTACCAGCCCCGATCGGCGAGCCGGGTTTCGAGCGTGCCGATTTCGAGGCCCGGCATCGAGCGACCGAGGCCACGACTGACCTTCACCAGGATGTCGGGGTCGTTGAAATGCGTGGTGGCCTCGACGACCGCCTTTGCCATGACCGCAGGGTGCTCGCTCTTGAAAATGCCGGAACCGACGAAGACCGCTTCTGCCCCCAACTGCATGACGAGCGCCGCATCGGCCGGGGTCGCAACCCCACCCGCACAGAACAGCGGAACCGGCAGCGCCCCGGTGTCGTGGATCTCCTGGACGAGGCCGAGGGGCGCCTGCAGCCGCTTCGCCCACTCGAACTGCTCTGCCGGGTCGGCCTGGGTGATCTTGCGGATATCACCGAGGATCGAGCGAAGGTGCCGCACGGCTTCGACGATGTTGCCCGTGCCCGCCTCGCCCTTGGAGCGAATCATGCAGGCGCCCTCGGAGATACGGCGCAGCGCCTCGCCGAGATTGGTCGCGCCGCACACGAAGGGGACGGTGAACGCCCACTTGTCAATGTGGTGGGTTTCGTCAGCGGGCGTGAGCACTTCCGATTCGTCGACATAGTCGACACCGAGTGCCTGCAGCATCTGTGCCTCGACAAAGTGGCCGATGCGGGCCTTCGCCATGACCGGGATCGTGACCGCCGCCTTGATCCCATCGATCATCTCCGGGTCGCTCGCCCGGGCGACGCCACCGTCACGGCGGATGTCGGATGGCACCCGCTCGAGGGCCATCACCGCGCAGGCGCCGGCGTCCTCGGCGATACGTGCCTGCTCGGCGTTGACGACGTCCATGATGACGCCGCCCTTCAGCATCTCCGCGAGGCCTCGCTTGACGCGGACCGTGCCGGTTTCGTGATCGCTCATGTCGTCCTCCGGCGCGCTGCGCCGCTCGCGATGGGATCGGCAGTTTACCGTCCGCCCGCCATCAACCCCGCAGCGGCCTCCGGGGTGATCGGGCCCCACGGGTGATCGGCGAGCTCGATCCAGGTGCGGCCCGGGTTCAGCTTGATGATCGACCCGTCGGTGGCGGTGAGCGTCCACTGATCGACCTGGGACTGACGTGTCCAGACCCCCGACACCGCGGTTCCGCCTGTCAGCACCAGGGCGTTTCCTGCGCCGACGGTCTGCGCGATGGGGCTCTTCGGTGTCGTGTACCGCGTCGCAAGCACCACCACGTTGGTGGCGGTGACCTGGCCCTGGTCGGTGCCGTGCACCTTGTTGTACTCCCAACGCCGATACGAGCTCGTCGCTGCGTCCCACACCCAGGTCGACGGTGTGGTCCCGACCCGGACGTTCAGCCCCGACAATGGCGCCGCTGTGGCGTTCGATTCACCTGCGCCGAGGTATTGGAACTGCTGCGGCGGCGCCCCCTCATCGGGGCGAGCGTGGGAGTAGAGACCCGTCGTGGAGGTCAACAGGTTGTGAGGCTTCTTGCGGGCCTTCGTCCGCTTGTACTCCTTGGGCGCATCGATGGCGTCCGCGTTGTTGATGTAGCCAGCCGCTCGGACGGCCTTGGTGACGCCACGATTCGCTCCGGACCACCCGAAGATCGGTTGGCCGAACATCGCGAGGATCGGCGGATCGCTCATCCGGGCCGAGCGCGTCGGGCCAACCTGCGCTGCGTCCTGGGAGTGGAAGATCGCCATCAGACGGCTGATCCCCTCGACTTGGATCTCATAGACGATGTCGGTGTTGTTGACACCCCACTGCGGAAGGGCCTCGGGTGAGTTGTCGATCTTGACCGCCAAGGCCGGCCGGCCTATCCGGGCGATCTGATCACCGGTTGCTTCGAGACCGGTGAGCGGAGCGATCGGCGGCGGTGCGCCCGGTTCGGTCGTGGTGGTCTGCTCGGTGGTCGTCGGCGCCACCGAAGTCGTCGAGCGGCTCGGAGCGCTGGACTCGCCTCCACCGCACGCGACGAGCGCGAGACTGCACGCCAACGCGGACGCGAGGATCCGACGGAAGGAAGTGGTTGGCAACGGAGGCTCCTTTCAGAGCTCTGCCAGCAGATCGATTCGATGCTGGATCGGGGGATGGTCGGTGCGTGCCGACCCACCGGCGCCGCCACCGCCCTCGGCGACGGGAAGGGGATCGCACATCCACAGGTGGGCGGCCCCCCAGGTCACGCCACTGACGGTGGTGCCGATCCCCGACATCCGAACGAACGCACCGCGCAACCCAGGTGGGTAGCGGGTGAGCGATCCCGCGGACATGTCGGCGAGAAAGTGACGCTGAGCGTCGAGGAGCGTCGCGAGACGATCGAGTCGACTCACCTTGGTCGGCGGAGGCGGGCTCTGCCCTGGCTGGTGCAGCAGCGGTCCGCACACCAACAGGGCGCCGTATCCGGCGAGCTCCGCGTCACCGACGCGAATCCTGGCGAGTTCTTCAGCGAGGACCCCTTCGAGCTCGACGCGGGTGACACCGTGCAGCAGACCGGTGGTCGCCACCAACGCGGCGGATGACCCCGCACCGAACGCTGCTGCGTTGGCCGCCGGATCGTCGAGGACGTAGAGCCCCGGAGCCGGAATACCCGAACTCATCGAGAGTCCCTCGATGAGGTTCAGGTAACGAGGGAACTCCGATTCGGTTGCCGGTCGGGCCCCGATCAACTCCAGGAGCGTCGGCACCGCTGCGGCGTCGATCGCCGTCCATCGCCACCATCCGACCGCTCCGCCCACCACGAGGCCGGCGATCAGTCCGACGACGATGTGGACCAACAGCGCCAGAGCCACGGCGACCACAACGCCGGCGGCGACTGCGGGCCAGAGGGCGTGTCGGATCCGGAGCCGGAACACCGCCTCGCGGTTCGCCCGCGCGCGTTCGTCCAGCATGGCGTCGAGCGGTGTCATGAGCCGAAGTCGACCTGAACGTTCTGCCGCGAGGTTTCGTCGGCCTCGAAGTACTCCCGCTCGGAGAAGTGGAAGGCTCCGGCGACCAGGTTGGCGGGGAACTTCTGGATCCCCTCGTTGTAGGCACGAACGTTGTCGTTGTAGTACTGCCGGGCGTAGGCGATGCGGTCCTCGGTGGTGGACAACTCTGTCTGCAGCTGCTGGAAGCCGGCATTCGCTTTGAGGTCCGGATAGGCCTCGGCGACCGCGAAGAGCGACTTCAGCGCACCGGTCAGCGCGTTCTCCGCCTGCGCCTGCTGGGCGGGCCCCGACGCGGCGGTCGCAGCGTTCCGAGCGGCGATCACCGCCTCGAGCGTTGAGGCCTCGTGTTTCGCGTAGCCCTTGACCGTTTCGACGAGGTTCGGAATCAAGTCGTGGCGACGGTTGAGCTGCACGTCGATCTGGGCGTACGCGTTCTCGATCTTGTTCCGCATCGAGATGAGCCCGTTGTACTTCGCGATCCCGTAACCGACGAGCAGGACCACCAACACGACGATGACGATGAGCACGATCACGCCGGTGGACACGGCTAGCAGGGCGGGCATCGCGGTCAGTCTAGGGACGCGCCGAGGCCCGCATAGAGATGGAGGTACTCCTCGGCGAGTCGATCCATGCTGAAGTGCTCCGCCCGCTCGGCACCGGAGCGGCGAAGCTCCGCGGCGACGTCCGTATCGTCGAGCACGCTCGACAACGCCGCGGCGAGTGCGACGGGGTCACCGGCGGCGGGCAGCAACGCGGCGGGAGGTGACCCCGCGAGCGTCCCCGCCACCGCGACATACCCGGAGATGTCCGATGCGACCACCGGCGCACCTGCCGCCATGGCCTCCAGAAGGATGATCCCGAAGGACTCTCCGCCGAGGCTCGGCGCGCAGAACACGTCCGCAGCGGCCATTCGGCCGTTGCGCTCCGCGTCGGACACCCGTCCGAGCCACTCGATGCGATCATCGTCCGCGTGACGGCGGCGGAGCTCGTCGGTTTGCGGTCCGTCCCCCACCACCCACAGCACGGTGTCGCCCGGCAGCGTCCGGAATGCCTCCAACAGCACCGCGAGGCCTTTTCGCTCCTCGTGACGGCCCACGAAGAGCACCACCCGGCGATCATCGGGTCGCTCCCAGGGCGCCACCCGGAACCGCTCGACCTCGACCCCGTTGAAGAGGACCTTCCAGTCACCGGGAATCGCCGTCTCGGCGAGCGCCTTCGCGTCGTTGGACACCGCGACTTTCACATCGAGGCGTCGGGCCAGGCTGCGCGCCAGCCACCCGAGGTACTTGTAGGCCGGCTGGTCGCCCGCAGCGTGGAACGTTCCGACCATTGGCGCTGTCTTCATCACCACCGCGGTCACCGTCGGCCCCGGACACAGGGGTTCGTGGACGTGCACCACATCGAAGTCGTCGTCCCACAAGGCACGAATCGCCCGGAGCTGGGTGGGTGGGTTCGGGGCAACGGGAGCGACCGAACCGTTCGAGGGGTTCAACAAGGTCGGACCCAACGACGTGATCCACGGCTCCGGTGGCGGACCGTCGGTCGGCGCCAGCACCCGCACCTCACACCCACGGCTGCGGAACGCTCGACCCAGACCGAGCACCTGGTTCTGCACGCCGCCGGGGATGGACATGCTGTACGGGCAGATCAGGCCGACTCGCACGGTGGCCGATCCTACGGGTCAAGCGCCGGTGTGCGGAACGTCCTTGCGGTCGCTGGGCCAGTTGGGTTGCATCAGGTGCCACTGCTCGGGCGCCCGACGGATCAGAACTTCCAGTTCTGACGCGAGCGCCTGGGTGATCCGCGCCACGTCCTCGCGAAGTCGGCCCTCCCGCTGCACCGGCAGCGGCGGTCGGACAACGCCGGTGACGCCGTCGCCCTCGTTGAAATACACCGCCGTCGGCAGGATCCGACACCCCGTCCGCAGCGCCATCACCGCAGGCCCCGCCGGGAGGGTGGTCCGCTCACCGAAGAACTCGACCTCGACGCCGTTGCCGCCAATGTCACGATCGGACAGCAGACACACTACCTCACGGTCGAGCGCTGCGGTGGCCACGCGCGCCGCCGCATCCGGGCCAAGGGGGATGATGTTCATCCCCAGCGACTCGCGGAACCGAAGGAACCAATCGAACAACTCGGGTGGGTCCAGTTCTTCCACCACCGCGGCGAGACCCCAGCCGCGAACCTTGGTGATCCACGCCGCCGCCCACTCCCAACCTCCGAGGTGTGGCAGCGCCAGGACCGGGCCGACCGGACCATCGGCCATCGCGGCGTTGATGTGTTCGACTCCCTCGACGTGGATTCCCGCAGCAATCGCTCCCGCGTCCATCGACGGGAGGCGGAACGAGTCGTAGTAGTAGCGGGCGTAGGAGTCGAAGGTCGCTTGCACCCGGCGATCCAGTTGCGCGCCGCGGAGATCGGGCCCGTAGATGCGACGTAGGTTCCGCTCGACGATGTCACGACGACCGCCCGCTGCGTGCCGGGCCGCCCAGGACGCGGCGTTGGTGACCTGGCGCCCGATCGGCGGCGGTGCGAAGCGGGCGAACGCGCCGCCCGCACGGTAGGCCCCGACGGTCAGCTCCCCCTTCAGCCGGCGGGTGATCGACACCCCGACGCTCAGCGGTTCGGGCGGCGGCGCTGCGGTGAGCGCTCGCGCGCGTCAAGACGACGAGCCCGCCAGCGCTCGGCTGCCGAGGTCTCCGCTGCACGGCGACGGCGGCGCTGCGAGCGCACCACCGCCGGCTTGGAAGCCGACGCCTGCCGCCACACAGCCACGAAACGCTGCGAGGCCGTGACCACGTTCAGCACGAGCAACAGTGCGAGCGTCCACGCCAGGAGACCGCCGAAGAGCAACCCGAGCCCGAGAATGATGAACCGCTCGGCACGCTCGATGACCCCGACGTGACCGTCGAAGCCCAGCGCATCGGCCTTCGCGCGGATGTAGGAGACGATCGATGCCGAGGCGTACACCGCGAACGGCAGGAGCACCAACGACCCACGGTCGGTACGGGCGTAGTACCAGGCCACGCCACCGAAGATCAGCGCATCGGAGAGGCGGTCGGTGACCGAATCGAAGAACGCCCCGCGGGCGTGCGCCGTTCCGGACGCCTTCGCGATCGCCCCGTCGATGAGGTCGGGGATACCGGCGAGGATCATCAACAACAGCCCCAGCGGCAGGTTGCCTAGGCCGATCGCGACCGCACAAGCCAGCGCCATCACGACCCCGATCCCGGTGATCACGTCGGCGGAGATTCCGATCCGCTTCGCGCTCCGGCCCACGGGTTGAACCAGTGCGTCGATCTGGCTTCGGAACTGTCCGTCCAACACGACGGGCCTCCTCGAGGAAGAGTGGGTGCTAACTCAAGTTAGCACACGGGGCGGGATGCCAGCATCCGCGACCCGGCATCGACGGTACCCCCATCAGCGACCAACACGTCGGATCCCCTCCCCGTGGCGCGGAGCCTCATCACACGAACGCCGACCAATCCTCGGGGTTCTCCTCGGCGAACCATTCGATGACCTCACCGGTTGCGCCGTCGACGATCACCATTGCTCGCTGCTTCGGGCGAGGTTCATCCGAGTAGATCAACAACCGCCACACCGGACGCGACCACACGCCGCGCCACGCCATCTGCGCCGATGCGTGTCCGACGGCGAAGCCGACCTGCCGAGCCGCGGCGACCAGGGCTTCACCCTCGTCAAAGCGCATCGTCCGGCCGGCAACCAGTCCGTACACCGCGAACGCGCACAGCAAGGCGCCGGCGACCGCGAGGCCGGCGTTGACCGACGCCGAGCCCCGCCACGCCACGGCGGACACGACCGCCGCTGCGCCCATCAGGAGGTACAGCACGGCGGGGATGCGGCGGCGACTGTTGTTCGGGAACGTCACCATGAGCGCCCCGGAGGCGTCGAGGTCCTCCGGCAACTCGTCGACGACCTCGTCGTCGCTCACGGCGTCTTCATGAAGATCGGCTGCTTCGTCGGCCATCACGAGCCAGCCTCCCACGCCCCGACCACCGACTCCCAAGCCTGCTCCAGCGACAACGGCAGGACCCGTGTCTCGGCGGCGACCGAAATGAAGTTCGCGTCGCCCACCCAACGTGGGACGCAGTGGACGTGGAGGTGATCCGATTGTGAGCCACCCGCAGGCGCGCCGAGGTTGAGGCCGACGTTCACTCCGTCGCAACGCAGCGCTGCCTTCAGCGCCACCACCGCGCGGGTCACCGTCGACCACAGTTCCTCGTGTTCCAGGGGGCTCAACGCCTCGAGATCCGCGACCGCCCGCAACGGCAACACCATGAGATGCCCGACGGTGTAGGGGAATCGGTTGAGGATCACGAACGTGTGCGTGCCGCGGGCGATGATCCCCTTCTCACGGTCGTCGCCCGGCGCCAAGAGAATCCGCTCGAACAGCGAGCGACCCTCGGGGTCGCCATCGCCTGGTACGGAGCGCGAGTCGGACACGCCCGTCACGTAGTTCGAGCGCCACGTCGCCCAAAGGTGTTCCATCGGCACTGCGGTACCGCCCGGCTAGGCCCGCGACTCGACGTCGCGCTGGAGGCGACGGGCGAACTCCTCGAGGGGGACGCCCCGTTCGACCTCGTTGCCGCGTGCGTTCACCCCGACGGTGCCAGCGGCGACGTCGTCGTCACCGACCACCAGCACGTACGGCAACTTCTCGCCCTTCGCGCGACGGATGCGGTTCCCCAACGAGTCGCCGGCGTCAGCGACCTCGACCCGGAACCGATCCGCGGAGAGGCGGGCAGCGACCGACGCCGCATAGGACTGATGCGATTCGGCGACGGGCAGCACCCTCGCCTGCACCGGAGCCAACCAGGCCGGAAACGCTCCCGCATAGTGCTCGAGAAGGACCGCGAAGAAGCGCTCCACCGAACCGAACAGCGCCCGGTGGATCATGACGGGGCGGTGTTTGGCGCCGTCTGCGCCGACGTAGGAGAGGTCGAATCGTTGCGGGAGCATGAGGTCGACCTGGATGGTCGACATCTGCCACGAACGTCCGATCGCATCACGCGCCTGCACGGAGATCTTGGGGGCGTAGAAGGCGCCACCGCCCGGGTCGAGCACCAACTCCAGGTCTTTCGAGGACGCCGCGACCCGCAGCGCCTCGGTCGCTTCCTCCCATTCGGCGTCGCTGCCGATCGCCTTACCTTCGGGCTTGGTCGACAACTCGAGGTAGAAGTCGTCGAGGCCGTAATCGCGCAGCAGATCGAGCACGAAATCGAGCAGCGACGAAATCTCTTCCGCCATGTGCTCCTTCGTGGTGAAGATGTGGGCGTCGTCCTGCGCGAATCCCCGGGCGCGGGTCAGGCCGTGAACCACACCCGACTTCTCGTAGCGGTACACCGTCCCGAACTCGAACAACCGCAACGGCAGGTCGCGATACGAACGCGTCCGCGAGCGGTAGATGAGGATGTGGAACGGGCAGTTCATCGGCTTGAGGTAGTAGTTCGTCCCCTGCCCACCAGCACCCGGATCGAGTTCCATCGGCGGGTACATGCCGTCCGCGTACCACTCGAGGTGGCCCGAGGTTTCGAAGAGCTCACCCTTGGTGATGTGGGGCGAGTACACGAACTCATAGCCCGCCGCCTCGTGCCGCTGACGTGAGTAGTCCTCCATCAGACGGCGCACGATGCCGCCTTTGGGATGGAAGACGGCGAGGCCCGAACCGATCTCCTCGGGGAAGCTGAACAAGTCGAGTTCTGCGCCCAACTTGCGGTGATCACGCTTCGCCGCCTCCTCGAGACGGTGCAGGTGGGCGGCGAGATCCTTCTTGGACGCCCACGCCGTGCCGTAGATGCGCTGGAGCATCGGGTTCTTCTCGGATCCCCGGAAGTAGGCCCCCGCGACGCGCATCAGCTTGAAATGGCCGAGGTGGCCGGTGCTGGGGACGTGCGGGCCCCGGCACATGTCGACAAACCCGGCGTCGGCACCCGGCGGGCGGTTCCAATAGAAGCTGATCGTCGAACCACCGGACGCTTCACCCTCAGCGTCGTCGCCGGCGGCGGCAGCGTCCATGAACGCACGTTTGTAGGGGTGATCCGCCATGAGTGCCCTGGCCTCGTCGACGGGCAACTCGACCCGTTCGAAGGGCTGGTCGGCGGCGATGATCTCCCGCATGCGCGCTTCGATGCGCTCGAGGTCGGCGTCGGAAAAGGTCGCCCCGCCCGGCAGTTCGAAGTCGTAGTAGAAGCCATCTTCAATCGGCGGGCCGCCCGCGAACGTTGCGCCCGGCCACATCCCGAGCACCGCCTGAGCGAGCACGTGTGCGGTGGAGTGGCGGAGGTGCTCCAGGGCCCCCGGATCGCGGTCGGTCACGAACCGGACCACCTCCCCGTCATGCAGCGGCGCCGCGAGATCCTGCGCGGAACCGTCGACCTCCATCACCAACGCCGCCTTGGCGAGTCCCGGGCCGATCGCCGTCGCCAAGTCGGTCCCGGTCGCGCCCTCGGCAAGGGTGCGAACGGTTCCGTCGGGCAACGTGATCGAGATGTCGGACATGGCGCCGAGACTACCGGTGGGCTCCGTGGCCCCCGTGCAGAGTTCTCGACGTGGAGGCGACGGCCGCGGCGTTCGTCAGAGGTTGACGAGGTCGACGAGGGGACGCGAGCGGAGCACCTCCGTCGAGGAGCGGGGGTCGACCGCCGTGTCGAGGTCGACGGTTCCCTCGACGCCTCCGTGATCACGCTCCGACGCACCGTTGTCGACGGCCTCGGCGTCGGTTCCCTCATGCGATCCGGCCGATGGTTCCGATCGGGGACCAACAACTGCCGGCTCGGCGGGGATCGACTCGTGCTGCTTTGTTGCGTACTGGTCGATGTAGTGCTGGCCCGAGAGGTTGCGGATCTCGTACATCACCTCGTCGGTGATCTGACGCAACACCAACGGGTCGTTCGCCCGGTCCTGATAGCGCTCGACATCGATCGGAGCACCGAAACGGATCGTGACCTCGCGGAACGGGCGGGGCAGCTTCGCATCGGGCGGCTGCACGTCGCAGGATCCGATGATCCCGACCGGAACGATCGGGCTCCTGGTCCGAAGCGCCAGGCGAGCAACGCCCGTGTGGCCGCGGTGCAGGTGGCCGTTGCGCGAACGGGTCCCCTCTGGGTAGATCCCGAAGAGCTCTCCGGCGTTGAGGATCGCCGCTGACGCGTCGAGCGCACGAGCCGACGCGTCGCCCCCGGACCGATCGATAGGGATCATGCCCATCGCCGGGAAGAGCAGGCGGGTCTTCCAGTCGTCCATGTACTCGGCTTTGCCGACGTAGGTGATGCGTCGCTTCAAGACGAGCGGGACGAAGAAGGAGTCAAGCACCGACGTGTGATTGGGGGCGATGATCGCCGGCCCACTTCGAGGAATGTGGTGAGCACCCTCGACGTGGACTCGCCACGCGAAGCGGAACAACGGCGTGAGTACCACCTTGGCTGCGGTTTGGATTTGTCCTGCGCTTCGGGTCACCACAACCTCCTCTCACGACGTCATGCGTTCCGGTCGGCCCATTCTGCCCGACAATGAACATTGTCGCGTGGAGTTTCGCGCTGGAATCGCGGCCGCTGCGAAGCTCCTCAGGCAAGCTCGACGCCGAGGAGCGCCGCGGCCTCGCTCACGCCGACACCGGATTGGGCCGCACGGTCGATCGCCTCGATCGCTCCCGGGGTGTCGAGATCGTCGTCGAGCGCGGCGCGAGCTGCATCGAGACCACCCGATCCGTTGCCCGCCGCACGCCAGCGTTCGAATCGCTCCTGCGCATTCGGCATGAGTTCGTCGTTCCACTCCCACGAATCGCGGTAGTGGTGCCCGATGACCGCCAGACGGACGGCCATTGGATGCCAGTGCTCGACCAGATCAGAGACGAAGACGAGGTTCCCCAGCGACTTCGACATCTTCTCGCCGTCCATCCGGACCATCGCCTGGTGCATCCAGTGTCGGACCAACGGTTCGCCGGTGGCTGCCTCCGACTGGGCCGCCTCGCACTCGTGATGCGGAAAGATCAGGTCGGCACCACCGCCGTGGAGGTCGATCGTCGTGTCGAGTTCCCGGAGACACAACGCCGAGCACTCGATGTGCCAGCCGGGCCGGCCCGGCCCCCACAGCGACTCCCACGAGGGTTCATCCGGCTCCGAGGGCTGCCAGAGGACGAAGTCGAGCGGGTCGCGTTTGTTGGGGTCATCGACGTTGCCGCCGCGCTCCGCAGCGAACTCGAGCATCTGGCTGCGGCTGTAGTGGGAGACCTGGCCGAACTTCGGGAACTTCGCGACCTCGAAATAGACGGCACCGCCCGCCTGGTAGGCGTATCCCTCGTCGAGCACCATGCCGATGAAGCCACGAATGTCCGCGATCGCGCTCGTCGCCCGGGGTTCCGCCCACGACGGCAGCGTGTTCAGCGTGACCATGTCGCGGTCGAACCGCGCGACCTCCGCTGCCGCGAGATCGAGATAGTGAACACCGATCTCACGCGCCTTGCCGAGGATCGAGTCATCGACGTCGGTGATGTTGCGGACGCATCGCGTTTCGTGCCCGAGGTCGCGGAGGCGGCGCTGGAGCACGTCGTAGCCGAGGTAGGTGGCCGCGTGGCCCAGATGCGTCGAGTCGTACGGCGTGATTCCACACGTGTACATGGTGACGATTCGGCCCGGCTCGAAAGCCACCACGGAGTCCCTCGCGGTGTCGTACAGACGCACGGAACGGCAACCTACCCTCGACCGGCACACCACCACCCCACCGGTGCCGCGCCACCAACTCCACCCCACCCGACCCCAGCCCGCCGAACCTGCGTAGAGAACCGACACCAGAGGGCGAAAACCGCCGCAAGTTCGGAGCAAGGCGACCGCCCGACCCACCCCAGCCCGCCGAACCTGCGTAGAAAACCGACACCAGAGGTCGAAAACCGCCGCCAGTTCGGAGCAAGGCGACCGCCCACCCCACCCCACCCCACCGAACCAGCGTACAAAACCGACACCAGAGGTCGAAAACCGCCGCAAGTTCGGAGCAAGGCGACCGCCCAACCCACCCCACCCCACCGAACCTGCGTAGAAAACCGACACCAGAGGGCGAAAACCCCCGCAAGTTCGGAGGAAGGAGGGAGTGCCGCAGTTCGGAGGAAGGAGGGAGTGCCGCACGTTCGCGGCAGGGCGGGGCGCTCAGTCGATCTTGCCGTCGAGGCCTGTGAAGCGAATCGCGACGCGGGTCTTGTACTTCATGTTGACCTGGAGCAGCACCGCCGCGAACGCTTCGATCGGCGCAGCGTTGGACAACTCTCCGGCGTCGAGGGGGCGGAGATCGGGCAGGCGCCGGACGATCTCCAGGGTCGTCGCGGTCGCCGAGGGATGATCGCTGCACACGAGCACGTCGCTCTCCACCGGCCGAGCGATATCGCCGAGTTCCTTGGCCGGGACGTGGTGCATCGCCGCTGCGACCAGCGCGTGTGGTACCGCCGCTTGCACCGACGCTGCCACCGAGCCTCTCGGCGGCACGAGCGGCTGGAACTCGTGACCGACCTTCGCCAGGGCGTTCGCCATCGAGATCACCACCTTGCCCCGCAGCTTCGGTGCGACCTCCGCGACCGTCGCGGCCGCCGCATCCCACGGCGTCGCGACCACGACGACCTCAGCCCCGGCGGCGGTTTCGTTGTCACCCGCAGCGAGCGGCAACGAACGCTCAGCCCACTTGGCGTCGAGCTTGTCGCGGACTTCGAGCGCCCGGTATTTCGACCGGGATCCGATCACCACGTCGAAACCCGCTGACGCGAGCCGCACGGCGAGGCCGCTGCCCGCTGGTCCCGTTCCACCCAACACGCCGATCTGCATCGGGTCGACTGTACCCACGGGTACCTCCTCCGGCTACCAGCGGGTAACTACTGCGAGGTCTCGCAGCGACCTACCGTCGGCGAATGGGCATCCTCGACGGAAAGCAGCTTCTCATCACCGGCGTCCTCACGGATGCCTCGCTCGCCTACGGCGTCGCCGAGTTGGCGATCGCCGAGGGAGCGGAGGTGATCCTCACCGGCGCAGGGCGCGGGCTCAACCTCACCCGACGTGTCGCACGCAAGCTCCCCGGCGAAGTCGAGGTGTTGGAGTTCGATGTCACCGTGGCCGACCACGTCGGGGAACTCCGGGATCACCTGGCGCAACGATGGGGCCGTGTCGACGGGGCACTGCATGCGATTGGCTTTGCCCCGCCGTCGTGTCTCGGCGAGGACTTTCTCGACGCCCCGTGGAACGACGTCGCGACGGCGATCGAGATCTCGACGTATTCCCTCAAGACCCTCGTCGATGCGGTCGCGCCGTTGATGACCAACGGCGGCTCCATCGTCGGGTTGGACTTCGACGCCGGGGTCGCGTGGCCGGCGTACAACTGGATGGGTGTCGCCAAAGCCGGGCTGGAATCGCTCAACCGGTATCTCGCACGCGAACTCGGCGAGCGGGGAATCCGGGTGAATCTCATCGCAGCCGGGCCGATCCGCACGATGGCGGCGAAGTCGATCCCGGGTTTCGCCGCGTTCGAGGACGCGTGGTCGACACGCGCCCCGCTGGGATGGGACGTCGGCGACGCCGCGGGAGTCGCTCGTTCCTGCGTCGCACTTCTGTCGGACTGGCTCCCCCAGACAACGGGGGAGATCATTCACGTCGATGGGGGGTATCACGCCGTCGGCGCGTAGGGACACTCGATCGCGTCGCCCGCTACGGCACCGACACACCCATCACCCATCTCGGTCGGACTCGTCGACGATGTCGCCGACGACCGACTCAAGGATGTCCTCGAGGGTGACCATCCCAACCGTCATGTCGCGGTCGTCGATCACAACCGCGACATGAATGCGGCGGTTCTGCATGGCGACGAGCACATCGCCGAGGGTCTCGTCGACATCGACGACGAGGTGCGACCGAACGCTGACCGACAACCGATCCGATCGTGCCGCACCGGGGACCTCGAGCAGATCTTTCACATGAACGAACCCGACGACGTGGTCGAGGTCGTCCGCGGTGACCAACAGCCTGCTGTGGCCGGACGACTCGATGGCACGCTCGGCGTCCTCCACGCTGCACCGACGATCGACGGCGACGATCCGGTCCCTGGGCACCATGATGTCGCTCGTCGGCCGCTCGACCAGCGCGAGCGCGCGGGTCACCAACTCGAGTTCCTCTCCCTCGAGGAGCCCCTCCTCACTTGACTCCTCGATCATCGCGGTGAGCTCCGCGGCGGTGTGGCTCGTGCGGAGTTCGTCGGCGGGTTCCACTCCGAACGCGCGAATCCCCAACCGGGCGAGCGCGTTGAGCACCACGACGACGGGTCGAAACAGCCAGACGAACGCGGCGACCGGCAGGACCAGGATCATCAGCGTTCGCTCGGGGGCGGTGAGCGCGATCGACTTCGGCACCATCTCACCGATGAGCAGGTGCAGAAACACCACCACCGCCAGGGCCAGCGCCACCGCGACGACCTCGACCACGCCCCTCGGCAGCCCGATTCGCTCGCCGAGGCGTTCGACGACCTCCCCGACCGCAGGCTCGGCGACTGAGCCGAGCACCAGCGAAGCAATCGTGATGCCCAGTTGCGTACCGGCCAACATCGGGCCGAGAGCGCTCATGGCCTTGAGCGCCTGACGGGCCCCGATTCGACCCTCGGCGGCGAGCGGTTCCAGGCGTGTCCGCATCGACACCAACAGGCCGAACTCGGTCGCGACGAACACGCCGTTGACCACGATCAACGCGAGCGACGCGAGGACGGCGCCGAGCATCATCGGTGTCGTGCCTCGTCGTGTGAGGATCGATCGTCGGAGTCCCGCCGTTGTGGTCGACGCACCTGCACCAGATCAATGCGGTGCCGATCCATCGCCATCACCGTGAAGGTCCATCCGTCCGCCTCAACCGACTCGCCCGGCCGTGGGATCCGCCCGAACCGATCGAGCAGGAACCCGGCGATCGTCTCGAAGTCGCCGTCGGGGACGCGGAAGCCGGTCACCTCCTCCACCTCGTCGCGATGCAGGCCACCGGGAATCAGCAGTGTCCTGCCCAGCGGGCGAGCGATCCGACGGCCTGGATCGTGTTCGTCGTCGATCTCACCGACGATCTCCTCGAGGAGATCCTCCAGCGTGATGATGCCGGCCGTACCGCCGTACTCGTCGAGCACGACGGCGAGGTGAATCCGCTGCTCGCGCATCTCCAGCAACAGTCGTCCGAGGTCGCGCTGCTCCGGCACGACGAACGGCTCCGCCATCAGATCGCGCACGCCCACCGAGTCGCGCTCGGCGTAGGGAAGCGACAACAGTGCCTTGACGTGCACGACGCCCACGATGTGGTCGACGTCGCCTGAGGTGACCGGGAAGCGGGAGAGGCCCGTACGAAGTGAGCGCTCCAACAGCTCGGAACCCACAGCATCGACATCGATGCTGACCAGATCGGTTCGTGGGGTCAGCGCATCGGCCGCCACCTTCTCCCCGAAGCGAAACGACCGCTGCAGCAGCGCGGCCTCGGTGCGGTCGAGCGTCCCGTCGTTCGCTGAGGCGCGCACCAACTGCATCAGTTCCGGCCGAGACCTGACGGTGTTGAGTTCCTCGCGGGGTTCCATCCCGAACAGGCGCACGACGCCGTCGGCCGCTCCACCGAAGAGCCGGATCGCAGGAGCGAAGATCCGCATGTACCACGTCATCGCCGTGGCCAGCGCACGAGCGGTCGCCGCTGGACGCGCGACCGCGAGCGCTTTGGGGATGAGCTCCCCGATGACCATCTGCACGACGGTTGCGAGCGCCAACGCGACCACGAGCGAGACCGCGCGCGCATGCTGGGCTCCGACCAACATGCGGATCGGTCCCCGCAACAGCGATGCAACCGCGGGTTCTGCAACGAAGCCAAGGACCACCGAGCTCACGGTGATTCCCAGTTGCACCCCGGAGAGATGAAAGGACAGCCGATCCAGGCCCCCGACGATCAGCCGTGCTCGGCGGTCCCCTGCCGAGGCAGCGAGATCCATTTCGGTGCGATCGACGGCGACCAACGCGAACTCGACGGCCACGAAGAAGGCATTCGCGAGGATCAGGGCGAGTGCTCCCACCAGGCCGAGCGTCGTCACGATCCCCCGACGCTACTTGTGCGCCGCGCCGCCGACGACCGGCCAACCGTCCAATGACACGGTGTCAGGATGGCGGGATGCCCGCGCCCGTGCTCGCCCTCGACCAGGTCACCCTCACACGCGGGTCGACAGCGATCCTCACGGACATCACCTGGTCGGTGCACCCGGGCGAGTGCTGGGTCGTGGTCGGACCGAACGGATCGGGCAAGACGTCGTTGGCGAGGGTCGCGGCTCTCTACGACCATCCCTCGAGCGGATCGGTGACCGTTCTCGGGGAGCAGCTCGGGCGGACCGACGTGCGCCGGCTCCGAAGGAGGATCGGCTATGTCTCCGCTGCCTTCGCGGATCTCATCCGCCCCGGCCTCTCGGCGCTCGAGGTGGTGATGTGTGGACGATTCGCCGCGCTCGAGCCGTGGTGGAACACCTACGACGACGACGACCGCGCCCGCGCCGCGTGGCTCCTCGAGGAGATGGGGGTACACGGACGGGGCGGCCACCCGTTCTCGACGCTCTCCTCCGGCGAACGACAGCGGACGCTGCTGGCCCGGGCGCAGATGAACGACCCCGGCCTCCTGCTGGCGGACGAGCCGTACGCCGGCCTCGACCTCGGCGGCAGGGAAGAGTTGCTGGCTCAGCTCGACCGGCTCCTGAAACGCCCCGCCGGACCGCCGCTGGTGCTCGTCACCCATCATGT
>JAKOVA010000241.1 GCA_029782335.1 Actinomycetes bacterium | reverse complement strand
GATGTCGCCGATGTCGGCCGAGGCGACCGTCGTGCGCAACTACATCGACACGCTGGTCGGCCTGCCGTGGCGCAAGAAGAGCAAGATCAACAACGACCTGGCCAACGCCGAGAAGGTGCTCAACGAGGACCACTGGGGCCTCGAGCGGGTCAAGGACCGCATCCTCGAGTACCTGGCCGTGCAGCAGCGGGTCGAGAAGGTCAAGGCTCCGATCCTGTGCCTGGTGGGGCCGCCCGGGGTCGGCAAGACCTCGCTCGGGCAGTCGATCGCGCGCGCCACGAACCGCAAGTTCGTGCGCATGGCGCTGGGCGGCGTGCGCGACGAGGCCGAGATCCGCGGCCACCGCCGCACCTACATCGGGTCGATGCCGGGCAAGATCCTGCAGAACCTCGCGAAGATCGGCGTGCGCAATCCGCTCTACCTGCTCGACGAAGTCGACAAGATGGGGATGGACTTCCGCGGCGACCCTTCCTCGGCGCTGCTCGAGGTGCTCGATCCCGAGCAGAACTCGACCTTCGTCGACCACTACGTCGAGGTCGAGTACGACCTGTCCGACGTGATGTTCGTGGCCACCGCCAACACGCTGAACATCCCGCCGGCGCTGCTCGACCGGCTGGAAGTCATCCGCCTGTCCGGCTACACCGAGGACGAGAAGGTCAACATCGCCCAGCGCTACCTGCTGCCCAAGCAGATGAAGAACACGGGCCTGAAGGCGACCGAGGTCTCGATCGCCGAGAGCGCGCTGCGCGACATCGTTCGCTACTACACGCGCGAGGCCGGCGTGCGCTCGCTCGAGCGCGAGATCAGCAAGATCTGCCGCAAGGTCGTCAAGATGCTGCTGCTGAAGAAGCAGGAGAAGAAGATCAGCGTCACGAACAAGAACCTCGACAAGTTCCTGGGCGTTCGGCGCTACAGCTTCGGCATCGCCGAGAAGGAGAACCAGGTCGGGCAGGTCACCGGGCTCGCCTGGACCGAGGTCGGGGGCGAACTGCTGACGATCGAGGCGGTGGCGATCCCCGGCAAGGGCAAGACCACCTTCACCGGCAAGCTCGGCGACGTGATGCAGGAGTCGATCAAGGCGGCGATGACGGTGGTACGCCGGCGCGCCCGGCGCCTCGGAATCAAGGACGACTTCTACGAAAAGAGCGACATCCACATCCACGTGCCCGAGGGTGCGACGCCCAAGGACGGGCCGAGCGCGGGCGTTGCGATGACGACGGCGCTCGTGTCGGTGCTCAGCGGCATCCCCGTGCGCGCCGACGTCGCGATGACCGGCGAGATCACGCTGCGCGGCGAGGTCCTCGCGATCGGCGGCCTGAAGGAGAAGCTGCTCGCGGCGCATCGCGGCGGCATCCGCACGGTGCTCATCCCCGAGGAGAACGTGAAGGACCTCGCCGAGATTCCCGACAACGTGAAGAACAAGCTCGAGATCGTGCCGGTGAAGTGGATCGATCGCGTGCTCGAGATCGCGCTCGAGCGACAGCCGCAACCGCTTCCCGAGGAGGCTCCGGCCTCGAGCGGCACGGCGGTCGCTGCAGCGCCGACGGGAACCGGCGGAGACGTCGTCACGCACTGAGCGCCGGGGCCGCATTACAGAGGGAAACCGGCCCATTTCACGACCCCGGCTCGGCTTGACACTGGCCGGGCCGGGCGATTTAATACGGCTCCACTTTCCCGCGTCATCTGCTGCCCGAGGCAGCGTCATCTCGAAGCGCGCAGTGCCACGAGCGCTCGTCCAACACGAATCCGGAGTGAGGGGGTTTTCAGTGAACAAGACCGAATTGATCGACCACATCGCGAAGCAGGCCGACATCTCGAAGGCCGCCGCGGGTCGGGCGCTCGAAGCGCTGGTCGGCGCGGTTCGCACGACGCTGCGCAAGGGCGGCACGGTGACGCTGGTCGGGTTCGGTACGTTCGCGGTCGGCAAGCGCGCGGCGCGCAGCGGGCGCAACCCGCGCACCGGCGCGACGATCAAGATCAAGGCCGCCAAGGTGCCGAAGTTCCGCCCCGGCAAGGCGCTGAAGGACGCGATCAACTAGGCGCAGAAAAGGCGGCGAGTTGATCGGCCGCCAGCGGTTCATATATAATCGCCGACTTCGCTGCGCATCGCGCGATGCGGGTCGCCAAGCCTCGGCAACGTCGGGGCGCGAAGGCCCGCACGATGCCCTGATCGGGGGTGCTTAGCTCAGCTGGTAGAGCGGCGCCCTTACAAGGCGTAGGTCGGGAGTTCGAACCTCTCAGCACCCACCAGCCGCCGGGCGGCGCGAGGCGAGCGGGCGAAGAAGAAATGCAGGCCATGCATCGAAGGAGTGGTAGTTCAGTCGGTTAGAATACCGGCCTGTCACGCCGGGGGTCGCGGGTTCGAGTCCCGTCCACTCCGCCAACACCCGAAGGGCGAACGAGAGTTCGCCCTTTTTTTTC
>JAKOVA010000231.1 GCA_029782335.1 Actinomycetes bacterium | reverse complement strand
GCTTCAGCCTTCTCGACGCCGGTGGTGGCCAGCGCGTAGTAGCCAACGACGCGGTTTCCTCTCGTGGCTACGAAGACGCGAGCGTTGCCCGAACGGTGGTTCACCCATGCGTAGTCCTTGAGCCACTCGTCCAGCTCATCGGCTCCGCTCGTGAAGTCATCTGTGATGTGGGTCTTCTCGAGCGGTGCCGGCGGCTCGAGCGGCTGCTCAGGCATACGACAGCGGTTACTCCTGCGTATCGAACACGGTCGGCTCACTGAGCAGGGCAGCGAGCTTCGGTGTGCGCGTGGCCGGGGCGTCGAGGAGAGCTTCAAAGTCAGCCCACGCTTCGTCAGAGAGGACGAACCATCGCCGATCGGCAAGCACCCGCTCGGCGTTGGCTGTAGCGCTCTGGAGCACGAAGTCGGTGACGCTCTTGTCGACAGCGGCAGCAGCGCTGCGGATCAGTTGCTGCTGTTGGGAGGATGCCCTGATGTTGAGACGTGCATCCCGCTGATTCCGCTCGGTGGTGGATCGGGTTGCCATGATGGTCTCCTTGTATGGCCGATGTGCACCAGCATGTGCAGACAACGTACACCCAAGGCGCACCGTTGACAACCAGACCTGTTCCTCGCGACCCAATACTGTACCACATACCCGTGGTACAGTATTGGGTATGGATGAGCTCGAAGCCCTCGACGAGATGAACCGGCTGCTCGACACCACCGACGGCGAGACCGTCAACACGTCGATGCGTCTCCCCGTGGCCCTGCGGGACGCGGCCGCTCTGGCTGTTGCGCAGTTCGGCGCCGCGCCGTCGACCACCACCATGGCAGCAGCAGCGCTACGTCATGCGCTCGAGACGGTGGTCATGGAGGCGGCGCTGCGCTTGCACTACGAGCAGCACCCCGCCGCCAAGCCAACGCTCGGCGAGGTCGCGTTCGCACTGGCGGTCCAGGACGGCTCCCCTCTTGCTGATCGGCCCGATCTCGTCGCCAGCGCAGCTGTTGCAGTCGCTGCTCGACGGCCCGACGCTGATGCCGACGACGTGCTCCTTTGGGCCGAAGCTCAGCTGGTGGGCGCTGCGTGAGATCGATCGTTCTCGACAACGAAGCCGTTCAGGCGCTCACGGATGCCCGCAGTCCCAAGCACAGAGCTGTGGTCGCCCACCTTGCCGGAGTAGCGGCCCGACGGCGACGGGGACGTGTTGTCGAGGCCGTAGTGCCAACAGCGGTGCGCGTTGAGGCTGGGTGGGATCGAACGACGCCCACCGCCGCTGCCATCAACCGCTTCCCCATCCGGGACCACGTACTCGATTCGCCTTCAGCCAACGTCGCCGCTCGAATCCAAAGTGCTACGTCAACCGGTGTCGCCGATGCCCACATCGGGGCGACAGTTCGGAGCCTCTCACCTGCCGAGGTCGTGGTCATCACCAGCGACCCCGCACACATCGCGGCGGTGTGCTCGCCCTCGCCGGTCACCATCGTGAACGTGTGACAGATCCGGCGATCAGGGACAGGGGGTCATTCCCTGCGAGCTCTGATTCCGGTTCTCAGCAGTCTCCGGCCGGAATTCCGGTCTGAGGCCGCCTGCTTCAGGTGAAGGAAAAGGTGGAGTGGATCGGTGGGCGACTGTGCGAACTCGGCCTGGTGTTCCGATTGGCCGACACGGCCTGACAGGCGAAAGCCCAGCTCAGCGGCACACTCCGGCATGAAGCGACACGAGCCGGAACGGCCCGCAGGCGCCTCATGACCCGAAGATCGCAGGTGTTGACGATCACCGAAAGTCGCGTTTCAGGATCAGCGAAAGTCGCGGTCTCGGGGTGACGATGTCCTGCGGGTGCCACTGAGGGTCAGCTCGGTGTCAACGAACGCCTCGCCGATCAGGCGTCAATCGAGGTCGATCGCTGGTGGCTGAGGTAGGCCAGGACCGCGAGGACTCGACGGTTGCTCTCCCGGCCCGGCGGCATCTCGAGCTTGGTGAAGATCGAGCTGACTGCCGGCTCGACGGTCTTGACGCTGAGATGGAGCTGCTCGCAGATGGCGGCGTTGGTGAGGCCCTGGGCCATGAGGTCCAGAACCTCGAGTTCCCGTGGCGTCAGCCTGTCGACCCGGCGGTTGGTTGGCTGGCCGGTCGCTGCCGCCGACGCCATCAGGTGCGCCAGGATGAGTGCGGCCTGGCTGCAGAAGGAGTCGAGGAGCCGTTCGTCGTGTCGCGAGAGCGGCACCGTCCGATCGACCACCACGGCGCCGAGCTCGACCTCGCCGCGGGCGATGTCCCGGAGGGTCTCGGTCGGGTGATGCCCGAGGCCGTCGCGGTCGACGCTGTTGACCGGCACGATTGTCTCGGCCGGTTCGGGCCACAGTCCGACTGCGTGGTACCGATCACCACGCCGGGCCCAGACCGTGACGTGCTCGGCGGCGAGCGCGTCGGCGATGGCCTCGGCGAGCTCCGAGGGAAGGGCAGCATCGTCGTCGGATCGGCGTGACAGCCAGGTGAGGGCCGAATGCGTGGCGAGGTACTGGCGGTGGACGATCGTCCAGCCGGCGGCGAGCGGCACCAGGCAGGCGGCGAGGACGCCGGCGGTCGGCGATCCCCACATCGCGAGCCCACCGGCGAGCGCCACCAGCGAGATGGCGACTGCGGCGCCGACCACGGCCAGCTGGCGTCGAACCACCCGTCCCGAGGCGCGCCACCGGGCGATGACCGCGATGAGCCACACGACCTGGAAGAGCACGTAAGTCGTTCGGGCCGCGATATCCCACACATGGATGGCGGTGCCGGTCCCGGCGATGGTGAACGGGTGTGGGGTGGTGACGCCACTGGCGGCCTCGCCCACTGGCCACAAGGCGGCGATGACGGCGATGGTCACGGTCAGCGCTGCGCCGCCGAGGATCACCCATCGCCACCCGGGCGACGGAAGTGATCCATCCGGGAACAGAATGACCGAAAGGGTGACCAACGCGAGCCCGACCACGAGCGGCCACACCCCGAGCCAACCCCACCACGGGCTGGTATCGGGAATCGGGTCGTGACCGATCTGGCGGCCGAGGAACATCACCGCCTCGACGAGACCCGTGGCGACGAACGCCCAGCCGCACCGGTTCCGCGGTTGTTGGTGCAGCACGTAGCCCCCGACAGCTGCGAACGAGAGCGCGAGCAGCCCGTTGTGCAGGTTCGGTAGCCAGACACCGCGGGCGAACCCGGCCGCCACGGTGATGACGACGCCGCAAACGAGGGTCAGCATCACGGCGTCGGATCGCCTGATGTACCGGCTCGTGTCCTCACTCGCCACGTACCTCATCCTCACAGGATCCGACGCTGAGAGGTGAAGGGATCACCCTGAAAGGGAGATTCAAGGGTTTCCCCCGTGGTGAAACGGCGCCAATTGAGCGCATCGTCGGCTGAACCCATTCCGGTCGAGGAGGATCCACATGTCGAAATCCACAGATGAGAGCGTCGCGCTCGTCCCGGCGGGTACCCCCGCTGACCGTATGCTCACCGCAGCACTGGTCGTGGCACCCTTGCTCTACCTCGCCGCCGACACGTTGTACGCGTTCCAGGGCTGGCACAGCGGTATCGCCGGGGTGATCCACGTCCTTGGGGCCATCGGGTATGGCGTTGTGGTGCTCCGTTTCGCGACGTGCCTCCCGGGAGGATCGTGGCTCGCCGCGGGCCTCTTGCTCACCGCGATTGCCGGAGCGGTTGGCAACGCCGCGTATGGGTTCGAGGCGATCCACCAGTCCTTCGGCGACATGGCCCTTGTCGACCGCAGCGGCGCAGCCATCCTCATCAAGCCGCTCGGTCTGTTGTTCCCGGCGTCGCTCGCTCTCGTGGCTCTGGCGGCGGAACGTCTTGGCCACCGGGTACCCGCGGTCGCGGTACTCATCGCTGCGGTGCTGTGGCCGGTAGCCCACATCGCCAACATCGCGGTGCTCGCGGTCGCGGTGAACGTGCTGCTCGTCGTCGCCCTCGGTACCAGCACGGCGTGGATCCCCGGAGCGACGCAGGCCCGGTTGACGCGCTAGCTGTAGTGACCATGGATGTTGTTGACGCGTGAGGGTCCCCACGTGAGGTGAGCCTCCGGGCGAAGGTGTGGCTGTACCACCAGTCCTATCTACGCCCTGGAGGCTCGATGCACCGTGACGCCCGTCTGACCCTGCGAGTTGCCAAGAACTGGTCCGCCGTGTCAGTGCCGGCATACCGATCGCCCACGTCGCCAGGGGGATGAACGTGTCGCGGCCGACCACGGGGAACTGGTGGGGCCGCTACCTCGCGGATCCCGATGGTCAGTGGTGGCGCGACCGTTCGAGCCGGCCCCACCGTTGCCCGCACCAGAGGACCGACGACCACCGGTCGGCGCGCTTTGGGCTCCAGATCCGCGACACAGCCTGACGGAAAAGGTCGATGCCCATCGGCGCCTACGAGAGACAGCTCGGCCGCCGGCCGACATCGCCGACGCGTTCGCCTGGGTGATGGGGGCGGTCGACGGCATCGTCCCCGCGGTCGTCGGCGATGGCGTCATCCCCGACGTCGAGGTCGCGAAGGCGAAGGTGCTGGAGCTGTACCGGTGGATGAAGGCCAAGTGTCCCGTGGCGTCGCTGCACGGTTACCCCATCGACCAGATCCTCGCCGCGATGGAGCAGGCGTACGGCAGCCCGACCCCGTCGTGACTGCCGGGTTTTGCCTGGAGCAAGGGCGGCACGCTCGGCCGACCGA
This sequence comes from Actinomycetes bacterium, assembly GCA_029782335.1. Classification (GTDB taxonomy): domain Bacteria; phylum Actinomycetota; class Acidimicrobiia; order Acidimicrobiales; family Microtrichaceae; genus JADLFH01. The sequence goes on along the minus strand of JAKOVA010000231.1, from coordinate 1,338 downwards.
TTCGTGAGCACATCGCGTCGACACCGTCGTCGCCTACTGCGCGTGGTGTATTGCCAGCGTCGCACTCGCCGAGGCGCCACCTCGGATGCGGAAAGGGGCGGGGCGCTACCCGCAACCGGTCGCACTGCTCGCCCGCCTCGGAGTCGACGTCGACCACGAAGGCAGCGCCCTCGGCGCTGGAATGCTCCGTGACGTGATCTCGCGGGATGTCCCGGATGCCCGAACCTTCGGGTCCGGGTTTCCTGGTGTCCGGGGTGCTGATGGTCCCGGAGTCCCTCACGCGAGGCGAGCGGCGGGTTCATCGGCGTGGGCGCCGGATGCGGCGCCGGTGGTGGGCGCACTTGCCGAGCAGGTGGCATACGCCCATGTGTGGGCTTTGTCGTTGGTCTGATGTCGGCCGCCGCGAGCTCGGCGGGATCGTCGCTCAGGCCATCGGTGGGCCGATGATTTCGGCGTTATAGGGTTCGATCGCGGCGAGCAGGCGGGGGATGTCGGGTGCCGCCGGTGGTGGGATCTCGATGGCCGCGGCCGGGTCGCCGGCATCGCTGTGGAACTGCTCGAAGCCGGCGGGCGTGAGGAACTCGAGGAATCGGCACCCGTCGCTGTCGACACGGAACGTGTGGGGGACGTCGCGCGGCAGCCAGACGAAACCACCGGGGCCGGCGGTGCGCCGATCGTCGCCGACTTCGACGGTGAGCTCACCGTCGAGTACCAGCAGCGCGGAGTCTTCCGCATGGTGGACGTGGCGCGGCGGTGAGAAGCCGCGAGGGGCCTGCTGCTCGAACACTGCCAATTGCCCGTTGGTGTCAGCAGCGGTCGCTCGTAGCTGGATCAGAGTGCCGAGGAACCACAGGTCTCGGTCGGTTGTCGTCGTCATCAAAGCTCCCGATATCAGAGGTGGAGAGGGTGTAACTCGATAAATAGAGTCGGCATCTATTCATCGAGTTGGTATCGTGCCACGGTGAACGCCAGTGTCAAGCCCGAGTTCCCGCGGCGACAGAAGCGCGCCCAGGCGACGCGCCGGGCGATCCTCGACGCTGCCGGCGGGCTGTTCATCGAGCAGGGCTATGCGGCCACCACGATCCAGGCCATCGCCGATCGCGCCGATGTTGCGGTGCAAACGGTCTACGCGGTGCATGGCAACAAGCGGGCGATCCTCGACGCCGTGCTGGACGTGACCATTGCCGGAGACGACGCGGAGATCGCGGTCAACGCACGCGAATGGATGCGACCCGTCTTCGAGGCGCCGACCGCGACCGCGCGGCTCCGCGCCTACGCCGCCGCGGTGCGCCAGATCATGGCTCGCGCCAGCGATCTGCTCATCGTCGTCGGTGCCGC
>JAKOVA010000190.1 GCA_029782335.1 Actinomycetes bacterium | reverse complement strand
ACGACGCCGGTGGTGCCGATCTGGCGATCGTGGCCGACCCATCCCGCGTCGGTCACCACCCGGGTGGCACCCATCGCCGCGCCCATCGACCGACCGACCGCTGCGAGACGGTCGAACTGCGCTGCCGGACCCTCGGCCTGGTCGTGAAGCAGACCTGCACCGCCACCGACGAGCCGCGCTGCCTCGGCAAGATCGACGGTGGCCGGGTCCGGCGGGAGCACCTCGAGCACCTCCGCGTCGTGCAGGCCGACCGGCAGCTCCAACGGCAGGGCGGCGGTCAACACGACGTCCGCTTCAGGCGTCGGAACGACACCACGCACGCCCGGCTGCAACGTCGCCACGAACGGTCCGGCCGGAACGATCGTGCGCTGCACCCGACCACCGTGGGTCACGAGGACCACCTCCTCGGCGTTCACCTTGAGCGCATTCGCGTAGAGCGGCCGGTCGAGGGCGGCAGCGAGACGCGGCGCGAGGTCGCGTCCGTCGGGCGAGGCGGGCAGCAGGATGAACGGCGCGTCGACGAGGCTCGGTGCGAGCGCCGTCCCGATCGCCCCCAGACCGGTGCTCGGGGGTACCTCGGCGAGCTCGGCACGCGCCACCACACCGGCAAGCGCTCCCGCCGCAGGGCCCAACACCGATCCAACCAGGATCGTCCGACCGGCCACCTCGGCGGCGACCTCGTCGGCCCCCGGGGGCAGAACGCCGCCACGAACGACGATCACCGCGACGGGCGGTACGACGACGGAAGGGGCAGCCACGTCAGGCGATGGTAGGAGGTGTCCGGCGCTCAGGGGAACGGCGGCGTCGCGGGGACGGAAATCGGGGCCGAGAGGGGTGCTGCGCTAGCCTCCGAGCACCGGGGTCGGACTGGTTCGACCCACCGACGGCGGCTGTCGGGACGGCCGCTGCCGACGTCCGACGAGGACTCCACTCCGATGATCCGCCTCCTCCTCCCTCAACTCCAGCGCTTCGCGTGGGGTTCGCCGACCGCGATCCCCGAGATCCTCGGTCTCGACGTCGATGGATCCCCCCTCGCCGAGGCGTGGTTCGGGGCAACCTCCCGTGTGGCACCCGGGCCGGTCGTCGATCTCACCGATGGGGCCGACCCCGCGTCGTGGCCGTCGCTCGAGGAGCTGGTCGCGCACCGTCCCTGCGAGGCGCTCGGCGAGGGGCCCGCCGCCGTCGAGGAAGACGGCCACCCGCGGTTCCCGTTCCTCGTGAAGTTCCTCGCCGCAGCGTGGCCGCTGTCGATTCAGGTGCACCCCAACGCGACGCAGGCCCGTGAGGGCTTCGAGCGCGAACAGGCAGCCGGCATCGCGCCCGACGATCCCGCCCGCATCTACCGCGACCCGAACGCGAAGCCCGAGGCGATCGTCGCCTTGGAGCCGTTCCAGCTGCTCGCCGGCTTCCGCGACCCGCTGCGTTCCGCCGAACTGCTCGAGGCCCTCGATTGCCCCGCGCTCGGCGAGGTGGTTTCGCGGTTGCGCCGCGGTGGACCGGCAGGGGTGGAAGGCGCCCTCCGCTACCTCTGCAACCTCGACGAAGCACCGCTCAACGCTGTCGTCGCCGAGCTGACCGATGCGTGTGGTGCTGCGGCAGAGGCCCCCGATGGCCCGGCAGGCTGGGCGGCGCTGCAGTGTCGCTGGGTGGCGCAGCTCGGCAACGAGTTCCCCGGCGACCCGGGAGTCGTCTTCGCCCTCCTGATGAACCACCTTGAACTCGACGAGTTCGATCTGGCCTTCGTCCCGGAGGGGATGGTCCATTCGTATCTCGTCGGCTCCGGCCTCGAGGTGATGGGCAACTCCGACAACGTCGTGCGTGGTGGGCTCACCATCAAGCCGACCCACCTCGACGAGCTGCTTCGCATCGTCGACTTCACCCCAGCGCTGCCGACCCTCATCCGCGCCGGCTCGCGACCCGCCGGGCCCTACGAGATCCCCTCCCAAGCGTTCGCGCTCGACGTGATCGACGTCCGCTCCGACGACGCAGCGCACCACGCTGCGGCCGGGCC
>JAKOVA010000182.1 GCA_029782335.1 Actinomycetes bacterium | reverse complement strand
TCACGGATCGGTCGTTCCGGTCCTCCGTGGGAGCCCCTAGACCGCACGCCGATCTCAGGCGCCGGAGAGCGCTACATCCGCGATCACCAGCGACGCCAAGAAGTCGCCGGAGGGCAGCCATTCGCCGTCGCCGCCGACCTCCACGATGTCGAGCAGCAGGCGCTGCAGGGTTGAGGCGAGCGTGATCTCGCGAACCGGCTCGGCGAGCGCACCGTTTCGGATCATCAACCCGTCGGCACCGACCGAGAAGTCACCCGAGACCGGGTTCACCCCCGAGTGCAGGCCGGCGAAGGAACCGACGAAGAGCCCCAGGTCGATCGACGAGATCACCTCGTCGAGGCTCCGGACGCCTTGATCCATGACCAGGACTCTGGCCCCGACGCTCGGTAGTGAGCGGATTCCCCGCACCGCCGATCCGGTGCTCTGCACGCCGGCGCGGCGGGCGGTCGCGCTGTTGTGGAGGAAGCCGTCGAGGACGCCAGCGCTCACCAACGGCGTTGGTCGACACGCCAAACCCTCGCCGTCCCAGCTGTCGGCACCGAGCGACTCAGTGCGGGTCGGATCGTCGGTGAAACTCAGGAGCGGCGACGCGATCGCTTCTCCGATGCGGCCGGCGAAGGGAGTTCGACCCTTCACCAATGCCTCACCGTCGAGCATCCCCGTCACGATCCCCAACAACGTGCCGGCGAGCCGCGGTTCCAACACGATGGTCAGCCGAGCGGACTCCGGTTTGGTCGCACCCAACAGGCGCGTCGCACGTTCCACCGCTTCGGACGCGACGCGTTCGAGGTCGAGGTCCTCAGTGCTACGGGCGGCGTCGCCCGCGTATCCGATCTGTGTCTCGCCCCCGTCGGTCGCGAGCGGCTGCACCCCGACGCCACAGGAGGTGCCCCGATCCGAAACGACCACCCCCGCCGACGACGCGTACGCCGCCTCACCAGCGCCGTCGCTCCATGTCGTCGCCCGGACCGAACTGATCCGCGGGTCGAGCCCCCGGACGCGCGCTTCGAGGTCGACGGCGATGGCGATCTTGTCCGCCGCGCCCATCTCGAGGAGCTCGTCGTTCCAATGGTCGTGCAGGACCGCCGCAACACCGTCCGGCTCGGCCAGACCCGCCCACTCGTCCACCTCCGCGAACGCGACGTTGTCACGGGCGTCACGGAGCACCTCGGCCACCACGTCCGGCTCGATCGACCCGGCGTGAGCGAAGCCGACACGGCCGCCGACGATCACCCGAACGCCGATCCCAGCGGTCGCCGCGGACGTGAACGACTCGACCGCTCCCTCGAAGACCTTCACCGAGGTCGACCGGCCCCGTCCGACCATGACGTCGATCTGTTCGTCGCCCTTCGCCGCTTCCGCGACCCGGCGAGCAATCTCGGCGAGCTCCGCGGTCACTCGCCGCCACCGGAGAGTGAAACGTCCGCGATCGCCAGGCTCACGCCGGACGCGTCCATCGGGAAGCGCTCGACATCCGCTCCGACCGCGACGACATCGGCGAGCATCCGTTGCAGCGTCGAGGCGATCGTCACCTCGCGTACCGCTTCGGCGGGCTCGCCGCCCCGGAGTCGGATGCCTTCGGCTCCCGTCGAGAAGTCGCCCGAGACCGGGTTGACTCCCGAGTGCAGCCCGGAGACCTCCTGGATCACCACGCCGTCACCGACCTGCGCCCAGATCTCCTCAGCCGATGCGGCACCGGGTTGCAGGCGGACCGCCTGGGGCCCGGGAGCCGGTGTCGAGGTGAAGCCGTAGCGAACCGCCGAACCGGTCGAGGCCGCCCCCAGTGCCCGGGCGGTGTAGGAGTCGTACAGGAACCCCGAAGCGACCCCAGCGTCGATCATCGTGACCGGCCGTGTTGCGAGTCCTTCGCCGTCGGTCGCGGTGGCGCCCCACATCTGGGGGTCGGTGGGGTCATCGATCAGGGTGACGAGCGGCGAGGCGACCGACTCACCGATCCGCCCGGCGAACAGCGAACGGCCCTTGAGGACCGCGTCGGCAGAGAACACCGAGGCCACGAGCCCGAGGAACTGTGCGGTCACCCACGGGTCCAACACGACCGTCAGCCGCTCGCTCCGAGCCGGCCGGGCCCCCAGCATCCTCACCGCACGCTTTGCGGCATCGGCTGCGGTGGTGCGCACGTCGAGTTCGCCAGGGTGACGGCCGACGGAGAAGCCGAACCCCGTGGTGGTTTCCGTTCCGTCCGACGCGAGGACGTACGCGCTGAGGGCACAGGTCGTCTCGGTGGAACTTGCGCGGATACCTGCGGTCGAGGCCACCGCCGAGAGCGCCAGTTGGTCCGAGTAGTCGACCGACTCGACGCCGACGATTCGGCGGTCGGCACCGCGGACGGCCGCCTCGAGTTCGATCGCAAGACGGACCTTGTCGGACGTGGCGAACTCCTCGAGTCGCGGGTCGTGCAGCGTCAGGGCAACCGGCTCGACATGATCGGGTGCCGCGACACCGGCGAGGGGGTCGGGGCTGGAGAAGCGAGCGTTGTCGCGGGCGTCCGCCAACGCCTCGCGGACCGCCGACTCCTCAAAGGTGCCCGCCCACGCGAACCCGACGCGCCCGTCACGGACCACTCGAACGCCGACGCCCGCCGACTCGGCCGACGTGAACGACTCGACCGCCGCCTCGTACGCGCGAACCTCGGTGTCACGGGACCACATCGCGACGGCCTCGATTTCCTCACCCGGCCCTCCCGACGCGACGACCCGATCGCAGATCGCCTGGAGCGTTTCTGCCTTCACGCGGCGGTGCCGCCGATCGTGAGGCCGTGAACCCGGAGCGTCGGTACGCCGTCGCCCACGGGCACCCCTTGGCCGTCTTTGCCGCAGGTCCCGGGTGGCCCCATGGCGAAGTCGTCGCCGACCGCATCGATATTTCGCAGGACCGCCGGTCCGTTACCGATCAGGTTTCCCTCGCGGAGCGGCTCGGTGATCCGCCCGCCTTCGATGAGGTACGCCTCGGTCATCCCGAACACGAAGTCACCCGTCGCCGTATTCACCTGCCCTCCGCCGAGGTGTGCGATGTAGACGCCGGAGTCGGTGTCGGCGACGATGTCGTCGGGCCGCGACGTTCCGCCGAGGAGATACGTGTTGGTCATTCGCACCATCGGGAGGTGCTGATAGCTCTGACGTCGGCCGTTGCCGGAACTGCGGCGACCCTCCTTGCGTGCCCGCAGCCCGTCCCACATGTAATCGACGAGGATGCCGTTCTCGATCAGCACGTTCCGCTGTGCGGCGTGGCCTTCGTCGTCGACGGCGAAACACCCCCACTCGCCGCCCATCGTCCCGTCGTCGACGAGGGTCACGAGTGGCGATGCGACCTGCTCACCGATGCGCCCAGCGAACACCGACGCACCCTTGTCCACGAGGTCCGCCTCGAGACCGTGGCCGCAGGCTTCGTGGAACATGACCCCGCCGCCGCCGGAACCGATGACGACGGTCATCTGCCCCGATGGCGCCGGGCGCGCACGCAGCTTCGTGACTGCTCGTCCCGCTGCTGCACGCGCCAACTCCTCGACGTCGTAGCGGTCGAACAACTCGAACCCGATCGTGTGCCCAACCGACTCGCGTCCCGTCTGCATACCGGTGTCGCCCGTCGCGACACAGGACACCGAGAAGGTGGTGCGCACCTGATCGTCGCTGGTCAACAGCCCGTCGGAGTTCGCGATCTGGATACGCCGACGCCCGTCGGAGTAGCGGGCCATGACCTGGGAGATCGCACCGTCATGACCGCGGGCCACGCGATCGGCGGCGAGCAGGAGTTCGACCTTGCGCGCCTTGTCGACCTCGTCGGGAACGATCGAAATCCGCTGCGACGGCACCTCGCGACGGTCGAGCGCCACCACACGACCCTCACCGTTGGCCCCCCGAGCGGCGTCTGCGGCGATGCGAGCGGTCTCGAGCAGGCCACGTTCGCTCAGATCCGCGGTGTGGGCGAACCCGGTCGAGTCGCCGACGACCACTCGGATTCCCGCCCCCCGGTCACGACCGGAGGTCATCTCCTCGACCTTGCCGTCATCGAGCACGGCACCGGTGGATCGGCGGTCCTCGGCGAACACCTCCGCCCAATCGGCACCGGTGCCCAGCGCCGCGCTCAATACTCGCTGGAGGGTGTCTGGGTCGATCAGGTCGGTCACCGGCGCTCCTCGTTCGGTCCGCACGTTCGGATCGCTGCAGGGTACGCCGCGACCGCCACCTGCCCGGCGCGCAACAAGATCGTGTGGAGCGGCACACGAGTCGGCCGTATCGTTTGGCCGATGCGCCTGAAAGCCGGGATCACCGGCAACGTCGCGATCGAGGTCTCCGACGCCGACACAGCGATCGCGTTGCGTTCGGGCAGCGTTCCGACGCTCGCCACACCTCGACTCATCGGCATGTTCGAGGAAGCCACGGTGATCGCCCTCACCGACCGCCTCGACGAGGGGATGACTTCGGTCGGGGTCCGCGTCCAGGTGGAACACATCTCGCCAACCGCGGTGGGCCACCGCGTGGCGGCCGAGGCCACGCTCGAGAAGATCGAGGGGCGACGCCTCATCTTCTCGGTCTCCGCACGCGACGAGCGGGGCTTGATCGCTGCGGGAAAGGTCACCCGAATCCTCGTCGAGACGGAACGGTTCCTCGAGAAGGCGAGGTGACCGGTCGAGGTCGCCGCTTCCTGACGAGAATCGGCCGATGACCGTCAGCGCCGCTCCGCTCCTCTCGGCGAGGGGTGTCCGCAAGACCTACCGCAGCGGCGCAACCGAAACCGTCGCACTGCGCGGCATCGACTTCGACCTCGGAGCCGGCGAGCTCGTGATGGTGATGGGGCCGTCGGGGAATGGGAAGACGACCCTGCTCAACTGCCTCTCCGGCCTCGACGACATCGATTCGGGGACCGTCGAGATCGACGGCCTCGATATTCACGCGCTGTCCGACCGGGAACGGACCGAGCATCGGGCCCGCCGCATGGGTTTCATCTTCCAGGCCTTCAACCTCATTCCCGTGTTCAGCGCCGTGGAGAACGTCGAGTTGCCCCTGCTGCTGGCCGGCGAATCCGATCGCAACATTCGTGCGCGAGCGGAGGCGTTGCTCGCGCGGGTCGGCCTCGGGCATCGACGCGATCACCGGCCGGCGGAGCTCTCCGGTGGCGAACAGCAACGCGTGGCAATCGCACGTGCGTTGGTGACCCGCCCCGCGATCGTCTGGGCGGACGAACCGACCGGCAACCTCGACTCGCACACGGCGCAGGACATCCTCGACGTGCTGCACGAGGTCAACGCGGACGGCCAGGCGCTGGTGATCGTCACCCACGACCGCGACATCGGTGCCTCCGGGCAGCGACTCGTCGAGGTGCACGACGGCCGCGTCGACTACGACGGCCCGCCACGACCGTGAACATCCCGACGGCACCCCCGCGATGACCGGTCTCGCGACGCGCCTGGCCGCCCGAAACATCGCTCGCCGCCCGGTGGAGGCTGCGCTCGTGGTGATCGGGTCGCTCCTCGGAACCGCCGTCATCGTTGCGGCATTCGTCGTCGGCGACAGCTTCGACGGCTCCATCCGCAACATCGCCCGAGCCGAGTTGGGACCGATCGACGAGATCGTCCGAGTACGTGCGTCGGCGGCAGAGCTGGGTCGCCGGGTCGGGCAGCTCGAGGACCGCCTCGCACACACGTCGATCGCGCATGTCGACGGCCTGCTCCCCGCGCAGATAGCCGGCGTGGTGCTCTCCAACGGTCGTCGCGGCGATGCGGCGATCGCGGAACCCAATGCGTGCGTGATGGAGGTCGAGCCGGCGGCGGTCCGGCGATTCGGCCGCGACCCGGACCTCACTGGCTTCGCAACGATCCGCCATCAACCCGATCCCGGCACGCTCTACGTCCGCGACGACGTCGCCCGTCGACTCGAGGTGGCGCCCGGGGACTCCATCACGATCCACGCCTACGGCACGTCGAGCACACTCCGGGTCGCGCGCGTCGTCCCTCGCGTCGGGGTCGCCGGCCACTGCGCGGCGCTCGTGCCGTCCGGAACGATTCTGGAGTTGGACGCCGCGCCCCGCGCGCCGACCGACGCCGCGCTCGCTCCAAGTGGCGTGGTCTTCGTCTCCAACGACGGTGGCCTCGAGGATTCGGCGCGCTACTCGGCGGACGTCGTCCGGCAGCTTCGACGTGCGACGCGCGACTTCGACGCCGAAGTTCAATCGGCCAAGGCGACCACCCTCGACAACGCCGAGCGCACCGGGGGCAACCTCCGCACGCTCTTCAGCGCGATCGGTGGATTCTCGGTGACGGCGGGCGTGCTCCTGTTGGTGAACCTGGTGGTCATGCTCGCTGAGGAGCGAAAGCGGGAGCTGGGAGTGTTCCGGGCGATCGGACTGCGACGCGCGATGGTCTGGCGGTCGTTCTGCATCGAGGGACTCGTCTACGCCGTGTCCTCAGCGACCGCCGGGTTGGGCGTCGGTATCGCCGTTGGCCAACTCGTGGTCGCCGGGGCGAACCGGATCCTGCGGGACCCTGATGATCCCTTCACGCTCTCGTTGACGCTCCGGACACCGAGCCTGCTGGCCGCTGCAGCGATCGGCGCGGGGATCTCCGCGCTCACCGTCGCGGCCACGAGCGGTCGGCTCGCACGGTTCAACGTGATCGCAGCGATCCGTGATCTCCCGGACCCGCCGCGACCCCGACGCCGACGATGGGCCACCGTCGTCGCCGTCTTCGGCGCCGTGATGGGGATCGGCGCGTTCGCGATCGGATGGGCAACCGCGACAGGGTGGCTCCTTCTCGGTGGACCCGTCGTGACGATGTGGTCGCTCAACGTCGTGTTGGCTCGTCGGTTCTCGACCCGCCTGGTCGTCACGACGGCCGCGACGCTCGTCGTGGGCTGGTGCCTCGCCGTGTTCCCCCTGTTCCCCGATCAGATGTCCCGACCGTCGATCGGGGTCTTTGTGGAGATGGGGTTGATTCTCGTCGCCGCTGCGGTCGTGCACGCCACCCACCTCGATCGCATTTGGGCGAGATTGGTCCGCCATCTGACCACCCGGGGTCGGGGTGTCTCGGTTCACCTGGCCCTGTCCTCACCGCTGGCCCGGCGGTTCCGCACCGGGCTGCTCCTCGCGATGTTCAGCCTCGTGATCTTCACGATGGCGTTCCTCGGAGCGTTCGCGTCGATCCTCGCCGGGAGTGCCACCAGCGGCGCTCGCGACATCAGCGCCGGATTCGACCTCATCGTCGATTCCAACCCGTCAAACCCGCTGAGTGCCGCGACCCTCAGGGCACGCCCCGAGGTCGCCGAGGCCGTCGGGCTGGTCCGGGGCTCGGCCGAGTTCACGAACCGCTACCAGCCTGAGCCGACCCGCTGGGCGATGACTGGGGTCGACGACTCCTTCATCCGCTCTGGCGCACCGACGCTGCTCGCCCGCGCTCGCGGCTTCGCCGGCGATCGGGAGGTCTTCCGGGAGCTCACCCGCGACCCGAACGCGATCGTCGTCGACGCCGAGTTTCTTCAGTCAGGGTCCGCTCCGGCGTCGGAGCAGCCACGCGTCGGCGATCGGGTGGCCGCCCGAAACCGTGCCGGGGAGCGACGGACATTCCGCGTGATCGGGGTGCTGCGCTCCGACTACGCCTTTCACGGCTCCCTGGTCGGGGCAACGACCGCACGTTCGTTCCTCGCTCCAGCCGCCGTCGAGAACCGACTCTTCGTCCGGTTGAAGCCGCATGAGCCCGCGACGATGGTTGCCCGTCGCCTCTCGGCGACCTTCGTCGACAACGGTGTCTCGGCTCGAACATTTCCGGCGCTGGTCCGCGATCGCCTGTCCGAGACGACCGGGTTCATCGGTCTGATGCAGGCGTACCTCGGCTTCGGTCTCGTGATCGGCCTGGCCGGGCTCGGTGTGGTGATGGTCCGGGCGGTCCGAGAGCGTCGCCGCCAGATCGGCATGCTCCGAGCGATGGGGACTTCCGTTCGCACCATTCGAGCGGCGTTCCTGCTCGAATCGACCTTCATCACGGCGCAGGCGATCCTCATCGGGCTCTCGCTGGGGCTGCTCACCGCATGGCTGGTCGTCGTCCGCTCAGGCGCGTTCTCCGATGCTGCCGTCGAGTTCCGCGTGCCGTGGGCGACCGTGCTCGCCCTTGCGATCATCCCGCTGCTTGCGGCGCTCGCTGCCACGGTGGTACCGGCGGCACGCGCGGCACGGATCCGCCCAGCGGTCGCGCTCCGCGACGTCGGCTGACCAGCCCCCCTCTCCGAAGCCAGCCCCAAATCCGAACTTTGGGTCGAGCGTGCCGAATTCGGGACGGAGGACCCAAAGTTCGGGAGGGGTGCGGTCGGGAGGGGTGCGGTCGGGAGGGGTGCGGTCGGGAGGGGTGCGGTCGGGAGGTCAGCGGTCGGCGAGGAGGAACTCGTCGAGGGCCGCACGCCACGCCTCGGTGGCCTCGAACTGGGGACAGTGACCTCCACCGGGGATCACGACCAGTTGCGCGTCGGGGATCGTCGCTGCCATCCGCTCCGAAGCCGCCCGGAACGGCTCGTCGAGTTCGCCCACCACAACGAGCGTCGGCGCACCGATCAGCCGAAGCTCCTCGAGGCGATCTGCCGTCTCGTGAAAGGTCCGCAGCATCGTGGCGAACATGGCCGGCGAACAGGCGAGGAACTTCGCATCGCACCACGCCTCGTACCCCTCGACGGTGTCACAGAGGCGCTGGTACGCCGGGTTCGCCAACGGATCCGCGCCCGATCGCAGGATCTCGTGGATCACCCTGAGGCCCTGTGTCCGAGCGAGCTGGGTTCCCAGTTCGACCACGTCGGGATCCAACTCGCCGGCGGCCCCGTGATGGGTGTCCATCAGCACCACGCGGTCAATGCGTTCGGGGTGAACCAATGCGAGCCGCTGGACGATCATCCCGCCCATGGAGTGACCGACAACATCGAATCGCTCCCAGCCGAGCACGTTCGCGAGGGCGATGAGATCGGCAGCGAAGATGTCGAATCCGTAGGCCGCCTCGTCGTCGGGTTGATCGCTGGCGCCATGGCCTCGATGGTCGGGCGCGACGACGTGGAATCCGAGCTCGGCGAACCGCACCACCTCGGCGCCGAAGTCCTCCTTCGAGCCGGTGAACCCGTGAACCAACAACAACGGACGTCCACCGTGGCCTGACTCGAGCACGGAGACCTCGACCTCCTCGAGGGCGACTCGGCGGGCGGCGAGGCCGGCGGTCGGATCGAAGGCGGCGATCGTGTTCCGCAGCACCGTGTTCGTCGAGGAGTCGTCCACGACGACAACAATGGCGCATCCCCGAGCCACCTACCACCTCGCCGAGCCTCCCTGAGCACCGACCAGCGCCAGCCGGTCGATCGGCCCTCCGCCTTGCCGGTCGGATCGGGCTGAGTTGCGCCCTCCTCGCGCTCCTCGTTTGGCAGATCCCCGACTTCGATGCCAACAGGCTCTTTCCGCGCTTCGACGGAACCGTTATCGCCTGGCTCGCCGCTGCCGTCGCCACCCTCTTCGCAGCCTTTGCGTTCCAGGCACTGCGGTGGTCGCAGGTGCTCGATGCGTTGGGTCACCGGGTCCGCTTCGGCACGCTCTTCGTGGAGTTTCTCGCAGGCCAGTTCGTCTCCAACATCCTCCCGGCCGCGATCGGCGGCGACATCGTGCGAATTTCACGGCTCGGTCGGCAGATCGGCGATCGGGCCGACGCGTTCGCGTCGGTCGCGCTGGAGCGACTCACCGGCTGGCTCGTGCTCCCCGGGATCTCGCTGCTCACCATCGCGGCAACCCCGTCGCTGCATCACCTTCCGCGCCACGCAACCGCCGTTGCGGTCGCCGTGGATCTCGTCGCCCTCGGGGGACTCGTCGCGATCATCGTGATCGCGGCGCAACGCCGATGGGCGACTGCGGCCGCCACGGCAACCGGGTGGCGGCGATGGCTCGGGTCGGTACATCTGGGGATCGACTCGATCCGCCGTCACCCTGGTCGCGTCGCGCGTGTGATCGCCGCGGGCATCGCCTTTCAGGTCACCCAGTGCTTGTCGGTGTTGTTGACCGCGACCGCGCTGCGGGTCCCCGAGGTCGGCCTCGTCGCGACGCTCGCGTTTTTCCCGCCCACCGCGATCGCCCAGAACCTGCCGGTTGGCTTCGGTGGCCTCGGCGTTCGGGAAGGTGGCTTCGTCTTGTTCTTCGGCGCGCTCGGTGTCGTCGACGAGCGCGCCGTCGCGATTGGGCTCGTCGGCTACGTCATCACGATCGTCGCGAGCTCGCTCGGGGCGCCGGCGTTCGCGTTCGGGGGGCGGCGGCGAGCGCTCGATTCCTCGCCAGATCCGACCAGCGCGCCGCGCACAGGGAACGGCGAACGTCAATAGTCTGGAGGCGACATGCTGCTTGATCGAATCAACTCACCGGCAGACCTTCGCCGGCTCGACTACCCGGCGCTCGACCAGTTGGCCGAGGAGATCCGCGGGGTGATCATCGATCAGCTCAATCGCTCCGGCAACGGCCACCTCGGCTCGAATCTGGGTGCGGTCGAGTTGACCCTCGCGATCCACCGTGCGTTCGACTCACCCCACGACATGATCCTGTGGGACACCGGCCACCAGTCCTACGTCCACAAGCTCGTGACCGGTCGACGTGACTCGTTCCACACGATCCGCAAGCAGGGCGGGTTGTCCGGTTACCCGTCGCGCAGCGAATCGCCTCACGACTGGGTCGAAAACAGCCACGCGTCGACGATCATCTCCTACGCCCACGGTCTGGCCACCGCACAACACCTTCGCGGCGGACCGCAACACCGGATCGTGGCGGTCATCGGCGACGGCGCCATGACCGGCGGCTTGGCGTATGAGGGACTCAACAACCTCGGTCATTCGGGTCGTGACGTTGTCGTCGTGCTCAACGACAACGGTCGGTCCTACGCCCCGACGATCTCCCGTCTCTCCGAGAGCCTCTCGCGGCTCCGCGCCCATCCGCGATACCGACGCAGCCAGGCGGCAGTCGAACGTGCCCTCAGCGAGGTGCCGATGGTGGGGTCCTATCTCGAACGCACCTTCGACGGTGCGAAAGCCGCCCTGCGGGTCATGTTCGAGCCGCCCGCGTTCTTCGAGGATCTCGGCGTCGGATACCTCGGTCCGCTCGACGGCCACGACATCGCGGGCGTCGAGCAGGCACTTCGCAACGCCGCCGAGATGGGCGGGCCGGTCGTGGTTCACGTCCTCACGCAGAAGGGCCGCGGCTATGCGCCCGCGATGGAGGACGAGATCAAGAACCTCCACGACCTCTCCGTCCTCAAGGAGGGTTCGTACACCGCCGCGTTCTCCGAAGCGATCGTCGCGGAAGCCGCGAAGCGGCCCGAGGTGGTCGCGATCACCGCAGCGATGCCCGACTCCACCGGCCTGCTGCCCTTCGGTGCTCGGTTCCCCGATCGTCTGATCGACGTGGGCATCGCGGAGCAACACGCGGTCACCTCGGCTGCCGGCATGGCGATGGGCGGCCTCCGACCCGTCGTGGCGGTCTACTCCACCTTCCTGACCCGGGCGATCGACCAGGTGAACCTCGACGTCGGACTCCACCGGCTCCCGGTGGTGTTCGTGGCTGACCGCGCCGGAATCACCGGCGACGACGGAGCGACTCACCACGGCGTGCTCGACATGGTGCTGTTCACGAAGGTCCCCGACATGACGGTCTTCGCTCCGTCGTCGTACGGCGAAGTGGCGCAGATGCTCGGGGATGCGCTCGATCTGTGCACCGACGGCCCTGCACTGATCCGTTTCCCCAAGACGATGCCGCCCACGGCCGACCCCGAGGCGGTGGGCTCCGGCCTCGCCGCCCGTCGGGTTCGCGAGGGCGACGGCTCGGTGTGTCTCGTGGGCGTCGGCAAGATGCTTGCCGCTGCATCCGAAACCGCCGAGCGGCTGCGTGACGAGGGCGTCGAGGTGACGGTGTGGGATCCGCGTGTGATCAAGCCGCTGGACATCGACATGCTCCACGACCTCGCGCGTCACGAGTTCGTCGTGACGATCGAGGACGGGCTACGCGATGGCGGCGCTGGCTCGATGATCGCCGATTCGCTGCGTGATCTCGCACCCGTCGGAGGTCCGGCCGTGCGGGTCCTCGGGGTCCCGTCCGCGTATCTCCCCCACGGCAAGCCGGAGGCGATCCTCGCTCAGCTCGGACTCGACGCCGACGGCATCATCGCCGAGGTCCACGCCTGGCAGCGTTCCACGGCCGCCGATCGCTGATTCGGACGGTCGCTGATTCAGACGGCACCGGCCGTTTCTGGCAACGCTCAGTAGAACGGGTTCTCGCCTGAGGAGTGGTCGGTGGCGTCGACGATCTCGATCACCTCGGGGATGGCGCTGCGGATGGTCCGGTCGATCCCCTGCGTAATGGTCATGCGGCTCATGGCGCAGCCCTGACAACCACCACCCAAGGTGATGAACACCCGTTGCTCGTCGTCGACGCCGATGAGGGTGGCGAACCCGCCGTGCGCGGCGAGCGAGGGATTGATCTGCTGCTCGAGGAGCTGTTGCACCCGCTCGGCGACCGTACCTTCGAGATTCAGTTCGACTCCCTCGAGGGGGTCGGGCCGATTCGGGTTGCGGATGACGAGCCCGCCCTGGTCGGGGTCGGTGGGCATATCGAGCACGGCGCCCCGCAGATGCTCGACCGTCGCCGCGGGGACGATGACGCTGAGCGCTCCGATCTCGGCGATCACGTCATCGGCGGCGGCGTTAGCGAGCTCGTCGAACGCGAGGTCGTAGATGTAGTCGACGCCCCGGGTTCCGGTGATCTCGATCCGCAGTCCGAGACTCTCGGGATTCTCCTCATCCGCGCGGATACCCAGCACGGTGTCGAGGGCCGCGGGGACGATGTCGATGATCGGGCCGGAGTCGACGGCGACGGACGCACCGTTGTCGTCGCGCTGTTGGAGGTCGGTCGTTTCAGTCATGGCAGCTCCATGATCCCAACCTGCGAGGTCGATCGGCCATTCCCGATCCGAAGCGGAATTCAAGTTCTTCGCCTGCGATGTCGACCACTCCCTCATGCAGCGACCAATCGCCGATGGCTACCTGCTCGACGACGGCATCGGATGGCGTCGCATCGGCGTCGCGCTGGCCGGGGTGGGATTGGCGTTGCTCCTCGCCGGTCTGGCGACCGTCACCCTCGCGGCGACGGCGTGGGCAAGTCACCGCGGCGCTGGCATCGGCGCCATCGCCGCCTCCGTCGTGGCGTTGACCGCCGGATGGAGTGCAGTACGTCACGGCGACCGCCTCGGCCCGCGTCTGCAACCCGTCGTGTTGCGGTTCGGCTCGGTCGCGGCAGACATCCCGACGACGCGCACCCGAATTCGGGTACCGTCGCTCCCCTACGCGGCACTGCCGAGAGGGGGCTGAACGGCACCGGATCCTGCGCCCCGCTTCTGACCGCCAGGCTGATCCCCCCAAACCCCTTGGGCGGATCTTCCTGCCATTGAGACGCGGCCGCCCAGGTGCGTTACCCTCCGCCATGTGCGGAAACTCATCTTCGTAACCCTCGTGACGGCGGCAGCGGTGCTCGGAGTCTCCGGGAGTCTCTCGGTGTCCGCCGAGGACGCCCCGCCCGAGACCCCCGCCCCAGCGGCCGAGGCGGCCACACACATCACCGTCGTGTCGACGCCTGCTGAGGAGCAGCCCGACTGCGCAACGGCAGCCAACCTGAACGCAACCGGCGCCGTCTACAACGGTGGCTCCAAGTGGATCTACACGATCAACGCGAAGGCCCCGATCTGCGAACCGGTCACCGCCGCGATCTACACAATGCCGAACAACATCTTCTGGCCGTGGCCTCAGCAGAAGGCCGAAGCCGTCACGTTCGAGGTCCCCGCGGGAACCACCGTGGTGACCTTCACCAAGGACGCGTGCGCGGCCCAACAGTTCGACATCGTGACGGGCGACACCCCCGACCGCATCCAGCCCACGACCGGCCCGATGCACGGCCCGCTGCTGTTCCTGAACCCGTACTCGGCGATTCAGAACTTCCCGACCGGAACGTGCGCCTCGACCACAACGACCACGGTCGCCGGCGTCACCACCACGGTGGTCGCTCCGTCGACGACCGAGGCTCCCACCACCACCACGACCGCTGAGGTCGAGGGCGTCACCACCACGGTGGTGACCACCGAGGCACCCACGACCACCATCGCCGAGGTACCCACCTCCGTGCTGGACGTCACGACCGTTCCCGCGACGAACTCGCCGAGCAACGTGGATCGAGAGGTCCAGGCTGAGTCCCTGCCACGGACGGGCTTCGGAGGCCAGCGCCTGCTCGTGATTGCCGTCGGCTGCATCCTGCTCGGCGCCGCAGCGACCCGCATCGCCCGCATCCGCTCGAAGGCCTGAGTCTCGCGGGCACCAGGCCCGCTCCAGGCGCGGCGGCTCATTCGTCGACCGCGAGACCCCGTTGCTCTGCTTCCGCGGCGAGCGTCAGCCACCGTTCCTCAACCGTTGCGAGTTCGTCGCTGAGCGCGGCGAGATCCGAGCCGAGCGCAGCGAGCCGTTCGTGACCCCCCGGATCCGAAGCGGCGCTCGCGAGTTCCGCTTCGAGTTCGCTCCGGCGGTCGTGCAACTCACGCATCTCCCGTGTGGCGGCGCGCATCCGGTGGCGGAGCGTGCTCGGGCTCATCGCGGGCGCCGTCGCGGGCTCACGCGGTGCCGGTTTCTGCACGGAGGTGGTCTCGCCGGCCCCCTGCGCCTCGAGGACGATGCCGCCGCCCCGCCGCGTGCGCATCGCCCGTCGCTCACGCTCCCACGACGCAAGCCCGCCGGGGCGGCGGGCGACGGAACCCCCGCCGTCCATCACGACGACGTCGGCAACGGTGCGTTCGAGGAAGGCACGGTCGTGGCTCACGACCACGAGCGCGCCGGGCCACTCCGCAAGGAACTCTTCGAGCGACCGGAGCGTGTCGAGGTCGAGGTCGTTGGTCGGCTCATCCAGCAACAGGACGTTCGGACGAGCGGCGAGGGTCAGGAGCAGCTGAAGCCTCCGGCGCTCACCGCCCGAGAGGGTGCCGATCTCCGCCCACTGTGCGTCGGTGTCGAACCAGAACGCCTCCATCAGCGCGGCGTCCTGCCAATCGGGGCTGCGGTGCTCGCCCACCACCGCGTCCCGTACCCGCTGGTTCGGATCGAGATCACGACCGCGCTGGTCGAACACCGCGATCTGGGCGGTCGTCCCTTCGATGCGAGACCCTTCCGTCGGCGACAGCGACCCGGCGATGATGTCGAGGAGCGTCGACTTCCCGGCACCGTTCGGTCCGACAATCCCGAGCCGCTCGCGCGGATCCAGCGCCATCTCCGTATCGCGGAACAGCCAAGGGCCGCCCTCGAATCGATGGCCGACCCCGTGGAGTTCGACAACCACGTCACCGAGGCGGGGGGTCCCGAAATGGAGGTTCAGATCACCGGCCCGGGCTGCGGCTTCCGGACGCACCGCCACTGCCGCAGCGGCGCGATCGAGGTGCGCCTTCGGTTTGGAGGTCCGGGCCGGAGCACCTCGACGGAGCCACGCGAGCTCCCGCCTGGCGATGTTTCGACGCCGCTCATCGGCCTCCGCGGCACGGACCGCTCGCTCGGCGCGCCCCTCGAGGTAGGAGCTGTACCCACCCTCGTGCACGTAGGAGGCGCCACGGTCCAACTCGAGGATCCGGGTCGTCAGGCGGTCCAGGAGGTGACGGTCGTGGGTGACCAGCACGAGGCCGCCGCGGTAGCCGCTCAACCGATCCTCGAGCCACGCGATCGCGTCGATGTCGAGGTGGTTGGTCGGTTCGTCGAGGAGCATCAGGTCGCTGTCGTGGGTCAGCGCCGCAGCGAGCGCGGTGCGCTTCGCCTGCCCGCCCGAGAGCTGATCGACACGCCGATCGGCCAACCCACCCATGCCGAGACGCTCGAGCACTTCCGCGGATTCCCACGAGCCGCCGGCCGCGGCGCCGACCGTGTCGCCGAGCAGCTCCGGAACCTGATCCAACAACGCGACCCGGACATTCCGACCCTGCCGGACGACCCCGGACTCCGGAGGAGTCCGACCTGCGAGTACCCGAAGCAGGGTTGACTTGCCGGTCCCGTTGATCCCGACGATCCCCAACCGGTCACCGGTGCTGATCGTGAGCGACAGATCGTCGAAGAGGGCTCGTCCCGGGCGCGAACAGGACACGGCCTGCGCGTCAACGAGGATCACGGCGCGAGTTTACGAACTGTCCGCGCCAGGCCAGCGACCGCCACGCGAGCGGGCCACCGCCACCGCCGGGAGTCCATTCGAGCGATCCCGCACCACACTGCGGGGTCTCAGTGACGCTCGAGCCACCAGTCCTTCCAGGTCGCGACGACCGCCGGGCCGAGGAAGTCACGAGCGACGTAGTCCTCCGAGCTGAAGTTGAAGTGCTCACCGTCCTTGCGGAGGGTGCGATCCTCGGTCCGCGGCTTCATCCAGGCCGCGAGGTCGATCAGCCGAGTGGTCTCGGGGCGTTGTTCGACGACCTTGCGGATGATCGCGTTGAGCGCGTCGACCCGTTCCGGTTCGTGGGCACGCCGCTGGTCGGGGCTCAGCTGATCGTCGATCGCGCTCCCGAAATACGGCACGGTCAGCCAGATCACGAGCGCACCGTCGGCGGACAGCAGGTCGGTCGCGGCAAGGAACTCCTGGGTGAAGTACTCGTCGATTCGCGCTTCACCGACATGGCCCCACCCCGGGACGGTGGGCACACGACGGTCGGCGAGTTCCCATTGGGAGAACACCAACGCGACGTCCGGTCGCGAGACCCGAAGCTGCGCCTTCCAGGTTTGCTCCCAGTTGTCGCACTCCGGCCTCGTGTCCTCGATGCCCACGACCTTCCGTTGGCCGTAGCGGGCGATGCCGCACCCCAGCTCGGCGATTCCCAACACGCCGGTGACTTCGTGGGTCTCACGCTCCCACAGGCCCATGACGAGCCCGAGGGACAGCGCGACCGAATCCCCGAAGGGAGCGATCCTGGGGATCGGAGGCGTCTCGGGCGTGGTGGGTCGGGTGGTCGGCGCGGATGCCGCGTTCTCCCGCTGGAGGCGTTCAAGATCTCGGTGCGCGGCGTCGACGTCGAAGCCGGGCCGATCACGGCCGTCGCTCGAGACGAGCAACGGCCCGCCGATGAGGGCGATCACGACAAGTGGCGCAACCGCTCGCGGTTGGAGCGTCCGGATCCCGAAGGTGCCCCGGCGCTCCCGAATCGGCGCCTCGATGTACCGACGACTCAGCTCCGCCAGACCCAACGACAGGATCATGACCAGCGCGAAGCGCGGGATCTGCGGCAGGTGCGTCCGATCTTTGGTCAGGAAACTCAACAGTGGCCAGTGGAACAGGTAGACGGCATAGGAGACCCTCCCGAGCCATTGCAGCGGTGACCAGCCGCACAGCGCCCGGACCGGCCCCATCGGCAGCGCCGCGGCAGCGATCAGCACCGCGGCAGCGACCGCATGTAACGGGAGGACACCGCTGGTGAGCGCCGGGTCCGCCTTCTCGAGGACGACCCACAGCGTGACGCACACGACGAGCGCCACCACGCCACCGAGCGCCACGATCAGCCGCGGCCAGAACCGATTGGCCAACGCGGTCCGCACCGCCGGCTTGGCGAACACCAGTGCGAGAAGACACCCCACCAGCAACTCGCCCGCACGCGTGTCGGTCCCGTAGTAGGTCCGGTCAACGCTGAGGTCACCCAGGATCGGAACCAGGAACGAGACCACCGCTCCCGCACTGAGCAGAACCGTGAGGAATCGCTCCGGCCGACCGCGACGACGGGTCGCCAGCGCCAGCGCCCAGGCGACCACGAGGGGGAAGACGACGTAGAACTGTTCCTCGATCGCGAGGCTCCAGAAGTGCAGCAGCGGCGACGGAGCGCGGAAGAGGTCCCCGTAGCTGGTGCCGGCGAACAGGAACCGCCAGTTCGCCACTTGGGCGACCGATGCCCAGACGTCTCCACGAAGCTTTTCGACGTCGACCGCGTCGCCGACCGCTGCCACCACCACGATGACCGCGCCGATCGTGAGCCATGCGGCGGGAAGCAGTCGGCGGAATCGTCGGCCCCAGAAGGCCCCGAGCTTGATCGACCCGTCGCTGCGATGCTCGGTGACGAGGAGCGAAGTGATGAGAAATCCCGAAAGGGTGAAGAACAACGACACCCCGAGATAGCCACCCGACATCCAGGTGAAGTTCCCGTGGAACAGCAACACGGCGATCACCGCGAGCCCACGGACCCCATCGAGGCCGGGCAGGTGCGTCAGCCGCCCGTCACCGAAGCGGGCCAGCGCCTCGGCCGGAGCATCCACGTTCGTCAGTCTGTCCGATCCCATGCGCCCGGTGGAATCGTCGCCGCCCCGATCCCTCCGTTACCATCACTGAACTTCATGATCTCAGGGGGGTTGAGATGAACCGACGGGTGACAGTGTGGTTCGTGGGGGCGCTGGCGGCGCTGTTGGCCGTCGGATGCGGACCGCTGCCGGGCAGCGGTGGTCCGAGTCCGAACATCACGCTCGGCGCCGACTGCACGATGACGCCCAACGTGGTTGCCGGGGCGAGCCTCGCCGGCTGCAACCTGAGCGCCCTCGGCATCACCGACCTGAGCGGCCTCGACCTCACCGGGATCGATCTGCGGGGAGCAAACCTCACCGGGATCAACCTGACCGGCGCGAACCTGACGGACGCGCAGATGCAGTCGGCGAACCTCACGGGGGCGAACCTCTCCGGCGCCAACCTCACCAACGCGAACCTCTCCGGCGCCCTCCTCTTCGGGGCGCTGTTGATCGGGGCGATCCTCTTCCACACCGAGCTCTGGGATGCGCCGCGCCCCATCATCGGAGGCACCGGGGGCGGCGGGACGCGCGCCCCCTCTGACGGTGTCGGCGCCGGCTCGCAAGCCTGGAACGACCGCGGCGAACCGTGGTGCGGTCCGTCCTACGGGCCACAGTCAGGCAACCGCAGCGTGCGCACCGACGCGCAGACGAGCTTCAAGGGTGCCGTGTTCACCGGCACCGAGATCCGCGGCCTCGACCTCCGGGTGGGTGACTTCGAAGACGCCACCTTCGACTTCCGTGAGTCACCGTGGTACGGCTGCCTGTCGATGGCAGGGGGCAGGTTCCACAACGCGACGTTCATCCAGTTCGCGATGCAGCACTGGGACAACACCAACGCCGACTTCAGTAACACCACCTGGATCGCTGCCTCGATGTGTCAGAGCGAATTTGGCGCCTCCGACCTCAGCGACTCGAAGTTCATCGGCAGCAGCCGCTTCAACTCGTGCGCCGACTACTCCGGGGATGGATGGCCGTATCTCCCCCGCTACGGGCTGAGCTTCAACGGTGCCAACCTGCAGGGTGCACGCTTCGGCGGCGAGGACGCGATCGCCGAGCAGTTCCTGAGCTGGGGCCCGCCCTACTACGTGGGTTTCGCTCAGAACGATCCGCTGGCCCCGTCGGGCGTTGATTTCCGCAACGCGGATCTCACCGGTGCGGTCTTCGAGTCCGGCGACTTCTCCTACGCGAACTTCCAGGGAGCCACCACCACCGGTATCAGCACCGTCGGCGGACCCTTCGGATCGGGATGGGTCGAGACCGATTTCGGCTCCGGCGGTTGGAGTGGTTCGACGTGGAGCGGCATCCACAACTTCACCGACGCCATCTGCCCCGACGGGTCCGCCGGGAGCGGTTCCAACCCCTGCTTCGAGTCGATCTGACATTCGCACGACTGTTGCCCTGACGCCGCAAGCGTCAGGGCAACAGTCGTCTAGCCTCCTCGGCCATGTCCGCCTCCTCCATTCCTGTCGTGACGACCACGTTCGAGGGCGACGTCGCCGTCATCACCGCCGACGACGGCAAGGCCAACGCGCTCTCCTTCGCCCTGCTCGAGCAGCTCTCTGCCGCACTCGAAGGTGCGTCCGGCGAGTCGAAGGCCTGCGTGCTCGCCGGGCGCGAAGGGCGCTTCTCCGCGGGATTCGACCTCTCGGTGATGACCGGCGGCGACATCGGTGACGCTCGACGCCTCCTCGGCGCGGGTGCCGAGTTGGCCCTCCAGATCTTCATGTCGCCCGTTCCCGTGGTGTTGGGGGTCACCGGGCATGCCCTCGCCATGGGTGCGATCCTCACCACCGCCGCCGACTATCGCGTCGGCGCCGACGGCCCCTTCAAGATCGGCCTCAACGAGGTCGCAATCGGGATGCCGGTACCCGGCTTCGCCGTCGGGTTGTGCCGAGATCGCTTGTCCTCGCACTGGTTCAACCGCTGCTTGCAGACGGCCGAAATCTGTAGCCCCGCGCAGGCCGCCGAAGCAGGGTTCCTCGACGAGGTCGTGGCCGCGGATCGCGTCCTGGCCCGTGCGGTAGAGGTCGCAACCGACCTCGCCGCGCGCGTGCAGCCGGGCCCGTTCCGGGCGACACGGCGCAACCTTCGTGGTGCGCTCAACGACGAGTTGAGCGACGGCCTCCGGGCGGATCTCAGCCTGTTCGACGTCGAAGCCTGACCGCGGGACCCGAACCCGGGCCCCACGGTCAGGATCCGCTCAGTAGTCGAGCGTCTCGCGGAGCTCCGCCGTGCACGGCTTTCCGTCGCACGGATCGATCGCCTTGCCGTCCGGGCGGAACAACGCGTCCTTCTGGCGGATCGACCCGGGAGCCCGTCGGGGGTTCTCGTGGGAGTCGGCGCATTTCGCGTTGAGGTCGATCTCGTCCTCGCTCAGTCCGCCACAGGTGCTGCGGTACTCGTCGGTCGCCGTCGGCGTGATGTTCGCCTCCGGCGGGGGCAGCGTCCCGGAGTCCCAATAGACCAGCAGCGACTGATCCGTTGGATACTTCTTGGGTGGCGTCAGCCCGTAGTACGGCTTCGCGTCCGGGTGCCGGCCAGCAGCGAGTGCGGGCTGGCGAATCGCCGCTCCGATGGTGCGCGCCTCCATCTCAGAAGTCACGTTCGCGACCTGGTGGTCACCGAAGGCGACATCGAGGACGACCTGATGCTTCGGGGTCTTCGGGTACGGATCCCTCGTGAGGTGTTGCGCGTAGCCGTCGATCTCGATGCGATCCCACAGCATCTGCAACAGGCCGTAGATGAGCTGCTGGTCGATCCGGGCCGGGTACGCGGCGTCCATCACGGCGAAATACTTGGTGAAGTCGACCGAGCGCGACAGCAAGATGCTGTAGTCCATGCTCGCAACGCCGAGCACCGCTTTGGTCCAGTCTTGGGCCACTGCGGTCGCGGCGCCGCCCATGAGCGCTCCCTGACTGTTGCCGTCGAAGTACGCCTCGTCGCCGTCGACGACCGATGCACCGTCGGGTCCTTGGAAGGCCGGGTTCGATCCGAGTCCGTCTGGGCGGATCATGAGCCGAGCCAGCATCAGCGTGTTGAGGATCCCCTGCTGCCCACGGTCGGGCAGCGTTGAGAACGAGGAGATGTTGCCGAGGATCTTCACCGCGTTGCCGATGTCGGCGGAGCTCATCCCGATCCAGTCGGTCGCGCAATACACCATCGTGTTGGTCGAAGCGATCTTCGCGACCTGGGAGTTCTCGACCTCGCCACGACCCCCCAGCAGGCCGTGGCCGTAGACGACCATGCGGGCCTTCTTCGTTCCGTCGGCCGCGCTCGTCGGCACCTGACACGTGAAGTCCGCCGTGTAGTCGTAGCCGGCGTACGCGGGGAGCCGACCCTCGGCGTCGTAGTGCATCGAACTCCCCGGCGAACCGTCACCCTCGAGGTACGACGGCACACGGAAGGTGCCATGCACCTCACGTGCGATGCCCGGGCGGAGTTCACCCGGGTCGGTCACGACCTCGCCGACGGTGAAGGCCGGGGCCTTGTCGCCCAGCCGCTCGACGGCGTCATCGCGCATGGTCAGGATGCGTTCGGACAGGTTGCGTCCCGACGCGATCGTGAAGGTCCACGCCAGCGTGAGCTTCCCTCGCTCGACTCCGGCGGCGCGCAGCGCCGAGAAGCCTCGCTCCATTTCGTCGCGTTGGGATTCGATGGCCTCGAGTTGCGTGTCCAACGAATCCCGATACGCCCGGAACGCGAGGGGCGCGTCGATGTCGGCGCCATCCGTCGACACCAGCCCACGGAATCCGACGACGATCCGGTGCCCCTCGGGGAACGCCGCGGCGGGGTGGAGGATGAGGAGCTGATGGGCTGGGTCCGGAGCGCTCGCGTCCAGTTCGACCCAGTGCGCGAGTCGCTTCCCGGTGTCGGCGTCGACGACCACCGATCCCGAGTCAGGCTCCATCGACGCCCCGATGTCACCCTGTCGGGGCAGCTTGGAGGCGTCGAGATCGACGTTCTCGAAATGCGCGAGTACCGGGGTGCCGGGGCTGAATCCGTCGTTGCGATTCCACTGCGTCGGGTCGAGCGTGGAACCAGACGTGTTCGCGAGCTGCCCTGGCGGAAGCGCCACCCGCCGACCCGACGCCATGTCCGCGTCGGCGACGGTGAAACGGTTCGAGGGGAAGGGAAGGAGACATGCCGCGGTGTCGAGCGGGTCGCAGCCCGGTGCCGCATCGAGTTGTGCGCTCAGCGCAGCGGCGTCGTCCGCCCCGATGGCCTTCAGCGCCGGGGGCGGAGATGAGGTCGTCGAAGACGCAGACCCCCGATCATCGTCCGAGGTCGAACATGCCGAAACGACGAGCGCAACAGCCGCTCCCACGGCACAGACACGACGCAGACCTCGCATGAAACCCCCTTCGGATTGCGACCGCGTCGACACTACGGGACGGCGACGTGCCCCATGCGCCCTCGATGCTCAGCGGCGCAAGTGGATGCCGCAGTGCGGCCAGGCCCGAGCGCCGCGCTGCTCGTAAAGGCGACGAGCCCGGTAGTCCTGCTCCGCAGGCGGCGCGGCCGCCGGGTCGCCGACACCGCCGACCGACTCCCACGTCCGCTGATCGAACTGGTAGGCGCCCCGGTAGCGGCCCGACGAGCTGACTGCGGCGTAGTTACCGCCGGACTCGCACTTCACGAGCGCAGCCCAGCCAGCGGCGTTCTGGTCTGCGGGCTGATCGACGCGCGTCGCCGTTGCCCGGACCGACGACGCCTTCGACGCAGCCTTCGCCGCCACGGCGCCAGGAGCAGCGGCCGGCCGCGCCGCCGCGGCACGCGCGGCCGCCGCCTGACGGATCGCACGGGTCAGCGCCCGTTCTGCGTCGGCCTCGATCGCAGCCGTCTGCAACAGGTCATCGCGTGCGGAAGCCAGCCGACGTTCGGTGTCGTCGAGCAGCACGCCGAGCCGCACCACTTCAGGGTCGTTCTGGTCGCGGAGCTGCTGGTAGAGGTCCGCCGCATCCGCTGCGGCGGACGCCTGGTTCATGATCAACGACGAGCGAACCGAGATGTCCTCGAGTCGATCGCTCCCGAAGATCGCAGCGAGCCGTCCACCGTTCCCGTGGACGATGAAGGCCTCGACGGCACGCTCCCGCAACTCCTCACGCGCCTCGGCGATCTGGGCGGCGGTGGCCCCCAACTCCGCGGACGCCGTTGCGAACAGAGCAGCCACGCGATCGCGCGCCGCGGTCAGACGGGTCACGCGGGCTTCGGCCGCACGACGTGCGGCGGTGGCGGTGGCGAGGCGGGCCCGTGCAGCGGCCACCGCATCGCCGGACTGCGCCGAAGCGGGCACACCGCCCACGAGGACCGCGCCGAGCACCAAGCCAGCGGCCCAACGTGTGGGTCGGGTGAGCGTGGGATGGATCGCCATGGTGAGATTCGGCCGAGCGCATGTCGTCCGGCAGCGCGCGATCCTGCCACGTTGTCACACAATCGTAAACTCCGACGACGGCGATGAGCCGCGACTCACAACGTCGCGAGCACCTCGTCGACGATGGCCTCATCGGTCAACGGGTGGAGGAACGCGAAGCGCAGCACCGGCTCGTCATGCCAGCGGGACGGCAGGACGAACGCGATCTGCGACGCCAGCAGCTGCTCGGACCACTCGTCGTAGTCACGTTGAGCCCACCCGCGGCGCCGAAACATCACCACCGACAGTTCGGGCTCCAACACCAGCTCCAACCGGGGATGCCGTTCGATCTTTCGCGCCGCGACCTGCGCGAGCTCGAGCGCCGACTCGACGGCGGCGCGGTACTCGGCGACGCCGTGAACACACAAGGAGAACCACAGCGCGAGTCCACGTGCCCGCCTCGTGAGGTGATAGGCGTAGTCGGCAGGGTTCCAGGCACCCGTCTCGTGGATCGAGTCGAGGTAGGACGCGTCCTGGGTGTGCACCGCACGAGCGAGAGCCGGCTCCCGGTACAACAGCGCTGCGCAATCGAACGGAGCGAAGAGCCACTTGTGGGGATCGACGATGAACGAGTCGGCGCGATCGATTCCCGCGAATCGATCCCGCACCGACGGTGCAAGCAGTGCGGCGCCGCCGTACGCCGCGTCCACGTGGAACCAGAGACCGAGTTCGCCGGCGACGCGCCCGACCCCGTCGAGATCCTCGACGAGCCCAGCGTTGGTGGTCCCCGCCGTCGCGACCACAGCGAACACCGACGCCGGGTCGTCGTCATGTTCCATGAACGCCGCCACGTCGGCGCCTCGCAAGCGATCTCCGCGCGACGGGACGCGCTCGACGACGACATCGAGGATCCGACCGGCATTCGCGATCGACGCATGGGTCTGTGCAGAGGCCAGGATCCGAGGCCGCCGGGTCGACGGGAGACGACCCCGATGACGGGCGACGTCACGCGCCACCACCAGGGCGTTGAGGTTGCCCGCCGAACCGCCGGACACGAAACACCCGCCGGAGCCGGGACCGAGACCGGCGAGGTCCGCCAGGAAGCGGAGCACCTGGTTCTCGGCGTGGATCACGCCCGCCGCCTCCAGCCACGAGGTGCCGTTCAGCGATGAGGCCGACACGATCGCGTCGAACAGCAGACTCGCTTTCGTCGGCGCGGCAGGGATGAAGGACAAGAAGCGTGGGCTGTCGACCGAGATCACCCGCGGTGCGAGGATCTCGGCGAACTGCTCGAGCACGACCTGTGCGTCGTTGCCCTCCTCGCAAATCAAGCTGGGCGCGAGGCGGTTGAGCTCGTCGGGATCAGCACCGTGGTCCAACGGGACCGGATCGAGTTCAAGACGCGCACGGAGATATGCGAGGACTTGGTCGGCGAGCCGCTCGGAGCGTTCGTCGTAGCGGTGCACCGACCCTCAGCTGCGCCTGCGACGAACTATCGCATAGGCGACCGCTGCGGCGGCAGCGATGCCGGCCACGAGCGCCAGTCGCATCCCAGGGCCCCGGGGCTCAGGAAGCGGACCCGCCACCCGAATCGCGGCTCCGGCTGCGTCGCCCGCTGATCCCGAACCAGCGGGCTCGTCCGTACTGCTCGGTGGGGGGCTGCTCGGCGGGGGGTCGCTCGATGGGGGGTCGCTCGGTGCGGGGCTCCTGGGAGCCGACGCCGCGGTGTCGTTCAGCTCTGCTGCGGGGAGCGGCTCGAGGATCGCGTCGACCTGAGCGAACCCGTCGGCGTCGTCGACCGCAGGCGTCGGTCGAGTGCGCTTGGGGTCATAGGGCGACATGATCGACGCCTTCGACAGCGGGATGAGCGTCGGCCGACACCCCGACGGCGATCAGGTCGTGCGCGCCATCCGAGGAGATCACGAACGGGCCCATCGGACCGATGAGCGCCGCAGCGACCGCCTCGAGATCGGCGATGGCATCGGCAACGCCGTCACGGTCGAGCGCATGGATCGGCAGCGACTGAGCCGCCGCCTCGGCGACCGCGGCGCGTAGCCGCACCGCCGGACGAATCACGGCGTCACCGTGCGACTCGACGAGCTGTTCATCCCAGTAACGGGCGTCACGCGTCCGGCCCAAGCGGTTGACGACGATGCCACCGACTCGAAGCGCACCTCCGCGGCGTTCTGAAACCCTTGCGACGTTGCGCAGGATCTGCGCGACGCCGTCGGCGGACCACGCGGCGGGTTCGGTGACCACCGCGGCGACGTCCGCGGCGAAGAGCCCGTTGACGGTCAGCAGGCCGAGCGACGGCGGGCAGTCGATGATCACGAGATCCGCGTCGACGCCCTCGAGTGCGATCCGGAGCCGGTCCTGAGCTCCGATCGGATCGGTCGCGAGTTGCGCCTCACGCTGGGCCAGCGCACCGGAGCCGGCGATAGTCCGCACGCTGCCTCGGAAGAGCGACGGGTCCCAACCGACCGGCGAGACGAGTTGTGCGCCGATCCCGGGGGAATCGCCACCCAACGCATCGTCGACGGTCGCACTCGGCTGCCACACGCCGAGGCCCGTCGTCGCGTTCGCCTGTGGGTCGAGATCCACCACGACGACGTCGAGTCCGTGAGCCGCAGCAACCGCGGCAACCCCCAAGGCGATGGTGGTCTTTCCGACGCCACCCTTCTGGTTGACGACCGCCAGCGTGACCATGTGGGCAACGCTACCGCCGCCGCGTCGCAGATTGAGGAACCCCTACGGGTTGATCTCAGGGGCGGTCCAGCCCGGGAGCATCGACCCCGTGATGCGCTCGCAGAGTTCGAACATCGACTCCGTGTCGGTGCGGCGCAGTCCCACGGCCCGATGAACCATCGTGCCGAGGATCCATGATGAGAAGAAGGTTCCGAGCGTCTCGGCGTCGAGGGACGGATCGATCAGCGAGTCCTGCATCGCCAGGTCGATCTGCGCGCCGATGCTCGCCTCCAACCGGTCCAAGGACGCTGCGAGCATGTCTCGGCACTCCTTGTCCCGCGACGCGAGCGCGAGCGCCTCGAGCAACAACACGTCGAGCGACCCGCTCTCGGCCGTTGCGTACTCGGCGAGCGCCCGCGACACCGACCCGTTGCCGGGGGTGACGGAGAAGTGCTGGATGAGCGAATCGATGATGCTCTCGCCCTCCATCACGATCGCTTCGCCGAGCAACGCGGTGCGGCTCGGGAAATGGACGTACAACGCGCCGGCGGTGTAGCCGGCCTTCCGCGCGATGTCCTGCACGCGGGCACCGCCGTAGCCCTTCTCGAGGAACACTTCCACCGCGGAACGGACGAGTCGCTCGCGCGTGTCAAGTTCGGATTCTTCGGTACCGGGTTCGCCGGACATCGGGTCTCCTCGTCACCCCGAAATTCAGCTCGGGGTTCGGTGGGTTGAGGGAGCGCCCAGTGTACGACTCGACCCAGGGGTTGATGCATGCATGAGCGGGGAACCGGCGGAGTGACAATGCTCACAGCGATGATGTGTCGATGCCCGAACTTCCGGAGGTCGAGACGGTCCGCCGCCAGCTCACGACGCTCCTGCGCGGCCGGCACGTCGTCGACGCGACGTCGCACCCCTCGGAGAAGTTCTGCTCCGCCCTCGAGGTTGTCGGATCACAGCTGATCGACGTGCGTCGACGCGGGAAGTTCCTCCTCATCGACCTCGACGACGGGCGTGAGCTGATCATCCACCTCGGCATGACGGGAGTTCTCCGGCCGACAGCGACGGGCACCCTCGACGACCCCTACGTCCGAGCTCGCTGGCATTTCGCCGACGGCGCAGGATTCGAGTTCCGCGATGTCCGCCGGTTCGGACGCATCGCGGTCGTGAGCGCCGGCCACTACACGGGACTCCTCGCGTCCCTCGGTCCTGAACCGTTCGACGAGGCCTTCACGCCACAGTCGCTGTACGAGGCGCTGCGACGCAGCACCCAGGCGGTCAAGACCCAACTCCTCGGACAACGACCGGTCGCCGGTCTGGGCAACATCTACGCCGATGAGGCGTTGTGGTTCGCGCGGATCCACCCCGCGCGACACGTCGTCGGCAGGCCGGCCGCCGCTCGTCTGCACGGAGCGATTCGCGACGTCCTGCGGGCCGGCATCGATCACGGAGGAACGACCCTTCGCGACTACCAGACCGTTGAGGGCGGCGAGGGAGGCCACCAGCACCACCTCGCCTGCTACGGACGTGGTGGACTTCCCTGCGAACGTTGCGGCCGGCCCCTGAGCAGAATCACCGTCGGCGGCCGGACCACAACGTTGTGTCGCTCGTGCCAACGCTGAGCGCTTGCCGAGTGCTCGTCCGCCATCGCCAGGCCCCCATCGTGGGCGAGGTGAGCACCCACGCGCGACCGGCGGCAGCGCGACCGCTCGTGTTACGATTTCGTGACGGTCCGGACTGTCCCGCGACCCGCCGTTCCCCCATGCACCGATTCTCCTGCTCCCGACCGACTCGCTGGGTTGCCGCGGCGCTCGCTGTCGGCACGCTCGCCGTCTTCACACCGAGCGCTTCCGCCGCCACCACGCGCTCGCGCCCCCTGTCCGCCGAGGAACAGCGCATCCGACAGCTCGAGTCGCAACGGAACCGCGTCCGCGCCAACAAGGCGAAGGCCGCGGCCAAGGTCAATGCGCTCAAGGCCACCGACAAGCAGATCCAGGCGGCCCTCGCCGACTTGTCCGATCACGTCGCGTCGACCACGGCCCGCCTCGAAGATGCCCAACGCGCCGCCGACGCCGCGGATGCCGAAGTGGCGACGGCCCGTGACGCCGAAGCACGCGCCGAAGCGGAGCTCGCGTCCCTGCGCGACCGCATGCGCCAACAGGCGGTCGACGTATTCGTCCGAGCGAGCCGTGAGGACTCGTGGTCGATCTACTCGGCGAGCAGCGCCACCGACGCTGCCAACCGCAAAACCCTGTTGGAGTTTCGCTCCGAGCTCAACTTGGATTCGGTCGAGAATTATCGAACCGTTCGTGAGGCCCTCGCCTCCGCTCGCCAGAAGGCGATCACCGCCGCTGATCGCGCGAAGCGGCGACGCAGCGCCGTGTCAGACCGGCTCCAGGAGCTGAAAGGGGCGGAGGCGGAACAGCAGCGCTTCGCTACCCAGGTTGACGATCGCATCGACGCATCGCTCGCGGAGGCGGAGTCGCTTGCCGGCATCGACAAGGCCCTCTCGGATCAGATCATCTCCCGCCAAGGGGCACTCGCCCAGCGGGTCGCAGCGATCAACCGATCGAAGAAGGCCTCCACTTCGGGAGGCACCGCTCGGGTCTTTTCCACCTCCGGCGGTTCGGGGATCGTGACCGTCCAGGGAATCCGTGTCGCATCGAGCATCGCTTCTCAGCTCGACGCCCTGCTCAACGCCGCCCGCGCCGCCGGCATCGAACTCAGCGGCGGCGGCTACCGCGACCCAGCCGGCCAGATCGCCGTGCGCCGTTCGAACTGCGGCAGCTCGAACTACGCCATCTACCAGGCACCCGCCTCGTCGTGTCGGCCTCCGACGGCACGGCCCGGTTCGTCGATGCACGAGCAGGGGTTGGCGATCGACTTCACATCGGGCGGACGGACCCTGACCCGCGGATCTGCGGCGTTCGCTTGGATGCGCGCGAACGCCGGCTCCTACGGGTTCCGGAACCTGCCGTCGGAACCCTGGCACTGGTCCACCAACGGCAACTGAGCCGCGCCGGCCACGACCTCGACCGCG
This sequence comes from Actinomycetes bacterium, assembly GCA_029782335.1. Taxonomy (GTDB): domain Bacteria; phylum Actinomycetota; class Acidimicrobiia; order Acidimicrobiales; family Microtrichaceae; genus JADLFH01. Next base: position 64,223 of record JAKOVA010000182.1, on the reverse strand, counting down.
CCGACCACGACCCCGACCGCGCTGGCCACGACCTCGACCGCGCCGACCACGAACTCAGCAGCCAGCGACCGAGATCCCGGCCCCCGACTGCCGACAAGCGCTCCGGTCAACCAGCAGCGGAACGTCCCGTAGCGCCACCCCCCCTGGCGATCAGCTCGGGCAGTGGGCGATGCCGTGGGTCCGCGAACCGGGCCAGCAGTGCGTCGTCGACCTCGACGCCGTCGCGCCGGATGACCGCTGCGATGAAGCGAGCCCCGCGGTCGAACTCGTCGGTGAACATCCCGAAACTCGAACATCCCGGTGACAACAGCACCGTCGCCGCGTCGGTGCCGCCGGCGAGCGCGACTGCCTCGTTCATCGATCCCGCGACGGCGACCACGGCCACGTCTCGGGCGGCGAGCTCGGCGGCGATGCGGTCGGTCTCAGCGCCGGCGAGCAGCACGATCGCGGGTCGCGAGCTCACAAGAGCGTCGACCAGTGGTGACGGGTCGAGCCCTTTGGAGGCGCCACCGCAGATCACCGTCGTCGACCCCCTCGACGCGATCGCACGGACCCCGGCACCTGCGGCGGTGGGATTCGTCGCCGCAGTGTCGTTGATCCAGCGCCGGCCGTCAGCGGTCGGGACGAGTTCCATCCGGTGGGGCACCGACGGCAACGACACCAGCCGTTCTCGGAGGACCTCGAGGTCACCGCCGGCCGCCAACGCTGCGCCGAGCGCCGTGACCACGTTGTCGACCCGATGGCTCGCCTCGATCCCCAACGACGCCGTCGTCGCAACCATCGAGACCGCACCGGCCGAGTCTCGGACTTCCAACACGTCGCCGCGACGCCACGCCGCCAACTCCGCGGTGGCGTCATCCGCCCCGACGCACGCCCACCTCGCGGCCGACGACGCTGCGAAACCGCCGGGCAGCGACGCGGCCGGTGGCATCACCCGCCAGTCGCCCTCACGTTGCAGCGTGAAGAGCTGCTCCTTGGACGCGTAGTAGGCCGCAACATCGCCGTAACGGTCGAGATGATCCGGATGCAGGCACGTGAGCACCGCGATCGGCACCGACAACCCGGCCTCCGCGAGCGCATCCACCTGGAACGACGACGCCTCCCACACCGCGATCGACTCGGCGCTCCCCCCGGCGACCGCCTCGAGCGCCGAACCGCCCATATTCCCCACGAGGTGAACCTCTGCTCCTGTGCCGGCGAGCAGATGGGCGAGGAAGTAGCACGTGGAGGTCTTCCCCTTGGAGCCGGTGACGCCGATGATGGTGCCGGGGAAGTCTCGGACCAACAGGGTCGCCTCCGAGTGCACGGGTCGGCCGTGCCGGCGTGCGGCAACGAGCAGCGGATGGTCGTCGCGAACCGCCGGGTTCCGCACGACCATGTCGAATGCTTCCGGGTCGATCCCGTCGTGACCACCGAGGACGTAGGTGATCCCCGAGAGGTCGTCCAGACGACCAACGGACGCCGCGAGCACGTCGAGCCCCAAGGCATCGGTCACGGTCACGCTCGCACCACGGGAGACGAGGTAGCGGGCCACCCCGACGCCACCACCGTGCCGACCGAGGCCGACGAGCAACACCGACCGCCCGGACAACTCGACGGCTTCGTATCTCGACATGACACTCCAGCGCTCGGCAACCGGGTCGAGCGACTGTAGGTCCTCGACGGCTCGACAACCCGTCCGCAGCGGAGGGCGCCTCCGCCGCTCAGGCCTCCACGTCATGGTCGCCGCGGCCGTTGAAGACCTGCATCGCCAGGTCGGCGTCCGCGTAGACGACCCGGTCGCGGCCCGCGTCTTTCGCGGTGAGCAGGCCGGCGTCGGCGATTCGGATGATCGAGTCGACGTCTGCCGCGACCGACGAGTGTGTGACGCCGTAGGACGCGGTGAACGGCGGCAGGTTCGCGGCGCGCACCGCCGCAGCGAGTGCGCTGCGAACCCGCTCGAGCACCTCCATGGACAGCTTCACGTCCATCTCCGGATAGACGAGCACGAACTCCTCGCCGCCGTAACGCGCGACGAGGTCACGGCCGCGCACGTTGTTCTGCAGCACCTCGGCGAACAACTGCAGGGCGCGGTCGCCGACCTCGTGGCCGTATCGGTCGTTGAGCTGCTTGAAGTGGTCCAGATCGGCGACGACGAGCACGAAGGGCGTTGAGGTCCGAAGGAGATCGGCCAGGGTCGCGGAGAGCATCCGCCGGTTCGCGACACCCGTCAGCCCGTCCGTCGAGGCCTCGACACGGCTGGCGTCGAGCGTCCGCATCGACCCGATCCGCGCACCGGCCTGCCCGCCGAGAACGGCGAGCTGATCCGACACCGCCCCCGGAGGTGGCTCTCCGACCGGACCGGTGACGTGCAGAACACCGACCATCGACCCACCCGCGTTGATCGGGATGCACACCGCGCTGCGAGGTCCGCTCGGTCGGTCCCGCAGCATCGGACAGGCGTTGATCTGATCCGGGCCCTCCCACACGAGCGTCCGCGCGCGACGGATCGCGACGCATGCCATCGTCTCGTCGACGGGGCAGTTCGGAGGCCCACCGTTGGGGTTGACCGCCACCTGGTGGAGCGCGGACGACTCTGCGGTGTTGATCAGCAACTCGACGGGGCGACCGGGCGCAACGATTCCCATCGCATGCTCGACGATGCGATGGACATCCGGCTCGTCCTGTGCAAGGTCGAGCGCTTCGGCGATGATCCGCAGGCGCGCCCCGCGTTCGGCGTCGTCGCGTAGCGAGCGGACCTTGGCGGCGACATCAGTTGCCGTCGCGTTGAACGACCGGGCCAGCGTGCCGATCTCGTCGGGGGCCTCCACCCCGCGGCTCGTCAGATCCCCGTCACCGAATCGACGCATCGCGCGCCCAAGGTCCCGCAATGGTCGGGTGGCCGAACGGCTCACCGCCAGAGCGAACGCAGCGATCGCCGCGGAGCCGGCGACGGCGATCGCGACCACCGCCACGATCCCGCGGGTCCGGGCCGCTCGGACCGCGCCGACCGCCGCGCGTCGGTGCGCCTCGATCTCTGAACCGACACGACGTCGCGCTGCGGTTGCAGCGGCGAACGCCTCACGCTCCTGGGTGGAAACGTTGGTGACGGCGGTGCCGGTCGTGCCGCCGGAGCGGGTTGCGATCAACGCCTGGGCGGCTTGAATCGCGCTGGCGTCCGCCGCGGCCGCATCGCGTTCACTCGCGATGGACTCGGGTTCGAGCGCGTCGTCGACGCGTTGCGTCGCCGTCCTGGCCTGTGCCTCGATTCGCCGAAGCTCGACGTCGCTCGGGACGGCCGCTCCGACGGCCGCAGCGTGGAGCGCCGACAGCGCCACCGTCGCCTCGACGTTGTGACGGGCGGCGACGGCGAGTCGTTCCACCTGCTGTGTGCGGACGACCGCAACGCCCAGTGCCCCGACCGCGACCCCGGCACAGCCGATCAGCAGGATCGCAGCGGCAACGACGACCGCGAGTAACCGGGCGCGTAGCGGATACCGGCGCAACCGCGTCGGGTCGAACAACACGCTCCGATCCGCGGGGACCACGGCAGGAAGCGCGTCAGGGCGGTCCTCACCGACGCTCAAGCTGGCGTCCCGCACACCGGTTGCAAACCGTGCTCCCCAGCACGACATGAACGGTACCAGGGCGGTCGCGGACCCTCGGCGACCGTGGCCGGTGCCTCCCCGCTTCAGTGTCACAGGCTTCCGCGATGATCCTGCCATGCCTTCCGACACCGCCCCCGCCGCACTCCCCGCACGTCGTGTCGTACCGCTCAGCCCCGAACTCCGACAGCACCGCCGTTCGGTCGCTCAGGCGGCGCTGGCCACCGGGCGTCCCCTCGGGCTGGACTCCATCACGGTCATCCTGGCGGTCAAGCAGTTCGAGACGTCCACCTCGGCAACCCCGTTCACTCGTTGGACAACCCGCCAGTTGGTGGCGTTTCTCTGGGGTTCGGTCACGGAGTGGTGCGCCGCCAACGGCGTCCTGGTCCCCGGCGACGTGGGCGAGAGCTTGTGGACCTACCTCACCGTCCTCTTCGAGCAAGGCTCGGTGGCGTCCGGCTCGTCATCGCTGCGCGAGCTACGCGACGTACTGGTGGAACAAGCCGGGGTGACCCGCAGCGGCCGGAGCCGCCACCCGCCGGGGCGCCGCCCATCCGCGGCCGTCCATCAGCTTCGCCACCCATCAAAGGTCCGGCCACTCAGCCGTTGAGGCCGAAGAAGGCAACGATGCGCTCGGTGGCGTCGTACGAGCCGGTCCGCGGCCACACGTGGCCGAGGCCCGCGATCGTGTCGAGCTCGACATGGGCTCCCTGGCCACATCCGCTCCACCGTCGCACGGTCACGGTGGAGATCGCTGTGTCGAGCGCCGGATCCGCCGCGCACCCGAGCTGCCCTGCGATCCGTCCCATCGACGCCTCCACAGCGGGGAACGTGGTTGAGCTGAGCAGTTCGCCGGCGGCGCTCTCCCCGCCGGCGTACGGCACCACCCGATCGTCGGTGCCATGGATGTGCAGGATCGAGATCGGCCGCTTCGGCGGACAGTTGTCGAGCCGCGTTCCCTCGACCGACACCATCGCTGCGATTTCGTCTCCGTGCCGGCAGGCGAAGCGATACGCCATCATCCCGCCGTTGGACTCGCCGACCATGAAGACCCGTCTCGGATCCACAAAGTCGCGACGTTTCACGTCACGAACCACGACGTCCAAGAAGGCGTCGTCGTCGATGCCCAGCGTGGTCGCGAGTCGACAGCACCCGCCCGCGTTCCAGCTCTGCGCCACCCCGTCCGGGGCAACGACCACAAAGCGGTAGGCCGCGATCGCCGGAGCCCACGCCCCCCGCGACACGATCACCCCGGAGTTCGCCGAGTGGCCGTGCAAGAGCACCACCACGGGAAGGCGCTCACCCGGGCGAAGGTCAGTCGGAGCAAGAATCGACGCACGCCGCTGATTCGCACCCTGCTGCACCGTCATGATCGACACCGTCACACCCGGTCGATTTGGACGTGTCACCGGAGCGGACGTCGGCAGCGGTCCGCCATCTGCGGGCAACTCGATGCCCTGGTGGGTGCGGCTGTACCAGACGACCCCGCCGCCGATCACCGCGATCAGGACAACCACCGTCACCACGATTCCGACCAGCCATCGCAGCCACCGCCGACGCGGCCGCTCGAATGAGCGGAGCACGGCGGACGGTTCAGGCGTCTCCGACCCCGACCACGACGACCGGCGCTTCATGTGATTCCGAAGAAGTCGAGCACCTGCTCGGTGGCGGGATACCACTTCGGTGTCGGCCAGGCATGGCCCCACCCGGCGAGGGTGACGAGTTGGACCGGCGCTCCGTCACGGCAGACCCACCGCGTCGTCGTCACGTTGCCCGCCTTCGATTCCGACGGCTCCGCACAGTCGAGCGCAACGGTGAACTGTTCCATCGACCGTTCCACCGGAGCGAAGGTCACCCCCAACACCCACGCTGCGAGGGATTGACCCCCCTCGAAGGGAACCGTCATGTCCGCCAACCCGGCGACATGGAGAAACGGGATCGCCGCATTCGGGGTGCAACCGCTGACCCGTGTCCCTTCGATCGACGCGGCACCGGCGAGACGGTGAGCGTCGCGGCAGAGGAACCGGTAGGTCATCATGCCGCCGTTGGAGTCGCCCACCAGATAGATCCGTGAGGGGTCGATCTGTGGCCGCCGCGACAGTTCCTCGATCAGGTGCCGGATCCGAGCGACATCGTCGATCTGCATCGACTTCGAGAGCCCACAGCATCCACCGGCGTTCCACGAGGCGGCGTTGCTCTCCGGTGCTGCCAGTACGAAGCGGCGTCGCACCACCGCTGCGTCCCAGGACCCGGCGCCGATCTCCTCCGACGGCGAGGTGTTGAATCCGTGCAACAGCACGACCAGCGGTAGGCGTTCGCCGTCACGGATGTTGGGCGGGCTGAGTTGCGTACAACCCAGCGGCGACAACGGAAAGCTCTGCTCGTAGGCGGGGCACGACGTCACGTCAGCGCCTGCCGCGCTCCGTCGCGGCGGCTCGGTCGTCGTACTCGTCGCCACTGGCCGACGGGGTGTTTCGGTGCGGGCGTTTCGCACGACGCCGACCGCCACGACAACGAGCAGGAGGACGCCAACGACCGCCGCGGCGATCAGCGCCCCGGAGAGCGGACCACGGCGACGCGGTGGCGGCGGTGGCGGCGGTGGCGGCGGGAGGTTGTCCTGGGATCCCAGGCCGAACGGCGAGGTCACGGCGCAGCACTGTAGAGCGGGGTCGATTCCGGCGTCTGACGGGTCGTCAGATATCGTCGGGCGCCGGCTGCCGGAGAGAGGTGAACGCGGTGGATTCGGGTGACAGCGCTGAGGACCGGGCATTCCGGACCGAGATCCGTGACTGGATGTCGTCGAACCTCACCGGAGAGTTCGCCCAGCTCCGGAGCCGTGGCGGCCCCGGCGACGAGCACTCGTTCGTCCCGGAGCGGATGGAGTGGGAGCGTCACCTCGCCGCATCGGGCTGGACCTGTGTTGGCTGGCCCACCCGCTACGGCGGGCGAGGCCTGTCGCTCAGCCAAGAGGTGATCTTTCACGAGGAGTACGCGCGGGCCGGAGGGCCAGGTCGAGCGGGCCTCGTCGGCGAGGGGCTTCTCGGGCCAACGCTCATTCACTTCGCGACCGAGGAACAGAAGGCCCGCTTCCTCCCCGGCATCGTCTCGGGGACCGAGTACTGGTGTCAGGGTTACTCGGAGCCGAACGCCGGATCCGACCTTGCCAACGTGCGGACCACCGCTCGCCTCGACGGCGACGAGTGGGTGATCTCGGGTCAGAAGGTCTGGACCTCGCTCGCGCAGTGGTCCGACTGGTGCTTCGTCGTGTGCCGCACCGAACCGGGTTCCGAGCGTCACCGCGGGCTCTCCTACCTCCTGATCCGAATGGACAGTCCCGGCATCGAGGTGCGCCCGATTCACCAGATCACGGGAACCGCGGAGTTCAACGAGGTCTTCTTCGACGAGGCGCGGACCCCGGCGGACCATATCGTCGGAGCGCCGGGCGACGGCTGGAAGGTCGCCATGGGCACCCTCGCGTTCGAGCGTGGCGTGCTGACCCTCGGCCAGCAGATGGCCTTCGAGCGCGAACTCAACGGGATCATCGCCCATGCTCGGGTTCGGGGGGTGTCCGCCGACCCGGTGATGCGTCAACGGATCGCCGCTCTGTGCATTCGGCTCCGCATCATGCGACTCAACGCGCTGCGCACGCTGTCGGTCGACGAACACGCGGAGCTCGTGCCGGAGGCGATGATCGGCAAGCTCTACTGGGCGAACCTCCACCAGGACATGGGTGAGCTGGCGATGGATGTCCTGGGCGCCGACGCCCTCGTCACCGCCGGCGACTACGGGACCCACGAGGCGCTCGGCGAGGAACACCGGCTGTTCTTCTTCACCCGCTCCGACACCATCTACGGCGGCTCCGACCAGATCCAACGCAACGTGATCGGCGAGCGGGCGCTCGGCCTGCCCAAAGAGCCCCGTTGAGCCCTCTCCGACCACGCGACCGACACGAGGAGTTCGATCATGGCCGCACCTGTCCCCGCTGAACCCGCACCGCGCGACCTGTTGGCGGGCAAGACCGCCGTGGTCACCGCCGCTGCCGGAACCGGTATCGGCTTTTCGCTCGCGAAGCGTTGCGTCCAAGAGGGGGCCAGCGTGGTCATCAGCGACCTGCACGAGCGTCGACTCTCCGAGGCCGCCGACGCGATCGCGGACGCCACCGGCACGCGGCCCGGCACCGTCCTGTGCGACGTGACGAACGAGGATCAGGTGCAGGGCCTGGTGCGAAGCGCCATCGAGCAACTCGGCCACATCGACGTCTGGATGAACAACGCGGGCCTCGGCGGCAACGCGGCCGTCGTCGACATGACCGACGAGCAGTGGTCGAAGGTGCTCGACATCACGCTCACCGGGACGTTCCGTTGCCTGCGGGCCGTACTCCCCCACATGTACGAGCGGGGCACGGGAGCGGTGGTCAACAACGCCTCGGTGCTGGGCTGGCGAGCCCAGGAACTCCAAGCCCACTACGCCGCGGCCAAGGCGGGCGTGATGGCGTTGACGCGCTGCACTGCGATGGAGGCGGCGAAGCACAACGTGCGGGTCAACGCGGTGTCGCCGAGCCTCGCGATGCACCCGTTCCTCGCAAAGGTGACCCCCGACGGACTGCTGGAGGAGCTCGAGGCGAGGGAGGCCTTCGGGCGCGCTGCGGAACCGTGGGAGATCGCGACCGTCATGGTCTTCCTGGCGTCGGAGTACTCGACCTACATGACCGGCGAGGTCGTCGCCGTTTCCTCCCAGCACCCCTGAGGTCCGGCAGCGCCGCCACGGCGGCGTGGTCGCGCGGGTTCCCGGGCCCTGCGTCGAGCGGGCAGAATCGACGGTCCCCATGGCGACCATTCGACTGCGACCCTGGCAGCGCCGCGCCCTCGATCAGCTCGCGGCGACTGATCGGCCGGACTTTCTCGCGGTCGCAACGCCCGGCGCAGGCAAAACCACGTTCGCGCTCACGGCTGCCGCGCAGGCGCTCGCCGATCGACAGGTTCGCCGGGTCGTGGTTGTTGCACCCACCCAGCACCTCAAGCACCAGTGGGCGGCCGCTGGTGATCGCCTCGGACTGCACCTCGAACCGGAGTGGTCGGCACGCGACGGGTCGCTCCCCGGCGACGTACACGGCATCGTGACGACCTACCAACAAGTCGCCACCTCCGCGGCCGTGTTGCGCACGCTCGCGGCGGGTTCCTTCGTCGTGCTCGACGAACTGCACCACGCCGGCGACGACCGAGTGTGGGGTTCTGCCGTGCTCGAAGCGTTCGAGCCCGCGACGCGACGTCTGGCGTTGTCGGGGACGCCGTTCCGTTCCGACACCTCCTCCATTCCGTTCGTCGAGTATCACCTCGACGAAGCCCGACCCGATTTCGAGTACGGCTACGGCGAGGCGCTCGTCGACCGGGGCGTTGTCCGCCCCGTCTATTTCCCCCGGGTCGGCGGCCACATGGAGTGGGTCGATCACGTCGGCGAGACGGTCTCCGCCGCCTTCGACGACGAACTCGATCGCCAGCGCGCGAACCAGCGACTCCGGACCGCCTTGTCTCTCGAAGGCGACTGGCTGCGAAGCGTCCTGATCGACGCGAACTCCCGGCTCAACGAGATTCGCCGGCACCATCCCGACGCGGCGGGCCTCGTCATCGCGATCGACCAGGCACACGCCAACGGAATCGCGGCGATCCTGCGGCGCTCCTGTGGGGTGAACGCGACGGTTGCCGTCTCCGACGATCCGCTCGCTTCCACGAAGATCGCTCGCTTCGCTGCCGGCACCGACCGCTGGATCGTTGCCGTCCGGATGGTGTCGGAGGGCGTGGACATCCCGCGTCTGCGAGTCGGAGTTTTCGCGACGAACACGACCACGGAGCTGTTCTTCCGCCAAGCAGTGGGCCGCCTGGTGCGCTGGACGAGAGGGGTCCGCTCCCAGCGGGCGTTCCTCTTCATTCCCGACGATCCGCGGCTCCGACGATGGGCGGCGGGCATCGCAGAGCAGCGCCGTCATTCACGCGCCCGTGGCGGCGGCGGGGAGGACCCGCTCCCCGACGATGCCGCGCTCGACGATCGGGACGCTGCCGAGCGAGCCGACGACGACGGTGAACAGCTCTCACTGTTCTCGGTGATCTCCGCTGTCGCACACGACCACGAGGTGACCTCGATCTTCGATCTCGATGATGACGAGTGGGAGCCCGACGCAGACGACGACGCCGCGTTGGACGTGCGAATCGACCTTCCTGCCGCGTCGTCGTCGAACGACCGCTCCCACGGGGACGAGACGCCGTTGACCCCTCGCCAACGCCGCGCCGCCCTTCGGAAGCACAACGCCGACGCCGTCGCCGAACTCGTGCGGTTCACCCCGATGGATCATCGGCAGGTGAATGCCGAGCTCAACCGCCTCGCCGGTATCGCGAAGGTGAGTGAGGCCACCAACGAGCAGCTGCAACGTCGGCTCGACGCCGCGAACAAGTGGCTTCGCGGAGGTCGACTCGGTTGAGCGACGAGGTCTTGAGACGAGACACTGTGGTCGTGCACCGCCGTGTCCGTTCCCTGCCGCTCGCGCTGTTGTTCGCGACGCTCGCCCTCGTGGTGGCGGTCGCACCGAGCTGCTCGGACGGCACCGACGGCAAGCTCGACACTCGCGCCGAGTACGTGAACAAGACGGTCGCGGCGATGAAAGTGCAACTTCGGGACAAGGCGAAGGGCCACGGTGCGGCCATTACTTCGTACGCGAACTGCATCTACGACGTCATCGAAGCGCACCGCGACGAGCTCGAGGCGATCAAGGGGTCGCCTGCCAAGGTGCAACGGATCATCGCCGCCAACGACGACGAGTGCCAGGCGGCGCTGCAGAAGGAGATCGAACCGTGACCCTCCACATCGACGGCCCCGCCGCGATCACGACCCACGTCGGCGAGCAACTCGGCCCAACCGAGTGGGTCACCGTCGACCAGGCCCGTATCGACCGCTTCGCTGAAGCGACCGGCGATCATCAGTGGATCCACGTGGACGTCGAGCGAGCGAAGGAAGGGCCGTTCGGCACGACGATCGCCCACGGCTATCTCACGTTGTCCCTCGTCAACCTCTTCCTTCCGGAACTGGTCACGGTCGACAACACCTCGATGGGGGTGAACGTCGGGCTCGGCAAGGTGCGCTTCCCCGCACCGGTGCCGTCAGGAAGCCAGATCCGGGCCACGGGCGAGATCGTGTCCGCCGAACAGATCGGCGAGGGTGTCCAGGTGGTGGTCCGGGTGACCGTCGAAGTCGAAGGCGGCGACAGGCCGGCGTGCGTCGCCGAGACGATCAGCCGCTTCTTCCCGTAGGCGGTCGGCGCCGCCGGTCTTCCCAACCCCGCCGAACCTGCGTACAAAACCGACCGCCAACGACGGAAACGTCCGCAAGTTCGGAACGAGCGGGCACCCACCCGGCAACCTGCGTACAAAACCGACCCCCAACGACGGAAACGTCCGCAAGTTCGGAACGAGCGGGCACCTACCCGCCGAACCTGCGTACAAAACCGACCCCCAACGACGGAAACGTCCGCAAGTTCGGGACGGGGCGGGGTGAGATCCGGGGCGGGGCGCGGGGAAATCCGGGGCGGTGGGAGGAGATCGGGAGTGTGCGCCAGGAGCGATTGACTGGCCGAGGTTCGCCACCGATCGGTAGCGTCGGCCGGTTCACGAACGCCACCCGGAGGGGACCGTCATGCCCGAAGCCGTCATCGTCTCGACCGCCCGCAGCCCGATTGGCCGCGCGATGAAGGGTTCGCTCACGACGATCCGCCCTGACGACCTTGCTGCACAGATCGTCGACGCCGCGCTCGCGAAGATCCCGGCCCTCGACCGCAATCTCGTCGAGGACCTCATGATGGGTTGCGGCCAGCCTGCCGGTGAGGCCGGGGTGAACATCGGCCGAGTTGTGGCCGTCCTCTCGGGAATGCCTGAGGTCCCCGGCGTCACGGTGAACCGCTACTGCTCCTCCTCGTTGCAGACCATCCGCATGGCGGCACACGCCATCCGCGCCGGAGAAGGCGACATCTTCGTGTCGGCCGGCGTTGAGACCGTCTCGCGATTCATCAACGGGATGGCCGACGACGGGCCCACCAACGAGCGCTTCGCCGATGCGATGGCCCGCACCGCGAGTCGTGGCGCCGGCGAGGGTGGCGCATGGACGCCACCGGCCGGCCTCCCCGACGTGTACATCGCCATGGGTCAGACCGCCGAGAACGTCGCCGAGTTCGAGCAGGTGAGCCGTCAGGAACAAGACGAGTACGCCGCTCAGTCCCAACAGCGGGCGACCGAGTCGCTCGAGAACGGGTTCTGGGAGATGGAGATCACCCCGGTGACCCTTCCCGACGGCACCGTCGTGTCGACCGACGACGGCATCCGCCCCGGCACCACCGCCGAGGGTCTCGCCAATCTGAAGCCGGCCTTCAAGCCCGAGGGTTCGGTCACCGCCGGTAACGCCTGTCCCCTCAACGACGGCGCCGCGGCGGTCGTCGTCATGAGCGACACCAAGGCGAAGGAGCTCGGCCTCACGCCGCTTGCCCGCATCGTCGCCTCCGGCGTGTCGGGCCTCAACCCCGAAATCATGGGTCTCGGACCGATCGAGGCCTGCCGTCAGGCGATGGCTCGAGCGAAGATGACCATCGACGACATCGACCTCGTGGAGATCAACGAGGCGTTCGCCGCGCAGGTCATCCCCTCGGCCAAGCACCTCGGGATCAGTTGGGACAAGCTCAACACCCGCGGTGGCGCGATCGCCATCGGCCATCCCTTCGGTATGACCGGCGCCCGAATCATGACGACCCTGATTCACAACCTCCAAGAATCCGACAAGACCTTCGGCATGGAGTCCATGTGCGTCGGCGGCGGCCAGGGCATGGCGATGATCATCGAGCGGCTTTCGTAGTACGCCCCGTGCGACCCGGGCGCCGCGGTCCATGAAATGGACTGCGCACCCGGCTCCGCCGGTGTTCCCTCCCCGGCGATTCAGTTCGCCGAGAGATTCAGTTCACCGAGAGATTCCCTCCCCGGCGATTCAGTTCGCCGAGAGATTCAGTTCGCCGAGAGGTGCCGCGGCAACTGGGGACCCGGCCGCTCAGCGCTGATCTCGGTGATCCGATTCTCGGCGTCGACGAACACGACCGTCGGCACGTGCGAGCGCGCCTCGGCGTCGTCCATCTCGCCGAAGGTCGCGATGATGACCAGATCGCCCGGTGACACCAGGTGCGCGGCGGCACCGTTGATGCAGATGACCCCCGATCCGCGGGGGCCCTCCAGCGCGTAGGTGGTGAGCCGCGCCCCCGACGTCACGTCCCAGATGTGCACCTCCTCATGGGGGAGGATGCCGCTCGCATCGAGGAGCTCGGCGTCGATCGTGACGCTCCCCTCGTAATGCAGGTCGGCTTGGGTCACCGTTGCGCGGTGCAACTTGGCGAGAAACATTCGGCGGCGCATCGGCTCGTCCCTGTGGTCGGTCGCGTCCTCGGCGGGTACGCGCGTCACCGCGGACGCTACACCGCCGCGGCCTCCCGACCCACCTCGGCGAACCCTGCTCAGGTGCCGTAGACCGGCGTCGGCGTGGTCGCCTCGCGTAGGAGGTCGGCGACGACGGCGCCCACCTCATCGGGCTCCCAGCGAGCGCCCTTGTCGACCCGGGGGCCGTGACGGTAGCCCTCGGCGATCCCGATGATTCCGCCCTCGACCTCGAAGACCCGCCCCGTGACCTCCGCCGACTGGGTGGAACCGAGCCACACCACGAGCGGCGAGACGTTCTCGGGCGCCATCGCGTCGAAGGCACCCGCCTCGGGTTTCGCCATCATCTCGGCGAAGGCCTCTTCGGTCATGCGCGTCCGCGCTGCGGGGGCGAGCGCGTTCGCGGTCACGCCGATCCTGCCGAGCTCCGCTGCCTGCACCAGGGTCAGGCTCGCGATCGCACCTTTTGCCGCCGAGTAGGCGGCCTGCGCGATGGAGCCCATCAGCCCCGCTCCCGACGAGGTGTTGATGATCCGACCTTCGACAACCTCGCCCGCCTTCGCCTTGCCACGCCAGTAGCTCGCCGCGTGACGAGCGGGCGCGGCGTGGCCCATCACATGCACCCGCAGGACGGCCTCCCACTCGGACTGCTCACTGTTGACGAACATCCGGTCACGCACGATGCCGGCGTTGTTCACGACGACATCGAGGGTGCCGAACGTGTCGATCGCGAGCTGGACCATCTCACCGGCGGTGTCCCAATCGGCGACGTCGTGCTGGGAAACCACGGCTTCGCCGCCGGCCGCGATGATCTCATCGACCACCTGTTGGGCCGGCGTGTCGGTCGGATCGGAGCCGTCGGGGGCGACACCGAGGTCGTTGACGACGACCTTCGCACCCTGTCGGGCGAACTCCAACGCATGAGCCCGGCCGATCCCACGGCCGGCGCCCGTCACGATCACCACACGTCCGTCACAAATCATGACGAGAGCTTCGCAGAGGATCTGACGACTCGTCAGATTTCGGACGCGCGGATCACCGCTGCCCTCTAACGTCGGCGGTCATGCGTATCGGCGTGACCATGTTCGCGACGGACCGATCGATGGATGTCGTCGAGTTGGCGATCGAGGCGGAAGCCCGCGGCTTCTCCTCGCTGTGGATCCCCGAACACACCCACATCCCGACGAGCCGCCTCACCCCACCACCGACGGGCGAGGCAACGCTCCCCGAGGAGTACCGCCGCACCCTCGACCCGCTCGTCGTCCTCGCCGCGGCCGCAGCGCGTACCTCAACGATCCGGCTCGGTACCGGCATCCTGCTGCCCGCCCAGCGGGAGCCGATCGTGACCGCGAAGGCGATCGCGACCCTCCAGAATCTCTCGGCGGGCCGCTTTTGGGCCGGCGTCGGCTTCGGGTGGAACGCCGACGAAATGGCCCACCACGGGGTCGACTACACGACCCGTCGCGCGCAGTGCCGAGAGCACGTTCTGGCGATGCAGGCCCTGTGGAACGACGAGGTTGCCGAGTTCCACGGCGACTTCGTGGACTTCGGGCCCAGTTGGTCGTGGCCGAAGCCCGACCGGCCGGTTCCCGTCGTCATCGGCGGCGGCGCCGGCCCGAAGCTGTTCTCCCACATCGCCGAGTACGGCGCGGGTTGGATCCCGATCGGTGGATCAGGTCTCGCGACCGCCATCCCGCAGCTCCGCGAGGCGGTCGCCGCTGCGGGCAGAGATCCGTCAGCGGTCGAGATCATTCCGTTCGGCACGATCCCGACACCTGAGAAGCTGGAGCACTTCGCCACGATCGGGGTGACCGAGTGCGTGGTGCGGCTCCCCTCGGCGGGACGCGACGATGTGCTTCGCGTCCTCGACACCTACGAGGGACTGCCGACCTAACGGCACGTGGGTACATCTCCCCACACCTGCCGCCTTTTGTTCCCCGTCCGCGCCTGTCACGCTGTTCGCAATGGTTCGCGACGCACGCCCCCACGCGCCGCGGCACCGCCGTGCGGTGATCGTGACGACGGTGCTGCTCTGCGCGTTCGCGTCCGCATGCACGCGTACCACCGACCTCGCCGCATCGGTCCGGCTCGATGCCTCGACCACCACGATCCGCATCCCGGTGAAACGGGTCCCTCGACCCACGACGACGATCGAGACCTCAACGACGACCGTGGCAACCACCGAGACGACGGTCGCAGCCGAGGCACCGCCAGCTCCAGCGCCGCTCCCTGACGGCGGGACGGGCGGCCTGCCCGGGCTCGCGGCCCTCGTTGGGGCCGTGCAGAACGCCACGTCGAAGGGTGCGATCACCCCGACGTCCCCCCGCCCGGGGCCCTCGCCAGCCACACCACCGTCAACGGCCGTTCCTCCGCCCACAACCTCCACCACGCTGATTCCCAACCCGCCGCAGGCGATCGTCATCACGGCGACGAACGCGCAGATCCACCCCGGCGAAACCCAGTGGATCGACATCTCGGTCGATGGACACCGTGTCGGAACGGTCGCATGTGGCGGCCGCGACTATCAGGCGACCCCCGCGGGCTGGGTCAACGCCGGGTTCGCGACGGCCGCCGACTGCCCCGTGGATGCCGCCGGCCCACGCTTGCGCAGGACGCTCCCCGCAACGATCGCGCCAGGTCAGTACGCGTTCTGCACTGAGGTCGACCCCTCCTCGAACACCACGGTCTGCACGCCGTATGTGGTGATCCCCTATCCGACGTGATCGTCAGCGGCGTCAACTCGCCGCAAGCAGCGCCTGCAACATCGGCAGCGAACCCAGCAACTCGTCGAACGCCGCCGCCGGCTTCGGTCGGCCGATGAGGAACCCCTGGGCGCCGTGACAGCCGAGCCGTCGTTGCTGATCGAGTTGCTCCGCCGTCTCGACACCTTCGGCGACCACCCGGAAGCGGAACGTCTGGGACAGGTCGACCACCGCGCGCACGATCGCGTTGTCCCGCTCGGAACGGCAGATCCCTGCCACGAAGCTCTTGTCGATTTTCACCACGTCGACGGGGAACCGCTGCAAGTGGCTCAACGACGAATAGGCGGTTCCAAAGTCGTCCAGCGCGATCCGCACGCCGCTCGAGCGCACCTCGAGGAGGGCCCGTACCTGCACCTCGTCGGCCTCGAGCAGGGTGTGTTCGGTGAGCTCCATCACCAACATGTGCGGTGGAACCCCGTGGTGCGCCAACGACGCGGCGATCCGTCGGGGAAACTCAGCGTCGAGCTGCGCCGCCGAAACGTTCACCGCAACGCTGAAGGGCGTCCCGACCCGCATCCAACCCGCGGCGACCCGACAGGCCTCGTCGATCACCCAGTCACCGATCGGTCGGGCGAGGCCCGTCTCCTCGGCAACATCGAGAAACGCGCCCGGGGCGAGCAACGTGCCGTCGGGGTGGTGCATCCGCAGCAGTGCCTCGGCGGCAATCGGATGGCCGTCGCCGTTCGGGTGCACGGGCTGGAAGTACAACTCGAAGCGGTGTTCATCGAGCGCTGAGCGCAGCAGCGCCTCGGTGTCGAACCGATGACGGGCCGACGCTTCGAGTTCCACTCCGAACACCTCGACCCGACCCTTGCCGAGCGCTTTCGCACGTTCGAGCGCGATGTCGGCCTCACGCAACAGCGCTTCCGGATCCGTCACACGCTCGGTCGCGATCGCGATCCCCACGCTGATGGTCGAGATGACCGACTCCCCGTTGCTGAGGGTGAAGGGTCGGGCGAGCACCTGGCGGATCACCTCGGCCATCGCGGAGGCAGCGGTGAGATCGTGCACGCCGGGCATCACGACGATGAACTCGTCGCTGCCCCACCTCGCCACCGTGTCACGACTCCGCACCGCGCGTTGCAGCCGCGTGGCGTGCTCGACGAGCACTTCGTCGCCGACCTGATGGCCCAGCGTCTCGTTCAGCCGGCTGAACCGATCGAGATCGATCGCGAGGACGGCGCACCGGTCCTCACGGTCGACGAGTTCCGCCATCACCTCACCGAGCCGCTGGCGGCCGGCGAGGCCGGTCAGCGGGTCGAGCTGGGAGCGGTCCGAGACGTCACGGAGATCAACGAGCGCTTGTTCGAGCTGGCGGGTCCGGAGATCGACGATCTGTTCCAGGCTCTGGACCCGCTGGTCGAGCACCCGGCGTTCCTCATCCCGAACCTTCCGGGCCTCCTCGGTGCGGTTGGCCGCCTCGAGCAGATCGCCGAGGAGCCGCAGCACCCCGAGCGTTGCGTCCGGTCCGGCCGCGGCGGGCTGTCGGGCCGCGATGGCCGCCGCCCCGGTGAGGATGTCGATCGCCCGAGTGGGGTCGACCGACGCCAACCGGTTGCCCAGCTCGGTACTCAGATCGAGGAGGTCGGCAACCCGGGTTTGGGGGTCGTTCCGCAGCTCCTCGTATCGAGCCCAGAGATCGGAGTGGTCATCCCGCTGACCCATTGACGACGACGCGCTACACCGCGAAGGACCGACTGAGCATGCGGCGAGCGTAACGAGACCGTCACGCGAATCCGGGGACCCTCAGCAGGGCCGATGGGCCCTCAGGCGGAGGGCGCCACCCAGTAACCGGCGTTCACCGGCAACGACGTTCCCGTCACACAACGCGCGAGCGGCGACGCGAAGAACACCACGGCCCCGGCGATCTCCTCCGAACTGGGGAGATACCCCAACGCCGTCTCCGCCGCACGCTCGGCGTAGAGGTCCTCCCAGGTGGCCCCACCACCGCGCGCCTCGGCCTGCATCTCGAAGTAGATCTTCACGCTGTCGCCCCAGATGTAGCCGGGGTGCACCGAGTTGACCCGGATCCCGTAGCCGCCGAGTTCGAGGGCGAGCACCTTCGTCACCCCGCCGAGCGCCGCCTTCGAGCCCACGTAGCTACCGGCCTGCTCCTCGATCCGTTGGATCGACATCGTGTTGATCATCACGATGCGCGCATCGCCCCGCTCGCTCCCCGCACGCTTCAACGCCGGGAGCAGCGCCTGGGTGAGCTGCAATGTCCCGAAGTGGTTGACCTCCATCGGACGCCGCCACTTCTGGAGGTCCGCGGTCTCGAACGGCTCGTGGCGGCCGCCGTGGAACGCGGAGTTCACGAGGATGTCGAGCGCCCCGACCGATTCCTCGACCGTCGTCGCGACCCGTGCGCAGTCCTCGGCGACCGCGACGTCAGCGCGGACCTGCACGACGCGACGCCCGAGCGCCTCGACTTCGGCCGCTACGCCCGGCATGTGACGGTCGCTGCGGCCAACCATCACGATGTCGGCACCCTCCCGGGCGAGCGCGAGGCTGATGTCGCGGCCCATGCCCGGACCGATACCGGTGACAACCGCCGTCTTGGATTCGAGCAGCATGGCTATCCCTTCGGGAGGTCCTTCCACGGGACGTCGAGGTCGCTGCGGATGTCGCGAGGGAGGCCGAGCGCCTGTTCGGCCAGATTGTTGCGGTGCACCTCCTCGGTGCCACCGCCGATGCGTGAGGCGAACTGGTTGAGGCACTGGTACTGCCAGAACCCGTCGCCTTCTGCCTCGTGGTTCAGCATCGCCTCGGCACCCTCCACGTCGAGGCCCAAGGTGACCCGGTGTGCGAGCGCCCGGGTGAAGAAGTTCTTGAGGAGCGAACCGTGAACGGCGAGCTCGTAACGGCCGGTCATCACCGCCGTCTGCATCCGCATCTGGAGGTAGCGGAGGATCTGTTCGTTGGACCAGACCTTCGCGAGCTCTTGGCGGACCACCGGGTCGTTGGTGCGACCACAACGGGCGGCGGTCGACAACACGGCCGCGAAGGTGGTCGCCTGCCCCGCGCCACCGATCATCGAGGACTCGTTGCGCAGGGTGGTTCGGGTGACCTTCCAACCGCCGTCGATCTCCCCCACGACGTTCTCGAGGGGGATCCGAACGTCGGAGAGGAACACCTCGTTGAAGTGTGCGACGCCTTGCGCCTGCACGAGCGGCCGTACCTCTACGCCGGGTGTCCGCATGTCGAGGATGAAGTAGGTGATGCCCTCGTGCTTGGGGACATCGGGGTTGGTGCGGGTGATGAGGATTCCGAAGTCGGCGTGCTGCGCGGAGGAGTTCCACACCTTCTGGCCGTTGACCACGAACTCGTCACCGTCACGCACGGCCCGCGTCGAGAGCGCGGACAGGTCGCTTCCGGCTCCCGGTTCGCTGAAGAGCTGGCACCACGTCTCGTCGCCGCGCAGCAGCTTCGGGAGATAGCGCTGCTGTTGTTCTGGCGTCCCGTGGGTCATGATCGTCGGGCCGACGAGCGCCAGCGCAGCGGTCAGGAACCCCGACGTCGCGTCGAAGCGGGCGAGTTCCTGATTGAAGATGATCTGCTGGGCTGGCGTTCCCCCACGGCCGCCGAAGGCCTTCGGCCAGGTGATTCCCGCCCACCCTTCGTCGGCGAGCAACGCCTGCCACTCGTGGCAACGCCGCCGGAAGTCGGCCGCGACCTCGGGGTCGGTGGCGGCACCGTTGCGTGACCAATCGGATTCGTCGCCTCGTTTGAGCGACGCATGCGCTTCGAGAAACGTTCGTACCTCGGCACGGAACTCAGCCTCGGCGGGTGTGTCGTCGAAATCCACGGGCGATCAATGTAGAACACGTTCTCGTTCCGACCGCTCCCGGCAGGCGATCAGCGGCCGATAGGAACCCATCGCCGCACCACCCGACCCCCCGCGCGCCACCGCATCGCCGGCGTCACCCCTGCGTCCGCTCCCGGTGCGACGCGTGGCGTTCGGTATCGACGAGCGGACCAACCCGTGGTGGAACCCGGCCGCACCGGAGTTCGTCGCGGCAGCGAACGCGGTCTCGCTGATCATGCCGTTCGCGGAACCGTTCGTGGCACGCACGGCCCGACTCGCCTCGAAATCGCTCGGGGGACCCCTCGGTGACACCGCCGAGGCGTTCGCCGCCCAGGAGCTCGCCCATCAGCACGAGCACCGCCGCTTCAACGCGGCGGTTCGAGCGGTCTCACCCGGCGTCCGACACGTGGAGCGGGCGCTCCGTTGGGTCTTTGCCCGCCTCGGGCGTCGCTCGCTCGCGTCGAACCTGGCGCTGACCGCAGCGCTCGAGTGCATCGCGTACTCGTTGGCCCGCTGGACGAGTGCGCACCTCCCGCTGTTCCAGGGCGGCGCGGATCCGGTGGTGAGCCGGATGTATGTGTGGCACCTCGCCGAGGAAGTCGAGCACAAGTCCGTGGGCTTCGATCTGTGGTGGGCACTCGACGGCCGGCCGAGCCGCTACGCCCGCAACGCCGTGCTGGCGCTGTGCCTCTTCGTCGCCGCCGTCGTCGCGGGCACGTTCGCGCAGCTCTGGTCAGCCCGTCGGCTGTGGAACCCGCTCGCGTGGGCACGGCTGGTCATGTGGTCGTTGAGCGCAGGAATGGAGATCCTGCCGACACTCGCGGTGTCGTGTTTCACCTCCCACCACCCCACGAAACTTGTCGACCCCTCGTGGTACGCGTTGTGGCTTCGCGACTTCGACACGAGCTCCGCGACGGCCACAGCGACTTCCGTCCCTCGGAGCACGTGAACGCCGGGGCACCCTCGCCGCGACGCGTCAGGTGCTGGTCCGGCTGCCGAGATAGGCGGCGCCGAGTTGCTCACGATCAAGCTCGTCAGCCGGCCCCGACCACACCACTCGACCGAGATCCAGAACCACGGCGTGGTCCGCGAGTGCCAGCGCGGCGCCCGCCTGCTCCTCGACGAGCACCATCGTCACTCCGGCGGCCTTGAGCTCCTCGAGGATCTCGAAGACCGCCGCCGTCATCATCGGCGACAGACCCAACGACGGCTCGTCTGCGATGAACAGCCGAGGCGGATCCGCCAATACGGAGGCCATCGCGAGCTGCTGTTGTTCACCACCGGAGAGCAGGTCGGCAGCGAAGTTCCGTCGTTCTTCGAGAATCGGGAAGCGTTCGAACGCCCAGCGGATCCGTGCTCGGTCGCGCAAGGCGACCGCGAGGTTGTCCTCGACGGACAGCCCCGGGAAGATCCCTCGTGCTTCAGGAGCGAGGGTGATGCCCAGCCGCGCCCGAGCATGGGGCGGCAGCGCCGAGATGTCGGCGCCGTCGAAACGCAACTCCCCGGTGCTCGCCGCGACGGTGCCGGCGATCAGTCCGCACAGCGTCGACTTGCCCGCGCCGTTGGCACCGAGGACGGCCACGACCGATCCGGCCGGGAGGTCGAGATCGACACCGTGCAGCACCGTGACGTCGCCGTAGCCCGCGTCGACGTCCCGGAGCGACAACAGCGTCGTCGAGGACGGAGGCGGCGCAGACGGCGGGGGCGGGACGGGAGTCGAGGTGCGCTCCGGCGCTGTGACGGCGGCGGGTGACGGAGTCTCCACGTCCACGGCCTCGGGTGGCGAGGCGTCGGGCGCGGAGCGTCGGCGGCGACCTTGCGGCGCGGCGCCGTGTCGTGCGCCGAAGAGGCCGTCTGGCTGACGAGCGAGCGCGACGGCGCCGAGGCCGAACAGCGCGGCGGACAACTCGGGCGTTGCGATGAGGGCACGCAGCGACTCGGGCAGCGAGCTGAACGGGACACCCCAGTCGGTGCCGATCCCGTCGAGGACCACCGGCAGCACCGCGTACACCACACCGGCCACCACAGCGCCACCGGGCCGACGGATCCCGAAGGTCACGGCGACGGCCAACCAGATGAGCCCGAGCAACGTGGGCGCACTGCGGTTCGTGATCGGCGAGTTGACGACCGCGAACCACGCTCCGGCAAACCCGGCGAACCCGGCGGACACGGCGAAGAGCACCAGCTTCGCCCGCAACGGATTCACGCCCGAGGTCGCTGCGGCGACCTCCGACGAGCGGAGCGCGAGCAAGGTCCGGCCGGTTGCCGATCGTGCGAGGTTGTGGACCACCCACACGACCGCGGCGACCACAACGCACAGCACGACGAACAATGTCCGGTCATCCGCCAGGTCGATCGACCCGAGCGCCGGCCGACGCACCGACCAGCCGCGTGACCCGTTCCGGACGCCTTCGAGCTGGAACACGAGTCGGTCACCGACGAACGCGAGCGCGAGCGTCGCCAGCGCGAGGGTCAACCCTCCGAGACGCAACGACGGCAGCGCCACCACGACACCGACGAGCGCCGCGACGACCACTGCGACCACCATCGCCGACCAGAAGGTCAGCCGGCCGTTGTCCATCAGGACCGGAACGGTCGAGGGCCACTGGTGGTTGACGAGCCAACCCGCCGTGAACCCACCGACGGTCACGAACGCCGCCTGCGCAAGGTTGACCATGCCGCCGATTCCGGTGACGACGACGAACGACAGGAACACGAGCGCCAAGACGAGTCCGCGGCTGAGCACCCCGCTCCAGAAGCTGTCAGCGACGAAACACCCGATCGCGACGAACGCCACCGCTGCGAGCGCCCACGACACCCGTCGCCGCCACGAACTCCCGGCGGCATCCGCAACCGCGGGGGCGATGTCCTCGACGATCGATCCGGCCGCGCGCCCACCACGGCCCTGCACGAAAAACAACAGGACGAACAAGAGGATGAAGGGCACCGACGAGCGAAACCCCGAGATCGAAGCGAGGAACTGCGGCGAGTAGCCGTACACCAGGTTCTGCACCGCACCGAGCGCAATACCCGCCACGAAGGTCAGCGGCATCGACCGCAGCCGGGCGGCGACGACTGCGGTGAACGAGGTGAAGACGATCATGTGGAACGTCATCGGCGCCAGGTCGAACAACGGAGCGATCAACACCCCGGCGGCACCCGCCAACATCGAGGAGAGCGCCCACACGATTCTCGAGGAGCGGTCGGTATCGATCCCCCGGAGCCGGGCGAGCACCGCCCGATCGACGCCGGCCCGGGTTTCGAGGCCGAGACGCGTGTGCCGCAGCAGGAGCCAGAGACCCACCGCCGACAGCGCAGCGAACACGACGATGGCGAGTTGGTCGGAGTTGACCGAAATGCCGGTCGCCAGCACGAAGTTCCGCGGTGGGGTCGGACCCAACCCGGGTGGCGCCACTCCGGCATCACCCGCGACGCTCGGCAGCCCCGCGTCGAACACGTCGTTGGCGATGTCCACCGCCAGGATGGCGAGTGCCGGCACGGCCACCAGCACGCCGACGGTCCCGACGAGGCGAGCCGCGATCGGCGCGTGCGCCAGCCGCTTGAAAACGGCGACGTGAAGCAGCGCGCCCAGCAGCGGAGCGACGATTCCAATCGAGATCACCGCCGCCGGCAGGATCGCCAGCCCCGCTCCGCCGGCCGAGGCCGGTTGATGCAGCAGGAAGTAGACGAGGGCGGTGACGAACGCCACCGCCCCGTGTCCGAGGTTGAAGACTCCCGACGCCTGATAGGTCAGGACCAGTCCCGACGCGACCATGGCGTAGAGGCCACCGGAGATCGCGCCGGCGAGCAGCAGGCTCAGGAACTGGGTCATTGTCGAGGAGTCGTCAAGATGTCGATCGACGGCCGATCACTTGATGGTGATGTTGGTGCCGCAGACGAGCTTCTGGATGTAGTCGAACTGCTTGTTCTCGACCTTGGTCATCACGCTGCACGGCACCGGCGTCTCATGGTTGGCAGGCCACGTGGACTTCCCGACCACGCCGTCGACCGAGTAGGTGAACCCGTCGTTGAGTGTCTTGAGGAACGACTCGACCGTGAGGTCCCGACCGGTGGCCTCGAGGCCCTTGATGAACAGGTCGGCGGTGTAGTAGCCGGCGATGAGCGCGAGGCTCATCTTCTGGTCGGCCTTGATGGCGTGCACGGCGTTCATCATCTCGACGTTCGGCGGGAGGCTCGGGTCCATGCCGAGCTGCGTGTTGACGTACACGCCGTCGTAGCCGGGCTGGCCCAACAGCAACGGGCTGTAGGACGGCGTGATGATCATCCCCTTGAAGCCACCGGACTGGAGCGCGTTGGCGATCTTGGTTCCGGCGAGCGTCGCCTGGATGTAGATCACATCGGGAGCCTTGCCGCTGTTCGAGGTGAGCATCGAGTTCACGAACGGCGAGACATCGCCCGGCTGCTCCGGAGGCGCCGGGAGCGACGCGTCGGCAGCGACGACACGGAACCCGAGGTTCTCCACCGAGTTCTTCAGCAGCGTGAGCCCGCCCTTGCCCGCAGCGTTGTCCTCGGCGATGAAGGCGATCGTCTTGTCGGTGTCGCCCTTGAACAACTCCTTGAGCGACGTGCCGAGCGCGTTCGAGCCCACCTTGAGCGACGGATTGGTCACGCATCCGGTGATGCCGAACGCGCTGGTCCCCTCGCAGAATGCCGGGTTGATCCCCCACCCGAACATCGGGATGTTGTGCTCGGCGACGTAGTCACCACCGCCGAATCCGCCGGTCATGACCGGCAGCAGGGCAAAGACCTGCTTCTGTTCCACGAGCGCCTTGACCCGATCCTGGTCGCCGCTGTCCTCGTTGTTGTTGTTCTCGTCCACGCCGACGAACTCGATGGTGCGGCCGTGCACGCCGCCGGCGTCGTTCGCCTGCTTCAGCCGCGCCTCGACCCCGAGCGCAGCGTCACCGAAGTAGAGCGCGTAGGTGATGCCGCCAACCTTGATCGAGGTGTCGGTCACGCCCCGTGTCGTGCGGGTCGTGGGCTCCGGAGTGGTCGCCCCACCTGAGGGTCGGGTGGTTCCGGTTCCGTCGTCTTTCACCGACTTGGAACACGACATCAACAACAGCGCCGGCGCCATGATCGCGGCGACAACGGCCATTCGGTGCTTGTTCATGAGCTCTCCTTTGAGCGGGACGATCGGATTGGGCGGAGATCGGTGGGCCGGGCCGGTGCCGCGAGTGCCGTCATGTGGCCCCCGCTCCGAGATAGGCCTCGAGCACCCGCGGATCGGCGCGCACCGTGTCTGGTGCGCCGTCTGCGAGTACCGCGCCGAGGTGCAACACGACCACTCTGTGGCAACGGTCCATCACAAACCCGACATCGTGCTCGACGAGCAAAACGGCGGTGTCGCCGCCTTCGGCAACGCCGGACACCAGGTCACCGAAACGCTGGGCGTCGGCGACGTCGAGGCCCGAGGCGGGCTCATCCAAGAGCAGCAGCGCGGGTCGTTCCATCAGCGCGCGACCCATCTCGACGAGCCGCGCGGTGCCGATCGGCAGCCCCGCGGCGCTGCGATCGCGGATCGAGGTGAGACCGCACTGTTCGAGCACCTCCCGCGCGCGCTCCCGACGCTCACGCTCGCGACGCCGTCGAGTGGGCGACGCGACGAGATCGGCCACGACCCCGCCACCGCCACCACGCCACTCGGAAGCAACGAGGAGGTTCTCTTCGACGGTGAGCCATCCGAACACCTGGACGCGTTGGAAGGTGCGTCGCAGCCCGGCGCGTGCACGGCGGTGCGGGCTCCACCGCGTCACGTCACGGCCACCCAGGCGAACGGTGCCGGCATCAGGGAGCCGGACACCGCTCACAACGTCGAAGAGGGTGGTCTTGCCAGCACCGTTGGCGCCGATCAGCCCGCAGAGCTGGCCCGGGGGAATCGACAAGCTCACCGCGTCGAGTGCGGTCACACCCCCGAAGCGCACACCGATGTCGCACAGGGTGAGGGAATCGTTGTTGGCTGTCGGTTCCGTCGTCGGCACGAGGCGGTCTCCGGGCAGTCGGCCCGGCCACGTTACCCAACCGCTCCCGACCGCCCGCGCCAGGTGGTGTTGCTCAGGCGGCGACGGTGACGCGCGCCTCGAGGCCGAGGAACTCGCCGTACTCTGCGCCCGCCCGCTCCAGGCCGCGACGCTGTCGAGCGACGAGGCGCCCGAACGGCGACACGGTGATGTCGACGTGGGCCCTCTTCGTGGCGCGCTTCCATGTGCCGATCACCACGCCGTCGTCGATGACGGTCGGACGAAACACCCCGTTGCCGCCCGGTACGACCAGCTTCGCCTGCTCGGGCGTCATCATCGTCGAGCGGTCGCCGTAGCCGAGGACGTACTCGTCGAAGCCTCCGAGCAACAGCACATCCCGCGCAGGGTCAGGCGGGTCGATCGGGGCGGAACCGAGGCCTTCGGCGACGGTGGCGTCCATCAGCATCTCGCCTCGCTCGGTGGCGACCTTCACCAAGCGCTCGCCGGCGCCGGCCACCGCCCGCTTCACGTCCGCTGCCGGGAGCGCGCTCCACCGCGCCAGCTCCTTTTGCGGCGCCGGACCGTGGCCGGCGAAGTAGCGGACGGCGAGTTCTGCCAACGCTTCATCCCGGGTGAGCGCCCGCGGCGCCGTTACCCACGCGTCGAGGTTGACGTAGCTCGGCTCCTTGCCGAGTTCCGGACCGATCGCCGTGGCCCCGTGCTGCGAGGCGAACCAGAGCAAGTGGTAGAGCTGGCGGCGGTCCTTGAGTACGCCGGCGTCTTCGAGAATCCGTTGACACTCGCTGCGCGCCACCGGCGTTCCTTCCGCGAGGGCGTCGCGCAGCACGTCGATCGCCGCAATGGCGTCGGCCTCGTCCAACTTCAGGAACTCGCGCCGACGCTCAACCCCGCGGAAGGCCGTGGTCCGACCGAGATCGAGCATCCAACCCGCGTCACGCGCGGGGACGAAGTGGATCGTGCCGCGCATCGGCCAGGTACGGAGGATCTCACGGTCGAGGCCGCTGTCGTGCACCGCTTCGGCGTCGATGCCCCCAGAGCGGGCACCGATGGACCACTGGCCGCTCCACAACTCCTGCGCCTGGAGCGCGCCGAGATGCTCGACCACCTCGATCGGGCGCGCGTCACGACGCGGTGCGAGCCACTGGCTCGACAACCGGAGACGCCGGATGTCGCTGTCGGTCAGGACACGCACCCGCCCACACCCGATCCGCTACAGCCGCTCGATGATGGTGACGTTCGCCTGACCGCCGCCCTCACACATGGTCTGGAGCCCGTAACGCCCACCGGTGCGCTCCAGTTCGTTGAGCAACGTCGTCATGAGACGCACGCCGGTCGCGCCGAGGGGGTGGCCGAGCGCGATGGCCCCACCGTTCACGTTCACCTTGGTCATGTCGGCGTCGAGGTCCCTCTGCCACGCCAGCACCACCGAAGCGAACGCCTCGTTGATCTCGACGAGGTCGATGTCCTCGAGGGTCATCCCCGCCTTGGCGAGCGCGTGACGGGTCGCCGCGATTGGCGCCGTCAGCATGTAGACGGGGTCATCCGCGCGCACGGACAGATGATGGATGCGGGCACGAGGGCGCAGTCCGTGATCGGCGACCGCCTGTTCGGAGGCGATCAACATCGCCGCAGACGCGTCGGAGATCTGCGATGCGACCGCAGCGGTCACCCGTCCGCCCTCGACGAGCGGCTGGAGCGAGCGGATCTTCTCGACGTTCGGTTCGCGGGGGCCCTCGTCGGCCTGCAAGCCCGCCAACTCGACGATCTCACGGTCGAAGCGTCCCTCGGCACGAGCGCGGATCGCACGCTCGTGCGATTCGATCGCGAACGCTTCCATGTCCTCGCGGGTGATCCCCCACTTCTCGGCGATCATCTCGGCCGACCGGAACTGGCTGATCTCCTGATCGCCGTAGCGCTTCTGCCATCCCTCGGATCCCGAGAACGGATCGGTGAATCCGAACTGCTCACCGACGAGCATCGCGGAGCTGATCGGGATCTGCGACATGCTCTGTGACCCGCAGGCCACCACGAGATCCTGGGTGCCCGACATGACACCCTGGGCCGCAAAGTGCACTGCCTGTTGCGAGGATCCGCACTGGCGGTCGATCGTCGTGCCGGGCACGTGTTCGGGCAGCCCCGCCGCGAGCCACGCGGTGCGGGCGATGTCGCCGGCCTGGGGGCCGATCGTGTCGACGCATCCCATCACGACGTCGTCGACGGCACCGGGGTCGATGCCCGTGCGGTCGATCAGGGCCGCGAGCGTGTGGGCTCCGAGATCGGCGGGATGGACTTGGGAGAGCCCTCCTCCCCGTCTGCCAACGGGAGTGCGGACGGTGTCGATGATGTAGGCCTCGGGCATCTCAGCAGGCTACGTAGCCGCTGATCCGGCTGCGAAACGCCCGCCGCCGGCGGTGGCCCCAGCCGACGGGTCAGTTGGCGTGGAGCACCGCCGCGGCCACTCGACGCCGATGCGCCGCCGCGTCACCGGCTCGTCGTTGCAACGCCCAGGCGCGCTTCAGGAACACGTGCAGGTCGCATTCGACCGTGTAGCCGATCGCACCGTGGCACTGCAGCGCCGCGACGCCGACGACCTCCGCTGCATCGGACGCCTGCGCCTTGGCCATGGACGCGTGCAGCGAGGCGTCCGGGTCGCCCATGGTGCGCGAGTAGGCGGCACGCCACACCAGCGGCTTCGCGAACTCGAGAGCGAGCGTTGCGTTGGCGAGGTGGTGCTTGACCGCTTGGAACGAGCCGATCGGCACCCCGAACTGCTTGCGCTCCGTCACGTACTCGACGGCGATCGCCAACATGCGATCCGCGAGACCACACAGTTCGGCGGCGGCAGCGACCGCAGCGCGATCGCGGGCCTCGACCGCCGCGGAGGGACCACCGGCAAGGAGCGTCTCCTCCGAGGGGCTCCACACCACCCGTGACAGCCGTCGCGCCCCGTCGACGGTGTTGAGCGGTGACAGCTCGACATCGGTCGTGGCGACCAGGTGCAGGCCGTCCTCGGCCTCCAGCAACAACGCGTCGGCGCTTTCGGCGTGCAGCGTCGACCCGTCGGATCGCAGGCCGAGCCCGACGGTGGCTTCGCCCGCGACCACTCGGGCCAACAACTCGTCGCTGAGTCCGGCGGCGCCGTGATCACGCAACGCCGGCACCACGACGGCCGCCACGTCAGCGAGCGGCTCAGCCAGCCCGGCGAACCCCGCCTCCGCGAGGATGCGCACCAGGTCGATATCGGAAAGGCCGAGCCCGCCGATCGACTCGGGCGCCAGCATCCCCACCACGCCCATCTCGGCGAGCTGGGTCCACAGCCGGCGGTTCCGTCCGTCGGGCGAATCCCACGCGGCACGGACCACCTCGGGGGGGCACTCGTTGGTGAGCAACTCGCGGACCGCGTCGGCGAACGCGAGTTGGTCGTCGCTGAAAGCGAAGCGCATCTCAGGTCACTTCCGGGGAAGGCCGAGCACACGCTCGGCAACGATGTTGCGTTGGATCTCGTTGGTGCCGGCGTAGATCGGGCCGGACAGGGCGAACTGGTAGCCCTTCATGAACGGGTCGTCGTCGATCTCCGCGTCGGGGCCCAGGATGTTGAGCGCGGCGCGGTGCAACGCGATGTCGAGCTCGGACCAGAACAGCTTGTTGAGACTCGACCGAGCCCCCGGCGAGCCGCCCGAGGTGATCTGCGTGACGTCACCGAGCGTGTAGAGGTCGTACGCCTCGGCGCCGATCCAAGCGCGAACGACTTCGTCGGCGAGCAGCGGGTCGTCGCCGCCGCGGGCGCGGTACAGCTCGACGAGCCGCGACGCCGTCGCCCGAAATCGGCCGGGCGAACGCAGCGTGAGGCCACGCTCGGAGGTGGTCGTCGCCATCGCGACGCCCCAGCCCTGGTCGACGCCGCCCAGCACACCGCCACGGGCCGGATCGGCGTCTCCGTCGGGAACGAACACGTCGTCGAGGAACACCTCGGCGAAACCCTCGTCGCCGTCGAGGCGTCCGAAGCCCCGCACGGTCACGCCCTCCGCGTCGAGGGGCACGAGGAAGTAGGTGAGACCACGGTGCCGCTCCGCGTCACCGTCAGAGCGGAACAGCCCGAACAGGTGGGTGCAGAAGGCACCGCGGGTCGTCCACGTCTTCTGGCCGGACAGCCGCCATCCGCCGGCGGCTTCGTCGCGCACCGCCCGCGAGGTGATGCCGGCAAGGTCGGACCCGGCGTTCGGTTCCGACCACCCCTGGCACCACAGGTCTTCTGCCGCGGACATGCGCGGCAGGTAGTAGTCGCGTTGGGCGTCGGTGCCGAACTCGAAGATCGTCGGCGCCAGCAGGAAGATGCCGTTCTGGGTGACCCGCTGCGGCCCACCCGCCCGGTAGTACTCCTCCTCGAAGATCAGCCACTCCCACAGCGATGCGTCGCGGCCGCCGTACGCCTTCGGCCACGAAACCGCCGCGTACCCGGCGGCATGCAGGGTGCGCTCCCACTCCAGATGGAGCGTGAACCCCTCGCGGGTGTCGCCGGAGGGCAGGCCGTGGGGGACGTTCGCTTCGAGCCAGGTTCGGCACTCGGCGCGGAACGCCTCCTCGCGCTCCGACCAGGTCAGATCCATCAGTCGCTTCCTCCGTCGGAGCTCGGGCCACCGCAGAGCCTGCCGATCGCCGAGCGGGCATCCGCCTCGATCGACGACAGCAGTTCCTCGACGGTCGGGAGTTCGTCGATCGCGCCGACCGCCTGGCCAGTCGGGAGAATCCCGACTTCGGGGTGGCCGTCGACCATCGCCGCCTTCGTCAGCATCGGCGCGTTCGCAGCCATCGCGAGCTGAGCGAAGGTGAGTTCCTGATCTCGTCGCATCGCTGCACCCGTCTTGAGCAGGTCGGAGAACGACGTGCCCGACAGCTTGCGGAACCGCAGGGCGTTCATCGCGGCACGCGGGAAGCGCAACGCCGTCGGGGTGCGCTCGAGAGCGTCGATCATCTCGGTGCGGATCACCCGCTGGGGTGCACCGTCGATCGCGCTCGTGACGACGGTGCCGGTCGGCGGGGTTTCGAGGTAGATCGCTTTGGTGTTCTCGGGCACCTGCGATTCGCGGGTGAGCAGGAACCTGGTGCCCATCGCGATGCCGTCCGCTCCGTAGGCGAGCGCTGCGGCAAGCCCGCGGCCGTCGAAGAACCCCCCGGCGCCCAACACGACCACGTCGGTGCCGGCGACGGCGTCGATCACCTGGGGCAGCAGCAACGAAGTGGCGATCGATCCGGTGTGACCGCCGCCCTCTCCTCCCTGTGCGATGACCGCGGAGACCCCCATCGCCGCAACCTTCTCGGCGTGGCGCTTCGCGCCAACGGTGACGATCGTCGTCACCCCGGCGTCGCGAAGCCGCGCCACCTGATCGGGCTTGGGGGCGGCGGCGAAGGACGCCACCGGCACTCCCTCGCTGATGATGAGATCGATACGCTGCGCCGCGTCGGGCACCGCCGGAAGGAGGTTGACCCCGAAGGGGTTCGTGGTGCGCCGACGGACCTTCACGATCGCCGCGGCCAACTCGGGCATCGTCATCGTGGCCGAGGCGAGGATTCCCAGACCGCCCGCCTCCGAGGTGGCCGCCGTCAGCGTCGCGCCCGACACCCAGCCCATTCCCGTCTGCACCACCGGCAACCGCACCCCGAAGAGGCGGGTCGCCTGAGTGTCGAGTGGATCCGTCACGATCAGTCCCGCGGCACTTCGGTGTAACGCAGCCCGGCAGGGTCGATGACCTCACGAATGAGGCGGAGTTCCTCGTCGGTGGGCAGGCGCGACTCGGGGACCGAGTCGGGGATCGTCAGCTCGAACCCGGTCGCGGCGACCACCTCGTCGACGGTGACGCCGGGATGCAACGACCGCAGACGCATCGAGCGATCGGGCGTCTCGAAGTCGAGGACCGCCAGGTTGGTGACCACGCGACGCAGTTCGTGGAAGCGGCCACCTTCGGCGGGCAGCGCCGCAGCACGGTCGTTGCCGACCCCGCTCACGACATCGACGCGCTCGACGAAGGTCTTGGCGTTGTGCGCTGGCACCCAGTAGCTGGTGGTGTGGTTGATCGTGTTGCCCGGGGCTCCGCGGAACCCGAGGAGCTGGAAGCGCGGCTGACGCCAGTCGCCGATGCAGACGAAGTTCTGGTTGCCGAACCGGTCGAACTGGCTCCCGCCCATCATCACGTGACGCCGTCCGTTCCACAGCACCTGGAACATCTGCGGATACGGGTTCCAGGCTTCCAGAACGGCGTCGGCCGGATCCGCTCCGGGGGGAAGTGGATTGGCAGCGAACCCCGCGAACCCGTCGGTCATCACGAGATGCGGCTCGAAACTCTCACGCGCCAGCCGTCCACCGATCATCGGAATGGTGCCGATCGGGTTGGCGAGGATCTCGCCGTCCCCCCGGAAGCACTCGGCGACCGCCACGCAACAGATCTCGGCCCGGGTCGGGGCACCGTCTTCGAGGACTGCTTCGTTGCTCATGATCCGATCCCCACGAGTCGCTGGTAGTCCGCTTCGGGAACGTCGAGGTACTTGGCGCGGAAGGCGTCCCACGCCTCGTCGGACTTCGCGGTCGCGGCGTACTCCTTCTGGAACGCCTCGTCGCGGCCGTAGTCGGGCGGACACTCGGTGAAGTGCGCACCACCGCGTCGCTCCACGACACCTGCGGTCATGAGCCGGGAGATGCGCTGGGTGTGATGCGAGCCGAACTTGGGGAAGTCCTCGGTCGCAACGATCTGTTCGCAGCTCATGTAGCAGCGGTCCGCCCCCATCGCCATGAGGTCGTCCATGTACAGGTCGCTGTTGAGGAACTGGCCGTTGCCGCCTTGATCGGCCCGGTGCATGTGGATCAGCGCGGCGTCGAGGTGCAGCGCCGGGACGGCCAGCAACGGTTCGTCGGCCACCCCGTCGGGGCTCGGGTACGGCGAGGTCACGGTGCGCAGCTCGGGCATGAGGGTAGGCAGGTCGGTGCCGAGGCCGGCACGGGTCGGCAGGAACGGCACCCGCCACGCGGCGGCTTGCAGGCCGAGCAACAACATGCCCTCATCCCATTCGGCCGCCTCGATCGCACCCGACTGGCGTGCGATCCGATAGTGGGGTTCGAGGGCGATCGAGTCCAACGAGACGAACCCGCTCACCACTTTGCGAACCTTCCCCGCACGACTCAGCAGCCCGACGTCGGGTCCGCCGTAGCTGACGATCGTGAGGTCCTCGAGGTCGGAGCGCAGCAGCTCGCGGATCAGCGACATCGGCTTGCGTCGCGAGCCCCAACCACCGATGCCGATGGTCATGCCGCTGCGGAGTTCGCCGATTACCTCGCTCTCGGTCATGCGCTTGTCTGGGATGGCCAACGTCGCTCCCCGTCGATCGGTTTCGGACCCGGGTCCGCCGGTTTCTGACGACCCGTCAGATACCCGAACGTAGACGGCCTCCGGCGGTTGCGTCGAACCTCTCCGGCGCTGCGAAGCGGCACATGGACCACATCTAGGCTTGGCGTCGTGGACGGCCGCGATCGACACCAGCGACGGCGGCACCGCTGGGCGCTCGCGACGGTCGGGTTCCTGGCACTCGCTGCGTGCAGCAACGACCGAGCCCCGACGGCCACCGACCGCTCCCCGACAGACGTGTCGACGTCGTCGCCGACAGCTCGGCCGTCGACCGGTCCGACGACCACGCTCGCCAAGCCTGCGAGCTTCGACGAGGCAGTCGACGGGGCGAGCTCCCAGATCAACGCGGCCGGTACCGACGGATGTCGGCTCATTGAGCTTGCCGGCTGGCTCAGCGACTTTCCGGCGCCCGGCACCCACGACGAGGCCCGTCGAGCGGTCGATGTCATCACCCGCTATCTCCACCGAACCGCCACCGGCGTCCGCGACGAGCTCCCGGAGGCAGCGGCGCAGCTCGACCGCTCGGCGGATGCGATTGCCGACGATGCCCGGGCGGTTGGCTACGACCCGGCAACGATCAACTCGCCGCGCGGGCTGATCTCCCTGAACTCCGACGGCCTGCTGAGCGCGATGGGCGAGCTCAACCGCTACGCCGACGGGCACTGTCGCTGAGCGTCGACAGCGCGCACCGTTCGTCGCTCTTCCCCCCGCGCGCGGGATGGTACCCACGAGCGGTCACCGGCGAAGTGGCTATCGATACCCATTCTCCTCCGGGCTCATCGCTGGTTCGGTACAGGCGCCAGACGGCATTCACCAAGGAGGAGTTCACATGTCCAAGCTCACACGAGTCGGTGCCGGCGTCCTCGCCGCGGCGACCGCAGCCGCACCCATGGCATTCGCCACTGGGGCCGGCGCCGCGACCGGCGCACGGGCCGCGAGCAACCCGATCAGCCGCAACCTCAGCTGCTCGGGCTCGAAGTTCGTGTTCAACAGCGGGATTCCCGGCAACATCACCTTCGACTTCGACGCGACCATCCGTGGCACGTTGACGTCCAACGGAACGAAGGCGACCTTCAACCGGATCGACTACCACTTCTCGAACATCAAGTGGACCGGCGAGACGGGTTGGCCGGTGAAGTCCGGTTCAGCAGGCGGGAAGAGCAACGTCAACGTGAAGTCCCCGATCAGCTGGAACTCCCCCGACTCGCTCGGCGGCAGCGGCACGATCTTCCCGAAGGCCTTCACGGTCAGCAACGGCGGCAAGGTCAGCATCGAGGGCATCCCCGACATCAGCGGTCTGCCCGATCCGTACTGCACCGCCACCGCGACCATCGGCTGGACCGTCCCGAAGTGACCCGATCGGGGGTGCTCCCACCCGGGAGCACCCCCGGGTCAATCGCCATGAACACCGCGATGGAACATCTCGACGTCGGCCTCGAGACCGACCTCCTTCACCTCGCCGAGGACCTGCTCGCCCGTCCGGGCGCCGGGACCGGCCTCCAACTCTCGGTCGCCCGCTACGGCACACCCGTCGTCGACCTCGCCGTGGGCACCACCATCGGCGGCGAGCCAATGGCGACCACCCACCTCCACAGCGGGTTCTGCATCACCAAGCCCCTGCTGGGCCTCGCCGCAGCGCTGCTCATCGAGCGCGGCCTCGTCGAGGCCGACACCGTCGTGTCCGACATCGTCGGAGCGCGCAGCTGGATCCCCGCTGGTGTCACCGTCGCCGAGGTCCTCCGCCACGACGCCGGTCTGTTGCGCCCATTCGCCTTCGAGTGGCGTCTCTGCCCACCGGCGCAGCGCGACGAGTTCCTCACCACGATCACCAACGAAGCCGGCCCCGCGTACAGCGAACTGGCTGCCGGACTCGTGGTGGAGGCGCTGATCGCCATCAGCACCGGACAGCACCCGGCCGAGTTCATCGAGAACGAGCTGCTGCGACCGCTCGGCATCCTCGAGGACGTCATCGTCGACCCGTCACTCGCCACCTCTGGCGCGGTGCGTGCTCGCGTGCGGACCCCGATCGGCGGCCTTCCCGATCGATGCATTCCGCTCCTGAGCGAACGCGTTGATCACCAACTCGCCGAGACGCGGCCGGCCTTTGGCGGTCTCGTCTCGATGGTCGGCGTGGCGCGTGTCGCCGCAGCGATCGAGCGGATCCTGGGCGGACACGTCCACCCGGGAATGCCGTGGCCCGACACCGTGGCCCAGCTCGTGGCCGATCGTCCCGGCCCGCGGGCAGACCGCTCGATGCGGCGCGACTGCGAGTTCACGCTGATGACCCAGGTGGGTCTCGCCGCACACGGCATCTCCGAGCTCGCCTCCGCCGCAGCGGTCGGCCACGTCGCCGGGATCGCGAACTGCGTGATGGTTGCCGATCCGGTATCGGGACTCGCCCTCGCCGCTTACCTGAACGGATCGACCCTCGGCGACCCTCACCGTGCGGCCGAGACACGCCGCGAGCTCGTCGACGGGGTCATCGACATCTGCACCGATCGGAGTCTGCAATGAAAACACCACT
Source organism: Actinomycetes bacterium (assembly GCA_029782335.1). GTDB lineage: Bacteria > Actinomycetota > Acidimicrobiia > Acidimicrobiales > Microtrichaceae > JADLFH01. The sequence goes on along the minus strand of JAKOVA010000182.1, from coordinate 28,700 downwards.
GGTCCTCGACGTCATTGACGAATCGCGTGGCACCTCCCACCACGAGGTGTGGACAACGACGGGATGCCAGATCGTCGATGGTCGTGCGGAACGAGCAGATGTCACCGAGTACCTCGGTGACGGCCCGCCCCGCTGGGTGGTGCACCTGTCGTCGGGTGACGCTCACGGCGTGTACCCACCCCTCGGTGAACTGCGCCGCGATCTCGAGGTGTTCGACGAGCGTCAGCACACCGCCGCTCTCGTCGAGGTCGCTGACGATCCCTTCGGCCCGACGACCTACCGGATCTCGGTCGACGGTCCGCGGTTGACCGTCGACCGGGCCGACGAGGACAGCGACGACGACGCTGTGGATCTGCGATTCAAGATGGGTTTCGCGGCGTTCCTGCGCTGGATCCACCTCGACGAACCGCTCGGACCGGCGCTGTGGTTCACCGACCAAATCTTTGAACTCGACGTGTTCGCGCTGTCGCTGCTCGACGGCGTCGTGTCGGCCCCGGCGACCGAGCCGCCCGCCGGCTACCTGGCGCTGCCACGCGCCGTCGAGCTCGTCTGCCGGCTGGCGGGCTTCCGTGTCGGCAGCGCAGACACGACCTCCGCCCTGGCAGGGGCGTCCGCCGCGAAGCTCAACTGCTGAACTTCGCGTCTCGCTTCTCGACGAACGCGTCGCGTGCCTCGTCGGACACGCCGGTGAGGTTCAGCTCGAAGGTGAAGCCCTGTTCGAAGCGGTAGCTGCGCTTCACGTCGACCGGGTCGATCCCGTTGAGCGACTCCTTCGCCCGACGGATAACCGATCGACTCTTCGTGCAGATCTTCGCGGCGATCTCGAAGGCAGCATCACGCAACTCGTCGTGCGGCACGACCTTGGACACCGACCCCCACCCGGCCAACACGGACGCATCGATCGGCTCGGCGGTGTACACCATCTCGCGCATCCGGTGCTGCGGCACCAGGCGCGCCAGGTGGGTCGCCGCGCCGAGCGCACCCTGGTTCACCTCAGGAAGGCCGAACCGGGTTCCCTCTGCGGCGACGATCACATCCGCGTTGCCCACCAGACCAATGCCGCCACCCAGGCAGTATCCGTGCACCGCGGCGATCACGGGGACCTCGCAGTCGTAGACGGCAGCGAACGCCGCGTAGCAACCGCGGTTCGCACCGACGAGAGCGTCGAATCCGTCGGTCGACTGCATCTCTTTGATGTCGACCCCCGCGTTGAAGCCCCGACCCTCGGCGCGCAGCACCACGGCGCCCACCTGCGGGTCGCGCCCTGCAGCGACGACCAGTTCTGCGAGCTCGAACCAGCCGGCGACGCTCAACGCGTTCACCGGCGGATGGTCCATGACGATCTCGGCGATGCCGTCGGCAGTGGTCACGGTCGTGGGCACACTCGGTCCTTCCCCGCCCCAGTCGGCGGTGATCGTCGGTTCCGACCGGCGTCGGACTCTTCGGGGACCGCCAGACTACGGTCAGTCGCCGTGGAGGGCACTCAGGTCCGAGGCGTCGGCGGGAACACCGACCTACAGATCGCCGTCGCGTCACTGATCGACGGCGACCCGATCGATGAGCCCCTCGCCATCGTCCTCGTCGACACGACCGGCACGACGACCGCCGATGACGGCGGCCACGGGGTCGACGACGAACCGATCCGGGTCGGCATCGTGGGGCTGGCTTCCGAACTCCAGGCGGCTCGCTCGGCGTTCGGCGAATCCGGCGGACGGATCGTGGTCGTCCACCCTGATCCGAGCGACGGTCCGATCGCGGCTCGTGCCGCCGCCGCCGGCGCTCGTTCTCTGATCGGGAGCCTCGCGGTCGAGTGGGCGCCCTTGGTGAGCTTCGCCACGGTGGTCACGAGCGGAGCGCACGACCCCGCCACGGTGGCGGGTGCGTGCCGCTTCGCCGCGGCGGCACCCATCGGCACGACGGTGCAAGTTGGCGGACGGCCCGCCGTCGCATCCACCTGAGAGCGTCGCGGCACCCCTAGCGTTGCCGGGGTGAAGCGCGCCGCTGTGCTGGTGGGCATCCCGCTGGTGCTCGCGTTGTTGTGGATGTCGAGCGGCCCGCGATCCGACAGCACCGCGGAGGTGCGGATCACCGCTGATCATCCGACCGAACTCCGCACCTCAGTCGTGGCGGCGATGGTCGGCCTGGGTGGCGTTCGAGTCGGCGAGGAGACTTCCTACGACGGGCGCGGCTCGTCGAAGCTCGCCTTCGACGTCCCGACCGCTCGACTCGAAGAGGCGCTCCGGGCGCTCGACGGCCTGGGTGCGACCGTCACCGAACAGCGGGTTGATCTGACGAGCGCTGTTGAGGACGCAAAGGGTGTCGGGGCGAGCCTCGACCTGGTGTCGGGGTGTCTCGACCGCCTCGGAAGCAGCACCAACGCGCAGAACTGCCGCGACGCCCTCGGCATCGCCCGGCGACAACTCGATTCGTCGTCGGTCAACCTCGAACGCAGTCGACTGACCGTGGAGATCAGTCCCTCAGGCGTCTCGAACCCGGCGCTGATCGTCGCGATTGCGCTGCTGTTCTGCGCCGCGATCGGTCTCGGGGTGATGCTGTGGCGCTCAACCCGTCGGGTGCCCGAGGTTGACCTCCGCGAGTTCCCCGAATTCGGGTCCGACGACGAACTCCACCTCCGCCGGAACTGAGCCGGTTACCCGAGGCGGTACCGCTCGAGGTAGGTGCGCAGGTCGTCGACGTGGCTCCGACCCGCCGTTCCGAACGACCTCGCCTCGGTGAGCCACGGGATCGCCGACCCACGAACGGTGGCCATGGCGCTCAGCAGCTCGGGCCCGGCCGGGGTCGAGGTGTGATCGCGCAGCACGTCGAGCAACCGGTCGATGTCTGCGCCGGTCCACCCGTTGGTCCCGGCGGTCAACTCGTCGACGTACTGAATGACGTTGAGCCCCCTCGCGGCGGCACCAACCTCGACCCGCCAGCGGCGCGCCTCCCAGTCGGGTGGCGGAACGAACACGAGGCGGTCGAGGCGACCCTCGCAGAGCAGTTCCGGGTCGATCGCCCACGGCTGGTCCGACTGGACCACCACGATGGGCGCCGTCTCCCCAGCCGATGACGCCGCAGTCGCAGCGAACGCTTCGGCCGCTGCGGCAGCATCCACCTCGATGACCTCTGGCACCGTCACGTTCGCGTTCAACGCGGCGCCCGAGGTCTGAAGGTCTCCGCGTAGCGCTGAGACGAACGCGCGGCGAGCGGGGTCGGGTGGCCCGTAGAGCAACAGACCGTGCGGAGCCCGTACTCCCTCGATGCCCGAAGCGGCGGCGAGCACGGGACGCAACACGATCGACGTGATCCGGTGACCGACCGCCTGGAGACCAGGCACCGAGCGCAGGCTCGCGACGTCGAACGCCCCGGTCGCGACCGGCGTGGATTGAAGGGAAGGAGATGGTGGCACGGTCGTCTCTCGATCGAGTGAACCGCGAACCTCGCTGATGTTGGTCCGCCTGACCTCTAGGTCTTCGACGCGTCGAGCACCCGGGTTGAGGAAGCCGACGAAGGAATCGTTCCCGCCCGTCGAAACCCGCGAGCATGGGACGGTGATCGAGGCCATCGGGTTCGACTGCGACGACACCCTCTGGGAAAGCGAGACCGCCTTCCACGAGAGCCACGCCCGGGTCCGCGAACTGCTCGCCGAGCATGCGGAAGCCGAGTCGTTCGACCGTCGCCTCATCGAGGTCGAGCGAGCCAATCTGGCGCTGTACGGCTACGGAGCGAAGGCGTTCACGCTGTCGTTGGTCGAAACCGCGATCGAGCTCGGCGGCGACTCCGTCGGCGCTGCGGAGATCCGAGCACTGATCGAGATCGGCAAGGACCTCCTCGCCCATCCGGTCGAGTTGCTCCCCGGCGCGCGTGAGGCGGTCGAGGCCGCGGCGGCGAGCGGGTTGACGGTGCTGTTGATCACCAAGGGCGACCTGTTTCACCAGGAGTCGAAGATCGCCCGTTCCGGGCTCGGAGATCTCGTGTCGTCCGTTGAGGTGATCCACGAGAAGGACGAGTCGACCTACGGCCGAGTCCTCGCCCGCAACCGCGTGGAGGCTGACCGCTTCGTGATGGTCGGCAACTCGCTGCGCTCCGACGTGGCTCCGGTCCTGGCGCTCGGCGGGTGGGCTGCACACGTTCCCTTCGAGTTGACCTGGGAACTGGAACACCTCGACGACGACACTCCCGTCACGTCGTCACCGCGCTTCCGGGCGATGACCTCCCTGGAAGAGGTCACGCCGTGGATCACCGAACTGCGCGGCAGGCGATCACGATGATGCGTTGGGCAGGCCGCTGAAGTCCCAACCGTCGCCACCGTCGCTGTAGGTCGCAAGGAGCCGGCGAGCGACCGACTGGATGTGCACCTCGTCGGGGCCGTCGTAGATCCGAGCGAAGCGGGCGGCCCGATACATTGCGCTCAACGGGGTGTCGTCGGTGAGGCCCGCAGCGCCGTACACCTGAATCGCCCGGTCGATCACATCGTGGAGCATCCGAGCGCCGACCACCTTCACGGCACCGATCTCCACCCGCGCGTCGCCGCCCGTGTCGACGGCCGCCGCAGCGTGCAACGTGAGCATCCGGGCCGTCTGGATCTGCGCGTAGCTCTCGAAGACGTGCTCCTGCATGAGCTGTTTGCGGGCGAGTGAGGAGCCGAACGCCGTTCGCTGGTGGAGTCGACGGCACATCAGGTCGAAGGCCCGTTGCGCTTGGCCCAACCAGCGCATGGCATGGAAGATCCGGCCGGGGCCGAGTCGCTCCTGTGCGATCGCGAAGCCCGACCCGCGTGGCCCGAGCAGAGCGTCAGCCGGTACCCGGACGTCGGTGAGGTCGATCTCGTAGTGCCCGCCCGTGAGGCCCAACACCGGGGTGTCCCGGACGATGCGGTAGCCGGGCGTGTCGGTCGGCACCAGGATCATCGAGAAGGCGGCGTGATCGGGGGCGTCGGGCTCGGTTCGACACATCACCGTCGTGTACGCGGCCTGGGCCGCGCCCGTGGTGAACCACTTGCGGCCGTTGATCACCCACTCGTCGCCGTCGAGCACGGCGCTGGTCTGCAACTGCGTTGGGTCCGACGACGCAACGTCGGGTTCGGTCATCGCGAAGCTCGGCGAGATATCGGCCGCGACGAGCGGCTCGAGGAAACGCGCTCGCTGAGACGGCGATGCGTACGCGTGGAGCATCAGTGAGTCCTGCAACGTGAACGTGCCGAGCGCAACCTGGCCGTACGCGCTTCGACCCTGCACCTCGTTCACGTAGACGTAGTCGGCGAAGGGCATCCCGCCGCCACCGAGTTCCGCCGGGTGGCCGAGCGCCCACAGGCCGTCGGCTTTGGCTCGCGCCTGGAGATCACGGAGTGCCGTCCGCGCCGCATCGTCGCCGGCGAAGAGTTCGCGCTCTGCCGGCTCGACGTGGTCGACCATGAACGCGAGCACCCGATCGCGAATCGGCCGGACATGTTCCGGCACCGAGAACTGGTTCACATCAACCTCCCGATCGTGGAATCTCCGTCGCCGCTCACCCTAGGCCCCTGCATCACGCCCCGAACCAGCCGCGATATCGACCGAGGCAGACTCCGCCGCCCAGTCCGGGTTTGCCACCGAAATACGTGCTGCGACGGCCGCGCGCACCTGTCGCAACTCTGCGTCGCTCAACGCGTCACCGCCACGGATCCGCGCCGCAAGGCTTGGCTCGTCGAACGCAGGGGACGGCACCGACGCCGCCAGCTCGCGCTCGACGATCGCCAGCGCGTGGCGTACCACTCGCAGACCGAAGGCATCACCGCGGCTCAGCCTCGACAACAACTCGTCGTCGAGGTGACCCCGGACCGCCGCCACGAGTTCAGCGGCGCTGGGACGACCGAAGTCCACCGCCGGCAACGGCTCGTCGAGCGGGTGGGGGGCGACGTCGAGGAGGTCGAGGAGGTCGTGCTCGTTTTCCGCCACCCGACGACCGATGCTCGCCAACTCGACGGATCGGATGTGGCCGTCGAGATGGCGATGCGCCTGAACCGCACAGATCAGCCCCCACCGCAGGGTGCCGGCCAGCATCCACCAGCGAAACTGCTCGAGATCGACCGCGAAACCGGACGCGTCTTCGTAGTCGGCGAGGAACGCGTCGAGCGCCCCGATCCCACCGACGGGCTCGGGGCCGCCGAAGCGCCAGGCGCGTAGGCACAGCCAGGCGAGATCCGAGACGGGGTCACCGATCTGGGCGAGCTCCCAGTCGAGCACCGCACGAAGCCCGCTCGGGTCGACCAGGAGATTCCCGATGCGAAAGTCACCGTGGACCACACATCGTCGGGGGTCGACGGGACGATGATCGTCGAGCCACCGCATCGCCAGCTCGAACGCAGGCGAGACGACCTCGACCTGATCGATGCCCGCGCGCAATCGTGCGACAACGTCCTCCTCGACGAGACCCTCGTGGCCGTCGGTCGTCTCGAGACCGTCAAGCGGGATCGAGTGGATCGCCGCGAGGGCGCGGGCCATCTGAGCGGGCAAGACCGCTCGGACGGGCGCCCATTCGGCGCCGCGCACGAGCTTTGGCCCCAGCGCCTCACCGTCGATGCGCCGGGTGATCCGGCCGTCGCCGAGCGACACACAGCCGGCAGCATCGACGACCACCTCGGCGATCGGAACGCCCCGCGCGGCTGCAGCGGCGAGGAGCCGGTCCTCAACGTGGAAGGAGAGACCCATCATCGTTCCGGGCCGGGCACGCTGCAGGATCAGCGGGGTTCGGGACCCGTCATCGGCGACCGCGTCGAACGACCAGGTCTCACGGGAGGCGCCGCCGGTCAGGCGCACCAGTCCATCGATGTGGACGACTCCGAGCACCGGCTGAAGTACCGCCGCTAGCTGCGCTTCCATTCCGTCTGCTTCGCCCCGACTCATCCGCCGAGCTTACGAACCCCGAACCCGCCCCCGAACCCGCCCCCACCGAACCGGCAGCACCGACCCGCCCCCACCGAACCGGCAGCACCGACCCACCCCGACCGAACCGGCAGCACCGACCCACCCCCACCGAACCGGCGTCAGAAACCGACCCCAGAGGTCGAAAATCGACGCAAGTTCGGGGAGCGCGGGTGGGCGGGGATGATCGTGGGGTGAGCCGCGCAGCTTGTGTCCGGCGTGACGGGCGGCCACGCTGGAGAATCTGACGAGGCGTCAGGTCGAGGCGCCCACAGTCGAACTGGAGCGTTGATGACCCGCACCCGCGTCCCTGCCGCCGAAGGGTGGTTCACCCTCGACGACGAGCCACACCTGCTCGGCACGCGCTGCACGCAGAGCGGCACCTACTACTTCCCGCCCGAGACGACCATGTCCCGAGCCCCGGGCTTCGCCGACTCCGAACTCGTCCCGGTCGAACTCTCCCGAACCGGCAAGATCTGGAGCTTCACCAACGCCGGGTACCAACCGCCGGAGCCGTACGTGCCCGTCACCGACCCCTACGAGCCGTTCGCCATCGCGGCGGTGGAGTTGGAGGCCGAACAACTCGTCGTCCTCGGCCAGGTCGTTCCCGGCGTGAGCGTGGAGGACCTCCGCATCGGCATGGAGATGGAACTCGTTCTCGACGTGCTCTACAGCGACGACGACCACGACTACGTCGTGTGGAAGTGGAAGCCGACCGGGACCGACACCACGCCCGCCACGACCTCGGAGGAAACCCACAATGGCTGACACCGACATCGCCATCCTGGGCGTCGGCATGCACCCCTGGGGCAAGTGGGGCCGCAACTTCGTCGAGTACGGCGTCGCCGCGATCCGGGCAGCCCTCGACGACTCCGGCGTCGACTACCGCGACATCCAGTACGTGGCCGGTGCCGACACGATGCGCAACGGGTACCCCGGCTACGTCGCCGGCGCCACCTTCGCCCAGGCCATGGGCTGGACGGGCGTTCCGGTGTCGTCGTCGTACGGGGCCTGCGCGTCAGGCACCCAGGCCATCGACGCTGCCCGCAACCGGATCCTTGCCGGCCTGTGCGACGTGGCCCTCGTCGTCGGTGCCGACACGACACCGAAGGGATTCCTCGCCCCGCAGAAGGGCGAGCGCCAGGCCGATCCCGACTGGCTGCGGTTCCGGCTGCTCGGTGCGACCAACCCCACCTATTTCGCCCTCTACGCGCAGCGGCGCATCGAACTGTACGGCGCCACCCAGGAGGACTTCGCGGCGGTCAAGGTCAAGAACGCCCGACACGGCCTCAACAACCCGGTCGCCCGCTATCGCAAGGAGTTCACCGCCGAGGAGGTCATGGCCTCGCCGGTGGTCGCCGATCCACTGCGCCTCCTGCACATCTGCGCGACCTCGGACGGTGGCGCGGCGATGGTCGTCGCGTCGATGGAGTGGGCAAAGGCACACGGCTTCACGAACCCCGTCCGACTCGCGGCCGTCTCGACCACCACGCCGACGTTCCCCAACACCGTCATCGAGATGCCGAACTTTGCGTCCGACTCGTCCGCGGGCATCGCGCCACCGAGCCGGCCGTTCAAGGCGTCGATCGCCCACAACGCGTACGAGCAGGCCGGCATCGGCCCTGAGGACCTGTCGGTGGCGGAGGTCTACGACCTGTCCGCGGCGCTCGAGTTGGACTGGTACGAGGACATCGGGTTGTGCGCTCCCGGCGAAGCCGAGAAGCTGCTCCGCGACGGCGACACCACCATCGGCGGGCGGATCCCCGTCAACCCGTCGGGGGGTCTCGCCTGCTTCGGTGAAGCAGTCCCGGCACAGGCGATCGCACAGGTGTGCGAGTTGACGTGGCAGCTGCGTGGACAGGCCACGGGCCGACAGGTCGAGAACGCGAAGGTCGGCATCACCGCGAACCAAGGCCTCTTCGGGCACGGATCGTCGGTCATCGTCGCACGCTGATCAGGGGCGCTGACCGCGAATCGCCGGTTGTCGCCACCCCCCTTTCCGACCCCCACTTCCCACCCCCCTCCCACGAACTTTGGGTCGAGCGTCCCGAATTCGGCAGCCTCGGCCCAAAGTTCGGTAGCGACACGGCGGCGAGGTCAACGCCGGTGCGGGGTAGCGTCGCAGACCATGACGCCAGAGGAATGCGCGGACGCCGTCGCGGGACCCATCAACAAGTACGGAACCGCGTGGATGATCTCACCCACCACCTTCGCCCCCGGGATCGAGGCCGGCTTCAGTGGCCTCGACTTCTACTTCTGCGGTCGCGGCGGGGCGCTCGGCGACGTACCTGCCGACGTCGTCGTCGCGGCGATGGGACTGTTGGGACCTGACGCGACCCGCACGAACTGGGATCAGGGCCGCGCCGTCATGCCGCCGCGCCAGGCCGCCGATCTCTTCGCAGGGGCGTGTGCGGATCACGGCCGCACCACGCTGCCCGACGACGTGGATCTCGCCGAACTGGTCCGGCTCGCGACGATCGTCATCGATGCCGCCGAATGCGCCGGCCTCCCGTTGTTCGCCGCGTGGCGCTCGATGCCGGTGCCCGAGGACACCAAAGCCGCGGCCTCCCATCAGCTCAACGTGCTGCGTGAGCATCGCGGGTCCGCCCACATCGCGGCGCTCATCAGCGCCGGATTGACGCCGCTCGAAGCAGTCGTCGCCCACGGCGGATCCGCAAACGCCTCCTTCCTCGGCCACCCCGAGCCCCACCCCGAGGTCACCGACGATCTCCGGGCACGGCGCGACGAGGCGGAGGTCATGACGACGCGGATCGTCGCTCCGGCCTTCGGAGCCCTCTCGGAGGACGAGCGGGCCGCCTTCGTCGAGCTCGTCAACGCCGCCTTGTCGCCGAAGTGAGCGCTCCCGCGCTCCGCGACCAGCACGCGAACGGCCCACGCTGAAGGCCCGATCATGAGCCGGATCGTTTCGTCCCGCGCCGACATTGCGCCGTTCCACGTGATGGAAGTCCTCCGCGACGCTCGGCTGCGGGAGGCGTCTGGCCACGACGTGCTGCACCTCGAGGTGGGCCAGCCGTCGACGGGCGCGCCACCGGCGGCGCTGGCGGCGCTCGCCAACGCCGTCGAGAGCGGATCGGCCCTTGGCTACACCGACGCCGTCGGCACCGCCGAGCTCCGAACTGCGATCGCCTCCTACGAGTCACGTCGGAGCGGAGCGACCGTTGATCCCGACGCGATCGCGGTCACGGCGGGCGCCTCAGCGGCCTTCGTCCTGACCTTTCTCGCAGCGTTCGAGCCCGGTGCCCGCGTCGGCATCACACGCCCCGGCTACCCGTGCTACCGCCAGATCCTGAGCGCGCTCGGCATGGTTCCGATCGACGTGCCGGTCGGCTCAACCCAGCGCATGCAGCCGACCCCGGTGCTCCTCGATGACGCCGGCCCGCTCGACGGACTGGTGGTCGCGAGCCCATCGAACCCCACGGGCTCGGTGCTGACGCCGACGGAACTCGGCGACATCGCAGCGTGGTGTGACGAGACCGACGTGCGCCTCATCGTCGACGAGATCTACCACGGCATCACCTACCACGGCCCCGCGGCGAGCGCGCTGCGGCACCCCGACGTCCGTCCGGTCGTCGTCGGGAGCTTCTCGAAGTACTTCTCGATGACCGGCTGGCGCGTCGGGTGGCTCGTGGCCCCCCGCGAGTTGATCCGGCCCGTGGAACTGCTGGCTCAGAACCTGTTCATCGCCCCGTCGACGATCGGGCAGATCGCGGCGCTCGCGGCGCTCGACGACACCCCTGCGCTCGACGCCCACGTCGCTCGCTACGCCAGGAATCGGGCGATCGTGCTCGACGGACTCGCTGCGATGCGATGTGAACGGGTCGCCCCGGCGGACGGCGCGTTCTACGCCTGGGCGGAGGTCTCACACCTGAGCTCGGACAGCGCCACGTTGTGTCAACGTTGGCTGACCGACCTCGGGGTCGCAGCGACACCAGGCATCGACTTCGACCCCGTCGATGGTCACCGGTGGATCCGTCTCGCGTTCGCCGGGGCGACGCCCGACGTGGCGGCGGCCATGGACCGGCTCGTGGAGGACTCGCGGTGAGCGTCACGGTGTACGTCGAGGTGACCAACACGCTCGCCGTCGACTTCCTCACCGGCTTTCAACGGCACACCCGCGAGATCATCACGCGCCTGCCCGGCCCCGACGCCGGTGGGCCAGTGCAGTTCGTTCCCGTGACCTGGTGCCGGGCGCTTCGCGCACACCGACGGCTCACCGACGCCGAGACCGCCCGCCTCCACGCACACCACGTGCCTGCTGCGCGCCGCCCTCCGGCGGCTTCACCCAGCCGGCTCCGACGACTTGTGGGGTCCCTCGCCGCAGTCGGTCCTGTCGATCGGCTCCGCCACGAGTTCGCGAAACGTCGTGACCCCGCCGGTCCGTTGCCGGCCTTGGAGGCCCTGCGGGTGCCGTGGGAGCGCGGATCGGCCCTCTTCGACCTCGAAGCTGCCTGGGAAGACCCGTCGAGTCGGATGACGTTGCTGCCGTGGCTGCGCGACCGTGGCGTCACGACCACCGCCCTCATCGCGGACGTCATGCCCGTGCTGTTCCCGCACTGGTTTCGCACCGGCACCTGCGAGCGTTTCGCCCCGTTCCTCGAGGCGCACCTTCGTCACAGCGCATCGTTCGTGTTCATTTCCGAGTGCACCCGAGCCGACACCGTGGAGTGGGCAGCCCGGGAAGGAGTCGACCACGACATCGGCGGGGTCACCGTCACCCTCGGCGCGGATGTCCCCGGAAGCGGTCGTCCCGAACCTCCCGAGGGGTTACGCGACCGCCGGTACCTGCTGTGCGTCGCGACGCTCGAGCCGCGCAAGAACCAGGCGCTGGCGCTCGACGTGTACGACCGACTCCGCGACCGTCATCCCGACTTGGCGCTGGTATTCGTCGGTCGTGCCGGTTGGCATGTCGAGCACCTCGTCGAGCGCATCCGCTCCCATCCCGACTTCGGCGATCGTGTCCGCTGGGACGGCGGCGCCGCAGACGACGACCTCGCGACGCTGTACCGCCACGCGTTCGTCGCGTTGGTGCCGAGTTGGTACGAGGGCTACGGCGTCCCGCTGATCGAGGCGATGGCGGCGGGGGTGCCCGCGATCGCCTCAACCGGCGGGGCGGTGCCCGAGGCGGCCGCCGGGATCGCGCAGCTCGCCGCTCCCGATGACCTCGACGGGTGGGTTGCGGCAGTCGCACGGCACCTCGATGACGCTGCGTTCCATGACGAGGCCCGTCGTGCAACCGCTGCATTTGTTCCACCCACCTGGGCGGGCGCGGCCGACGCGATCGATCGATGGATGACCGAACTCGTCAGTCGATGAGCATCCCGGCATTCAGGCGTTCCCAGCGGAACCGAAATGTGGGAAGGTGCTCCGGTGGCCGAGCCGCTCACCGTGTTCACCGAGGTCACCAACACGCTCACCGCTCCCTACACCACGGGGCTGCAACGACTCACACGCGAGCTGATCCTCCGCCTCGCGGATCCGCGTTTCCACGATGGGGCGATCAGCTCCGTCCCGCTTCGCTGGTGTCCTCGGCACCAGACGTTTCGGCGCCTCACCGACGATGAGTGGCGGCTGATCTCCGAAGGCGGCCATGGCACGTCGCCCCGCGGGCGCCGCTGGACCGATCGCCTCCCCGCCACGATGGACCGCACCCTGCGACGGGTGGCGCGTCAGGGGTGGGTACGGCGTGCCCGCACGGCAATGCAGCCCGATCAGCTCCCCCCGGCGCACCCCGACCTCGAGGTCGGCCCGTGGCCCCCCGGCGCGGTGTTCCTCGACATGGAAGCCGCGTGGCACAACCCACGGTCGCGCGCGGAGTTGTTGCCGGAACTCGCGGCTGGGGGGCTGGCCACCGCGGTGGTCGTACCCGATGTGCTCCCCGAGACCCACCCCGAGTGGTTCGAATCCACGCCCGCGGCGCTGTTCCGTTCCTACCTGCACGCGCACCTCCGAACGAGTACCCGCTTCCTGTGCATCTCGAAGGCAACCGAAGCCGATCTGGTCGGTGTTGCGGCGGCGATCGGCGAGCACCGGCGCCTCGACTCCACGGTGATCACGCTCGGCTCCGACCTCCCACCGTCGGCCTCGTCGCCGCGCGCGCTGCCGGGTTCACTCCGCGGCCGGCGCTACCTGCTCACCGTCGGCACGATCGAACCCCGCAAGGGACACGCGACCCTGCTCGACGCGTTCGACACCGTCGCCCCCGACATCGCCGACCTGGCGCTCGTCGTCGTCGGGCGTGTCGGTTGGCATGCCGGCGACGTGGTGACGCGGCTGGTCAGGCACCCCGAGGCTGGCGGTCGGGTGCTGTGGTTGGACCAGGTGTCCGACGATCTGCTCGCGACGCTGTATCGCGAAGCGTTCGTCTGCGTGACCCCGTCGCTCAGCGAAGGGTTCGGCGTTCCGGTGGTCGAAGCACTGGCGGCAGGGGTCCCGGTGGTGGCTTCCTCCGGTGGAGCGTTGCCCGAAGCGGGTGGCGAGCTGGCCGACTACTTCGAGCCGGGCGACGCCGCCGGCCTTGCAGCGCTGTTGCGGCGGCACGCGACCGACGACGCGTGGCACCGCGAGCGGCGCCGCGCCGTCGCCGCGTACCAGCCACCCACCTGGGACGACACGGCACGGCAGGTCGTCGCGGCCCTCAACGGGCCGTGACGCCAGCCCCTCAGAAGTTCGTGTCGTTGTACTTCTTGAGTGCAGCGGTGATCGACGACCCTGCCGTCTTCAACGCGGCCGCCGGATCGGTCCCTTGCAGCGTGACCGATTCCATGGCCTGCGCGACGTCCTCACGGAAGACGTCGTAGGGCCCGATCAACGGTCCGGGGAAGTCGGCGTTGAGGGTCTTCATGCCGTTGTAGGCGGTGGTGATCCAGCGGCCGATCAGCGATCCCGCCCAGGACGGGTCGGCTTCGAGTTCCTGTTGTGCCTTGTCGCGTACGGGGAGATACGAACCCTCTCGCGTCCACTTCACCTGGTTGTCGACCTGGTTGAAGTACTTCAGGAAGTCCCACGCGGCGGACTGCACCGCGTCGCTGCCGGTCGTCGTGATGTACCACGCCGACCCGCCGATCTGGCCCTTACCGGGAGCCTTCAGACCGGGGTAGACGCCGACGCCCACCTCGAAGGGCACCTTGAAGCCGGCCGGGATGTTGACATCGACGGTGTCACCCAGCTCCTTCTTCAGGTCGAGGTTGCCTGCGACGACTCCCGCGATGAGCGTGATTGCGGCGCTGGTCTCGAAGAGCATGTCGGAGCCCTGTGTCGCGACGGCCAGGTAGTGGTCGATCAGCTTGCTGTTCGACACGGCGTTGAGCAGACCGGCCTTCTTCATGTCCGCCAGGAACGCGAACGTCTCTTTCACCGCCGGGTTGTCGAAGGTGGTTGCCGTTGCGCGCTTGCCGTCGCGGCCGTTGTCGTTGTTGACGACGGTCTCACCCACTCCGGTCACCGCGTGCTCGATGAACCACGGGTCCATCTTCATCACCAGCGGGCCGGACGTACCGAGCTTCGCTGCCTTGAGCTTCTCCGCGGCGGCCTTGACCTCGGCGAGGGTGGCCGGGGGCTTGTCGGGATCAAGGCCGGCATTCGCGAAGGCGGTGCGGTTGTAGTACAGCACCGGCGTCGACACGGCGAACGAACCCGGCCACTGCACGCCGTCGACGGTGTACGCGGCAGCGACCGACGGCAGCAGATCAGCCATCTTCGCCCGTGGGTCCTTGTCGACCTTGATGCACTGGGAGGCCGGGAGCGCCGTGCCGCTGTCGACCATGAACTGGGTCCAGGTGTCCTCGCCGGCCACGATCGCCGGCAGGTTCTTGCCGTTCATCGCCTGCTCGTAATTGCGGCGCAACTCGTCGTAGGTGGCACCCTGCTTCTCGACGCGCACCGTGACCTTGTTCTGGCTGAGGTTGTACGCGTCGGCGATGGCGTGAAGCGCGGCGTTGTTGCGGCCCACATAGGAGCCCTCCCACATGACGACCTCGGTGCGACCGGAGGCCTTCTTGAAGGCGTCGACAGGACAGGTGGGCAGGTTCGAGTCGCCGTTGCCCGAGGCGGTGCCGTCGGTGTCGTCGCCACCACCGCACGATGCGGCAAGCAACGCGGTGGCCAAGAGCGCTGCGGAAAGGATCTTGGTCGGACGTGCCATGGTCGATCTCCTGGATGGGGGAACTGCTATTTGACGGCACCCGCAGTGAGACCGCGGATGAGTTGCTTTTGGAACACGAGGAGCAACACGAGAACGGGAAGTGCCGCGATGATCGCTGCGGCGAAGCCCAAGTTCAGCTGATCCGGGTTGTCGAGACCGAACCGGCGCAACGCGAGCTGCACCGTGTCCCAACGGTTGGTCTTCACGCTGAAGCGCGGCCACACGTACTGGTTGTAGGCGGAGAGGAAGGCGATCAGCACGAACGAACCGATCACCGGGCGGGTCACCGGCACCGCGACCCGCCGCAGGAAGCCGAGGTCGGAATAGCCGTCGAGCTGCGCCGCGTCCCGCAGGTCCTTGGGGATGCCGAGGAACCCCTGGCGGATGAGGAAGATGCCGAACGCCTGCGCCAGGAACGGCAGCGTCAACGCCCCGATGGCTTCGCCGAAGCCCTGGGAGGGGCTCACGAGACCCACCTCCTGGAGGGTCTGGATGTTGGCGATGAGGGTCACCTCGATCGGCAGCAGGAGCGTGGCCGCACACAGCACCATGACGATCCGCTTGAACGGGAACTCCAGGAACGCGAACGCGTACGCGGCGCCCACGGCCGTCGCCGTCTGGGCGGCAACGATGATCAACGTGACGAGCCCCGACACCAACAGGGGCCGACCCAAGCCCCCCTCGGTGAACGCGCGGCTGAAGGCATCCCACTGGATCGGCGAGTACGGCAACACGCTGGGTGTCCGGGCGAACAGCGTCGCCGAACCGTCCGAGAGGGCCCGCGCGATCGTCATCCAGACGGGGAACAGCACGATCAGGGACAACGCGCTGAGCAGCACGTACCAGCCGATGGCGGCACCTCGCCGTGGGGCGTCAGTTGCCATAGGTCACCCGCCGTTCCAAGAGTCGGAACTGCACCAGTGCGACCAGGAAGGTCAGCCCGAACAGCCCGAGCGACATCGACGCGCCCACCTGGAGGTCGGTGTTCTTCTGGAGCTTGGTGATCCGGTACAGCAGCGTCTCGGTGGAGCGCAGCGGGCCACCCCCGGTGATCAACTCGATCTGCGCGTAGGCCTGGAACCCGTAGACGACGAGCACGATCGCGAGGAAGAACAGCGCCGGGGAGATGAGCGGCACGACCACTCGGAAAAACCGGCGCACCGCGCCGTACCCGTCGAGATGCGCCGCCTCCAGCAGTTCCTCCGGCACCGTCTGCAGCGCGGCGAGCACGATCACGAAGGTCAGGCCGAGGTTCTGCCACACCGATGACAGCGCCGCTGCGAACAGCGCCGAGTTCGGGCTCTTCAGGCTCAACCAACTCACATTGCGCAGCAGGCCGATCTGCTCGTTGACCAGCGTGAGGAACACGACACTCGACACCGCGACCGACGACGCGACGGTCGAGGAGAAGATCGTCTGGAAGATCTTGATGCCCTTGAGTCGCCGGTGGGCCGCCATCGCGAGCAGCACCCCGAGCGCGATCCCCGCCGGAACGGTGAAGATCAGAAACTTGATCGTGATCCAGGTTCCTTGCAGGAACCGTTCACCGCTCAGCACGTCCCACACGGCGCCGAAGCCGACATAGCGCTCACCACCGCCGAGGCGTGAGCTCTGTTGGTACAGCGAGAAGTGCACGAGTCGGTACAGCGGCAGATAGGCGAAGACCGCGAAGACGACGAGGCTCGGCAGCAACAAGGCGTAGGCGAGCGCCCACTGGCGGACGTTGCGGCGCTTCCCCATGTCCCCTCGCCCCTCAGGCGATCCGCTCGGTGGACGTTGGATCGAAGAGATGAAGCGACGCGCCGTCGACACCGAGACCGACCCTCTCCCCGACCGCGGGCGCCGGCTCGTGCGCGGCTTGGCGGACCACCCATCGAGCGTCGCCGGCACGGCAGATCACGTGCCGCTCGTGGCCGAGTTGCTCCACGTTGAGCACCTCCACCGAAAGATCCGATCCTCCGAGTCGGAGGTGCTCGGGACGGATACCCGCGACCACCGAATGAAGGTTCGTCGTTGGCGGGGTTGGCAGCGGGATGTTGCCGATCGCGGTTCGGACCCTGAGCGGCCCCGCCAAGGGAGACCGGTCGACCTCGCCGGCGATCATGTTCATGGGAGGGCTCCCGATGAACCCGGCGACGAAGAGATTCGCGGGACGGTCGTAGACCGCTTGTGGCGGCCCGACCTGTTGCAGACGACCATCCGCGATCACGGCGATGCGACTCGCCATCGTCATCGCCTCCACCTGGTCGTGGGTGACGTAGATGAACGTCGCCTCGAGGCGTCGCCACAGCTCGACGAGTTCGAGTCGGGTCTGGGTGCGGAGCTTCGCATCGAGGTTGGAGAGCGGCTCGTCCATCAGGAACACCTGTGGCCGCCGCACGATCGCCCGAGCGAGCGCCACTCGCTGTCGTTGACCGCCGGAGAGTTCGCCCGGCTTGCGGTCGAGGTACGGCGCAAGATCGAGCACGTCGGCTGCCTCACGCACCCGCGCCGCCCGCTCGGCAGCGGCCGGACGGGCGTGCCGCGTGGCGACGAGCGGCGATTCGATGTTCTTCCGCACCGTCATGTGCGGGTACAGCGCGTAACTCTGGAACACCATCGAGATGTCCCGGTCGCGGGCGTCGACGTCGTTGACCCGACGCTCCCCGATCCGAAGCTCGCCCTCGGTGACCGACTCGAGTCCAGCGATCATGCGCAGCGCGGTGGTCTTCCCGCAGCCCGACGGCCCCAGCAGCACCATGAACTCGCGATCGGCGACCTCGAGGGTCAGGTCGTCGACAGCGGTGGTGTCCCCGAAGCGTTTCGTGACGTGGTCGAAGCTGACGCTGCTCATATGCCCCCGGGTCGCCGGCGTGGACGCGGACTGTAGCCCGGGCCCCTACGCGTTGAGGGCGGCGCGGAAAAACGCCTCATCCTCGAAGAGCGACTGGTCGGCCATGTACATCTTCCCGTACCGCTCGAAGTACATGAGCGCCTTGGTGAGCAGGAACATGCCACGCTCGAACTCCGAGTCGACGATCCCTTCGGCCTCGGCCAACAACCGCAACTTCCGCTGCTCCCGGAATCGCTTCAGCACGGCCCGCAGCGTCATCTTCTCCGCTTCGAGCCCACGGTTCTCCGCCACGAGTCGCTGGGGAGCGTTCAGGATGTCGACCAGGGACACCTTGCCGAACGGTTCGGTCAACAACGGCTCCATCATCATCCGCATGAACGAGACGAGATCGTCGGGGCTCATCCCCAACTCGCTGATCAGCGGGCCGTAGACCTTCGTCGCGATCGCCGCGATCTCCTCCCACGCCCCCTCGTCGCCGAGCGCGGCCTCGACGACCTTCCGGAAGAACCGGTGTGCCTCCTCGTCGAGACGACCGATGATTCCCCAGTCGATGACGCCGAGCCGGCCGTCACGCAGCAACAGCAGGTTGCCGGCGTGCACGTCGCCGTGGAAGAAGCCCCACCGGATCGTCGTGAGCAGGAACCCCTTCACGGTCTGGGTGACCACCGGCGAGGGGTCGAAGCCGAACTCGGCGATGCGGGCGAGATCGTCGACGGGAATGCCGTCGAGGAACTCCATCGTCAAGACCCGCGATCCGCACAGTTCGGGGTACGTCGTGGGCACCAGCACCAACGGCAGGTCGACGATCTGCAACAGCTCCGCCATGTGCTCGATGGCCCGCCGCTCGTTGCGCAGGTCGAGTTCCTCACCGAGTTGCTGACGGAAGCCGTCGAGCATCTGCAGCATCTGGCCAGCGACGTACTCGCCCGTCGTCCGCGCCACGATCTCGAGGAGCGGTTCGAAGAGGTCCATGTCGGTCGAGACACGCCGTTCGATGCCGGGACGCAACACCTTGACCGCGACGTCGGTGCCATCGAGGAGCGTCGCACGATGCACGACCGCGATCGACGCCCGCCCGATCGGTTCACGCTCGAAACTCGCGAACGCTTCCTCGAGCGGCATCCCGAGATCTCCCTCAACGGCACGCCGCACTTCCTCGAAGGGCACCGCGGGGCCCGTGTCGAGACAACCGCGGAACTCGCTCGATACGTCGTCACCAAAGATCCCCGGCGACGACGCGATCAGCTGCCCGAACTTCATGAAGGTGGTGCCGAGCTCTTCGAAGGTCTGTCGCAACGGACGAGCGAACGCGTCCGGTGTCACCGCGCGAACCGCTCGACGACCTTCGCTGCGAGCCGTGCGCAGTGCGAACGGGCCGAAGTACTTGGTCGTGACCCAGCCGATCTGGCCTGCACGTCGGGCGAGGTCCGCTCGCTTGGCAGGAGCGAGGTAGCGGGGAAACACCCGAAGGCCCGTCGCGGTATGTCGGCTACTCGTCGTCACTGGAGCAGTGTCGTGGGTCGAGGCGAACCAGGCCAAGCCAGGGCGCGAGACTGAGACGGTGACCGCTCCCCTGCAACCGTCGACGATCACCGTCGAACGAACGAGTACCGACGAACGCCACGAGACCGAGGACGGTCCGATGGCCCACATCGTCAAGACCGCTCCCGGCGAAGATGCCGCTGCCAAGGTGCTCGAGGCACGCATCGAGGGAACACCGCTCGAAGCGCTCTGCGGTCATGTGTGGGTCCCCTCGCGCGACCCGAAGCAGCTTCCCGTCTGCCAGCGCTGCCGCGACATCTACGAGACCTACCGCCTCTTCAACGACGGCCTCGGCGAGAACCCACGCGAGTAGCCAGCGGGCCCCTCGGCCGTCCCGAGGCGGGGAGCCATCCCCGCCTCCCCCCGTAGACCAGCGCGTCGCCCGCTCGCGAAGATCCCCCGCCGAAAGGCCAAGGACGCCGGCGAGCATGGGGGTGCGGGAATGGCGAGGTTGTCGATCCGGCGACGTGGGGTCGCCGCCGTGGTTCCCGCGGGCGTCTTCGCCGCCATCACCCTGCTCACCGCTGCCGCGACTCCAGCGCCGAGCCCGCCCGGGGCCAGAGCGGTGGCACGCCGCGACCTGCGGGTCATGGCCGGCATCGAGCAGCTCTATGTGGTCGGCGCCGCTCCCGGTGACCACATCGAGGTGTCACGACGTGGGGGCCCCGGCATCACCCGCGGGGCCGCCGCCTCCGGAGTTGCAGACCGTTTCGGCAGCCTCGCCGTTCGCGAACTCGAGGGTGGCGCCGAGTACCGCGTCCGAAACGTCACGAGCGGCCAGACGCTGCCCGCCAAGGTGCTCGCCCCAGGAGACAACCCGCCACAGTCCTTCTACGACTCGACCACCATGCACGAGGGCCTCAACTACATCCCGATGCGGGATGGCGTCACCCTCGCGGCAACGGTGCGCCCCCCGCTCGGCCAGACCCTCGCCGATGGACCGTTCCCGACGCTGATCGAGTACTCCGGATACCAGATCGCCGCCCCCGCGGAGCCGCTGTACTCGAAGCTCGCCTCGTTGCTGGGGCGTCCGGCTGACCCACTCGCCCCTGCCACCTCTACCGACGTCGGCAGCTTGTTGATGCGTCTCGCCGGGTTCGCCGTCGTGTCGGTGCAGATGCGCGGGAGCGGCTGCTCGGGCGGCGAATCGGACCTCTTCGACTACCCCAGTCGCTACGACGGCTACGACGCCGTCGAGACCGTCGCCGCGCAACGGTGGGTGCAGCACCACGCCGTCGGAATGGTCGGCATCTCCTTCTCGGGTTTCTCCCAGATCGCGACGGCGTCGACCCGCCCACCGCACCTCGCCGCGATCGCGCCGATGTCCTTCGTCGGAAGCCTCTACGACATCGGTCATCCCGGAGGGATCTTCAACAACGGGTTCGCCCAGAGTTGGCTCGCCGAGCGACAGGAGAACGCCCGGCCCGCACCTGACCCGGGGGCCTTGCCCTACGCCAACGTCCTCGTGAAGCACGATCCGATCTGTCGGGATAACCAGCGACTCCGCCTCCAGACCCGCGACGCCATCTCGCTCGTCAGCGACCACGACCTCACCGACGCGATCTATGAACGACGCGACTTCCGTCCGTGGATGCGCGAGATCACCGTGCCGACGTTCGCCTCGCTCCAGTTCAACGACGAGGAGACCGGCCCTTACGCCATCCTCTCCGCGGGCGACCTGCTGGCCGCCAACCCTCGCGTCTGGCTGAACCTCAGCAACGGCCACCACCGAGACGCCGTCAACCCCGCCACGATCACCCGTTTGATGGAGTTCCTCGATATCTACGTCGCACGGCGTGCGCCGCAGCCGAAACTGCTCGTCACTCTGCTCTCCGATGTGATCTGGGGAGCCGGCAGCGTCAAGCCGGCGCTCATGGACGTTGTGCCGAAGTTCAGCGAGGCGTTCCGTTGGTCGGTCGACTCGGCTCGGGCCGCGTTCGAGGCCACCCCGCGAGTCACGGTCATGCTCGGCCTGCAACGCGGGATGAACGAGGGCCGCAACACCGGCGCACAGTGGCGATTCACCGCTGGCTCGTTCCCCGTTGAAGGATCGGTCGAACGCACGTGGTACCTCGGCGACGGCGGACGACTCGTCGAGACCACCCCCACCGCTGCCACTGCGTCCTACCGCTCGGATCCCGCGGTGCGCCCCGCGACCAGCGGAACGGCGGGGGTGCGCCGCGACGACCCGGTCACCGACATCACGTGGACCCCGATGCCCTCAGGCGACGGGATCGGCTTCGTGACCGACGTACTCGATCAGGATGTCGTCGCCCTCGGGCCGGCCGCCGCACGCATCCGACTGCGCTCCGACGCACCCGACACCGACGTGGCGATCACCGTCAGCGAAGTACGACCCGACGGCTCGGAGATGCTCGTCTCGAGCGGCGTGCAACGTGCGTCGGTTCGTCACATCGACGCGCAACGGTCCACGCCGACACGGCCCGCGTTCACCAACGACCGTCATGAACCGCTCGACGGTTCGACCGTCACGGTTCCCCTCCAGATCCTCCCGATCGGTCACGTCTTCCGGGTCGGAAGCCGGATCAGGATTGCACTCAAAGCAGTCGGTGGTGACTCGGAACGGTGGGCATTCCGCTCGGTGGATCCTGCTGGCTCGACCGTACGGAACACGGTGCAACTCGGCGGCCCCGAGGCGTCGTCGGTCACCCTCACCGTCGCGCCCCAGCGCGGGTTCCCGGCGAAACGGCTGGCGTGTCCCGCCGCCGGGATGCCGTGCCGCCCCTACGTGCCGGCGTCCAACGGCGGCTGAGGCGTCGCGGCCTCGACGCACGACGTAGGGTCGACCGATGGCCCATGATCTGATCATCCGTGGCGGCACCGTGGTCGACGGAACCGGCTCGCCGGCACGCACAGCGGACGTCGCGATCGACGGCGACACGGTCGTCGAGGTGGGTCGGGTGCGTGATCGCGCCCGACGTGAGATCAACGCCGACGGCCTGGTCGTCACCCCCGGGTTCGTCGACATCCACACGCACTACGACGCGCAGATCGGCTGGGACCCGCTCGCGACATCGTCGAGTTACCACGGGGTGACCTCGATCGTGATGGGCAATTGCGGGATGACCTTCGCTCCCTGTCGCCCCGAGGACCGCAACTACCTGGCCAGCGCGATGGAGTCCGTCGAGGACATTCCCGCCGCCGCGATCATCGACGGACTCCCGTGGGACTGGCAGACCTACGGCGACTACCTCGCCACGCTCGACCGGCTCCCCAAGGGAGTGCACGTCGGCGGGATGGTGGGTCACGGTGCGTTGCGCTGGTGGGCGATGGGCGAACGCTCCCTCGACCCCGACGCCACGCCGACCCCCGCCGAGCTCGACGAGATGCGCCGGCTGCTCGCCGAGGGTATCGACGCTGGCGCGCTCGGGTTCTCGACGTCGCGGACGCTTCGCCACAAGGTCCCCGACGGGCGGCACGTACCTGGCACGTTCGCCTCGCCCGACGAGCTCTACGACCTGGCGGCAATCCTCGGCGAGCGAGGGGTCGGGGTCATCGAGTGCGCCCCGCGCTTCGACGGCGAGGGACCCTCCGAGCCCCGCGCCCGAGCGGAACTCGCGTGGATGGAGGAGGTGTCGCTCCGAACTGGGCGGCCCGTCACCTTCAATCTCACCCACACCTTCGAGAACCCCGAGCACCACCGTCTCGCCATCGAACTGGTCACCGCGGCGAACGACCGCGGCGCCACCATCCGGCCGCAGACGACGACCCGCGGCATCGGCGTGTTGTTCAGCCTTGCCTCGGCAACGCCGTTCGACCGGCACCCGTCGTGGCGTGCGCTGCGGGAGGCGCCCGCGGCGGAGCGAGTCGCTCGCCTCAAGGACCCGTCCGTCCGTGCCGCGCTGATTGCCGAGGCCGCCGACGCGCCGACGCCGTCCGAACTGGAGCGGTTCTTCGTGACCGACGGCGACCCGGCGTGCCGCTTCGACTGTGCGTTGTCGCTGCCCGACGCCGCTGCGGCCGCGGGCGTGAGCATGGCCGAGTGGTACGCCGACTTCCTCATCCGCACCGACGGCGCCGGGATCGTCTACTGGCCGATCCTCAACCAGAGCCTGGACGCGATCGGCGAAATGCTCCGCAGCGACGTCATCGTGTTGGGTCTCGCGGACGGCGGTGCGCACGTCGGACAGATTCTCGACGCCAGCCAGCCGACGTGGTTCCTGACCTACTGGGTGCGCGAGCGGGGCGAGGTGTCACTGGAGCGGGCGGTGCAGCGGCTGACCGCCGACGGCGCCGAACTCTTCGGCCTCGAAGGCCGCGGCACGCTGTCACCCGGCGCCGTCGCCGATGTGAACCTCATCGAATGGGACCGCCTGCGACTCCCGCTGCCGACCTTCGAGCACGATCTGCCGCACGGGGCGGGGCGCTTCGTCCAACGCTCCGACGGGTACGAGGCCACCGTCGTGGCCGGCGAGGTACTCATGGAACGAGGCGCTCACACTGGCGCGCTCCCCGGCCGGGTACTCCGCTCCACCCGCTGACCCCCGCCGTCCCTCCATCCGAACTTTGGGTCGAGCGTCCCGAATTCGGCACGGAGGACCCAAAGTTCGGGAAGGGGTCACGCCGGGGCGAGCCCGAGCGCGGCCCGGAGCACCTCTTCGACTTCGTCGGGGTGATCGTGGAGCTGCCGCCAGGTGATCCGGATGACCCGCCAACCCGCCGCGACCGCCCGCTGATCACGGCGGTGGTCGTCCTCGATGTCGACGAGTTGGGTGTGGCCGAGCCGGCCGTCCAACTCGATCAGCAGACGCACCTCGGGGTAGGCGAAGTCCGCACGACCGATCAGTTCGTCACGCCACGAGAAGCGAACCTGGCGGGCCGGAACCGGAAGACCTCGCTCGTCGATGAACTCGATGAAGTGCTCCTCGAGGACCGACTCCGGCGCGATGAACCCGTCGCCACGCGCCTCGAGCAGTGGACGCATTCGTCCGATGCCGTGGCGGCCGCGGCGGGCGAGCGCGTTGAAGGTGGTGACGACGTCCTGCAACGTGCTCCGTCCGTCGGCCAGCGCTGCATCAAGCACCCGCTCGAGGCGCTTCGGGCCGTAGACCGCCCCGAGGTCGACGAGTGTTCGCGCCGGATTCGTCGTGGTGATGCCGTCCACGGTCGTCAGCCAGCGAGGGCGGTGATCGCTGTAGCGGTGGACGACCACGCCAGCGAGGCGATGCTGCGATGTGGTCGGTGCGGTGACCGCCAGCACTGGTCGATCGAGGTAGCGGAACCCGTGGAGGAGCGCCGCGGACTGATGTGACGCTGCCGCTCCTGGGATGGACAGCACCGCGGCGAGCACCTGCTGACGAAAGCTCGGGGGCGCGGCGCTGAAGGCGAACACACCCGGACCCAGCGATCGCCACGCGCCGCTGCGAACCCGCCGAGCAATCACGGTCGAGCCGAACCCGAGTTCGGCGAGTTGCGCCGCGCTGACGACGCCGTGCTGGGATGCGGCCAGGAGTGCCGCTTCGTGTTCCCGGGCGGCGACGACGGAGAGACCGCCGGAGACAAACCGATCGGACATGGACTTCCCTCACCAGGATCAGGTGTCACGAAGGGAAGTCGTCAAACGGTATCCGCTCGCCCCACCCCTTCCGAACTTTGGGTCGAGCGTCCCGAATTCGGTACGGAGGACCCAAAGTTCCGGGAGGGGGAGGTAACGGAAGACCCAAAGTTCAGGAGGGGGGCGGTACGACTTGACCGAGTGGTCAAGTAACGCCGCTAGCCTCCGCGTCATGACCGTCGCACCACCCGACACCTCCAACATCGACCTCGATGCCCTCGAACTCGCGTCGGACCCCGACATGGCGCTGTGGACGCAGGGCTCCGAAGCCCGTGCCGCCGTCTTCAAGAAGTTCCGTGACGAGCGGCCGGTGACGTTCCTTCCCGAGATCGAGATCCCGGGCTTCCCGCAAGGTCCAGGCTTCTGGTCGGTGACCCGCTTCGAAGACGTCATGCACGTCTCACGCCACCCTGAGCTGTTCTGCTCCAGCCGCGGCACCAACATCCCCGACCTGCCCGTTGAGATCCTCGAGTTCTACGGCTCGATGATCAACATGGACCCGCCCCGCCACACCCGGATGCGGCTGATCGTCAACAAGTCCTTCACCCCGCGGATGGTCCAGCGCATCGACCACGACGTCCGGGTGAAGGCCCGCCGCATCATCGCCGATGCCGCGGCGCTCGGTGAGTGCGACTTCGTCGAGACGATCGCCGCGAAGCTCCCGCTCCAGATCATCTGCGAGATGATGGGCATCCCCAACGATCAGTGGCACCGCGTCTTCGAGCTCACGAACGTGATCCTCGGCGCCGGTGACCCCGAACTCACGCCCGACTTCGAGACGCTGATGGCCGCCACCTTCGAGATGGCTGCCATGGCGCAGGCGGTCGGCGAGGACCGCCTGGCGAACCCCCGCGACGATCTGGTCTCCGCGATGATGCACGCCGAGGTCGACGGTGAACGGCTCACGCCGCCGGAGATGGCCAGCTTCTTCATCCTCCTTGCGGCGGCCGGCAACGAGACGACCCGCAACGCCATCAGCCACGGCGTGTGGCTCCTGCAGAACCACCCCGACCAGCGCGCCGACTGGATGGCGAACGTCGAGGAGATCGGGGCGACCGCCGTCGAGGAGATCGTCCGCTGGGCGACACCGGTCATCCACTTCCGGCGGACCGCCACCTGCGACACCGAAGTCGGCGGCGTCAAGATCGCCGAAGGCGACAAGGTCGTCATGTGGTACGAGTCGGCCAACCGCGACGAGCGCAACATCGAAGATCCGTATCGCTTCGACCTTCGCCGCAGCCCCAACGAGCACGTCGGGTTCGGCGGCGGCGGCCCGCACTTCTGCCTCGGGGCGAACCTGGCACGACGCGAGATCCGCGTGATGTTCGGCGAGCTGTTCCGCTGGCTCCCCGATCTCGAGGTCACCTCGCCGCCGGAGTACCTCCGTTCCAGCTTCATCCACGGCATCAAGCGCATGCCGTGCCGATTCACCCCGACCGAGGTCGACCTCGAACTCGAGGCCGACGACCCCCACGTCTGAGGAGACCACATGGTCGATCTTCCCGACGACTTCGCCTCCCATCCGGCCCGCGATGCTTCGCTCGCCTCGATGCGCGCGGTCGAGGCGGGCGACCGTGCCGCATGGCTCGCGTTGTTCGCCGAGGACGCCACCGTGGAGGACCCGATCGGTCCGTCGCCGTTCGACCCCGAGGGTTTCGGCCACCACGGAGGCGAGGCGATCGCGGCCTTCTACGACACGGTGATCGCCCCGAACCACGCCGTGAGGTTCCGCATCGTCCGCTCTCACGCGGGCGGTGAGGACGAGGTCGCGAACGTCGGGACGATCACCACGGTGCTCCCCGGGGGCTCCCTCGCGGTCGACGCCGACGTCGTCGTCTGTTACCGCGTCAACGCCGACGGCAAGGTCGTGTCGTTGCGAGCCTTCTGGGAGATGGACCGCATCCGGATCGACGAGGTCACGACAGCAACGCCTGCGTGATGCTGAGGCCGACGCGTCGACGGCGATGGTCGACCTCGATCACCTTGACCCAGACACGATCGCCGGGCGCGACGATCTGATCGGGCCGCATCCCCGGCATCTCGCTCAGCTGGCTGAGATGAATCAGCCCCTCCACACCTGAATCGGCGGAGGAGGCCGAATCCGCGGTGTCGGACACGAGCCGGGCGAACGCGCCGTAGTCGACGACCCGGGTGACCTCCGCCTCCGCCAGACGGCCGACCTCGAGTTCGCCCAGCGGGTCGGCCTCGAGTTGACGGATCGACAACGAGACCCGCCGCTTTCCGCGTTGCACCTCCAGTACCACGGCGTCGACCACGTCACCGACCGAGACGACATCCGCGACCGAATCGAACCGACCCCAGGTGAGCTCGCTGCGGTGCACCAGGCCGCGGACCCCGCCGCCGAGATCGACCTGCGCGCCGAAGTCACGGACCGCAACGACCGGCCCCTGAACCCGGCCACCGACGACGAGCGTGTCGAACACGGCGCGTTGCTCGTCACGCCGCTGACGCCGCAGCACATCCCGTCGACTGACCACGACCCGATCCGCGGCCTCGTCCAACTCGACGATCGCCACGTCGACTTCCGTCCCCACCAACGACGACAGCGCCGAGGACGCTTCGTCGGGAGGCCGATCGTCCGCGAGCGAAGACGGGAGGAAGGCGCGGAGGCCGTCGATGTCGACGACCACCCCGCCCTTCACGAGCCGTCGCACCACGCCGCTGACGACCTCGCGGGCGGCCTGCGCCGCCGCGAGGCGGTCCCACGCTCGAGCCTTCGCCGCCCACACGGCCGACATCCACACCCGAGAAGGATCCTCACGGGCGAGAATCGCCGCGGCGAGCCGATCACCCGGCGACGGCGTCCGGGCCCCACGAAACTCCGTCGCTGCGATCGCGCCGAGGCGGCCGTCGGCGAGCTTCACCTCGACCCGATCGGGATGGACCGCGGTGACCTCGACGTCGACGATCCGCGGGCGGTGCACTTCACGGTGAGCCGGTGGCGGAGCCCCGTGCGCCGACTGCCCGACGTGCGGCGACCCGTCACCCGCCGGATCGGCTCCGGCAGCGTCACGCAA
The DNA here is from genome assembly GCA_029782335.1 of Actinomycetes bacterium. Classification (GTDB taxonomy): domain Bacteria; phylum Actinomycetota; class Acidimicrobiia; order Acidimicrobiales; family Microtrichaceae; genus JADLFH01. The sequence goes on along the minus strand of JAKOVA010000182.1, from coordinate 649 downwards.
CGACGCCGGCTGCGCTTCGGATCTGGGCATCGAGGCGGCATCCACCTCGGCATCATGCCGCGGGAATCGACGAACGCGCGCTGCAAACGGCGAACGATCGCCGTTGGACTCAGCCGGTGGTGAGTCCCGAGTCTGCCGAGACGATCGCACCGTGCATCGCCGACGCCTCGTCGGATGCGACGAAGGCGATGACAGCGGCGAGTTCCTCGGGTCGCGACATGTCCCGGAAACCCATGTACGGCTTGACGAGATCCCAGTCGAGGTCGTCGGGCAGGCGCACCTGGCGCGACATCGGGGTCTTGACCCCGCCGGGGGCCACGCAGTTGATCCGCACCCCGGTCTTGACGAACTCCATCGCCAAGGTCCGAGTGAGCTGGATCACAGCGCCCTTCGTTGCGCTGTAGGTGGCCTGGTAGGCCGTGCCCATCAGACCGGCGTTCGAGCCGATGTTGACGACCGAACCGCCGACTTCGAGGAGGTGGGGCATCGCGGCCTGCGTCATCCACAGCGTGCCCGCGACGTTGACGCCCATGAGCAGGTTGAACTCGTCCGCGGTGATCTCCGCGAGGCGGTTGGAGCGCAGCACGCCCGCCACGTTGCACAACACGTTGACGCCGTCGTGACGATCGACGCAGGTGGAGACCGCCGC
>JAKOVA010000288.1 GCA_029782335.1 Actinomycetes bacterium | reverse complement strand
GCACGGTCGCCGCTGGCTGACGGCGACGGACATGGCGAGCGTCCCGGCAACAGGCGGGGACGCAACAGACTATGGCACCTTGCAGATCGACGCCTCGGGCAAACCCGGCGCGTTCGATCAGAAACGCCCACATCTACGGGGAAACTCGACGCCGCGGGGCACGACCTTTACCGTCACGCCTACCGACACACGTCGCCGCTTGAAGCCGATAAATGCCGAGATACTACGAAAGCTCTACGGCCCCTCTGGCGCTGCTCGCCAGAGACATGATATCGGCGCCGCAACGAGACGCTCTCCGAACCCGGTGACTGCGTCTCCATCGTGGAGGACCACGCCCAGCCGGAATGTTCTACCTGACGCCGCCGCCAGCTTGCGCAGTCCGGCAAAGTCTGCGGGGCGAACAGTCGCGGCCGCCTTGATCTCGAGGCCGACGACTCCCCCTGACTCGTCTTCGATCACTATATCCACTTCGTTCTTGTCCTTGTCGCGATAGTGGTAGAGAGCGATCGGCCGCTCGGAGACTGTCGCCAACTTCATCACCTCCGTGAACACGAAGGTCTCGAGCAGAACGCCCAGAACCGTGCGATCGCTGGCCACGCGCTCCGGCGTGACGCCGAGCAACGCTGCCAGCAGACCTGAATCGAGGAAGTGCATCTTGGGCGTCTTGAGCAGGCGGCTGAGCCGGTTGCTGTGCCAAGGCTCGAGTCGTCGAACCAGGAACAGCTGTTCAAGTACGCCCAGATACTTGCGGGCTGTCTTCTCGTCGAGGCCAATCTGGCCGCCGAGTTGCGTGAAATTGGTCAACTGACCGGAGTGTTGCGCGAGGACACGCAGCAATCGCGGCAGCACATCGAGTCTTTCGATCGACGCGATATCGCGTACATCCCGACGCACGATCGCAGCAATGTAATCGCGCGCCCAGTTGCGACGTCGCGCAGGATCGGCGCGCCGCAACATCTCCGGATAGCCCCCACGCAGGACCCGTTGCACCAGCTTCGCGCCTGCATCTGCCCCAGCCCCTTCCGGCGTCTTCCCCGCGAACGCCTGATCGATGAAGCGGCTTAGGGTTCGTTGCATTTCGGCTTGCGACAGCGGCAACAGGGTCACGACTTCCATGCGCCCGGCAAGGCTGTCGGACACGGTCGGTAACGCGAGGAGGTCGGCGGAGCCGGTGAGCAGGAACCGGCCGGGGCGCCGATCCTGGTCGACAGGCAGCTTGATCGCGCGAAGCAGTTCCGGTGCTCGCTGCACTTCATCCACGATGACGCGGTCGAGAGGACGCAGGAATCC
>JAKOVA010000154.1 GCA_029782335.1 Actinomycetes bacterium | reverse complement strand
CCGACGCTCGTGATCGCCCCCAACAAGAGCCTCGCGGCGCAGCTGGCCAACGAGTTCCGCGAGTTCTTCCCCAACAACCGGGTCGAGTACTTCGTCTCCTACTACGACTACTACCAGCCCGAGGCCTACATGCCGGCCTCGGACACCTACATCGAGAAGGACGCGACGGTCAACGACGAGATCGACCGGCTCCGCCATGCGGCAACCTCGGCGCTGTTGACCCGCCGGGACACGATCGTCGTCGCCTCGGTGAGCTGCATCTACGGTCTCGGTTCGCCCGAGGAGTACGCCAAGCAGCTCCTGTACCTCCACGTCGGTCAGTCGGTCGACCAGCGCGACATCCTGCGGCGCCTGGTGGGGATGCAGTACGAGCGCAACGACATGAACCTGGTGCGAGGCAAGTTCCGGGTGAAGGGTGACGTCATCGAGGTGCATCCGTCCTACGACGAGACGGCCGTGCGCATCGAGCTGTTCGGCGACGACGTGGAGCAGATCGTCGTGGTCGACCCGCTCACCGGGGAACGGGTCGAGACCCTCGACGAGCTCGTGATCTTCCCCGCCACGCACTATGCGACGAGCGACGAACGGCTCGCCGCAGCAATCCGCCGGATCGAAGCCGAGCTCCAGGAGCGGCTCGCGTTCTTCGAGCGCGAGGGGAAGCTGCTCGAGGCGCAGCGGCTGCGGATGCGCACGAGCTACGACCTCGAGATGATCCAGGAGATGGGCTTCTGCAACGGCATCGAGAACTACTCGGCGCCGATCGACGGGCGCTCGCCGGGCGAGCCGCCGAACACCCTGTTGGACTTCTTCCCGTCCGACTATCTGACGATCATCGACGAGTCGCACCAGTCGATTCCCCAGCTCCACGGCCAATACGAGGGCGACCGCTCCCGCAAGCTCACCCTGATCGATCACGGGTTCCGGCTGCCCTCCGCCGCCGACAATCGCCCGTTGCGCTTCGAGGAGTGGTTGGAGCGGGCCGGCCAGACCATCTTCCTGTCGGCAACGCCGGGGCCGTGGGAACGGGAGCATTCAGGGGCGATCGTCGAGCAGTTGGTGCGTCCGACGGGCCTGGTCGACCCGGAGGTGGTGGTGAAGCCCACCAAGGGACAGATCGACGACCTGCTGGCGCTCATCAACGAGCGGGTCGTCAAAGGCGACCGGATTCTGGTCACCACGCTCACCAAGAAGATGGCCGAAGACCTCACCGACTATCTGTTGGAGATGGGAGTGCGGGTGCGGTACCTGCATTCCGAGGTCGACACGTTGCAGCGCATCGAGCTGGTGCGTGATCTGCGGTTGGGCGAGTTCGACGTGCTGGTCGGCATCAACCTGTTGCGTGAGGGGTTGGATCTGCCCGAGGTGTCGCTGGTGGCGATCCTCGACGCCGACAAGGAGGGGTTCCTGCGTTCCGAGACCTCGTTGATCCAGATGATCGGCCGTGCGGCGCGCAACATCGACGGCCAGGTCGTGATGTACGCCGACAACGTGACCGACTCGATGCAGCGGGCGATCTCCGAGACGAACCGTCGCCGCGGGTTGCAGGAGGCCTATAACGAGGAGCACGGCATCAAGCCGCAGACGATCCGCAAGACGGTTACCGACATCCTCGCCACCCTTCGGGGCCGGGAAGACGGCGCACCGCTACCGGGCAAAGACCAGCGGCGCGGCCGGCCCGGCCAGCCCGCGGTTCGAGACGAGTTCCGCGACCTCGCCCCCCAGGATCTGGGCCGGCTCATCCAGACGCTCGAGGACGAGATGCACGAGGCGTCTGCCGAGTTGCGCTTCGAGTACGCGGCCCGCTTGCGCGACGAGATCAAGGAGCTGAAGCGCGAGCTGCGTCAGGCGGGCGTGGCGGGCTGATCACGCACGAGCTCAGATCAGCGCGCCAGCACGTCCTGGGCACGTTGGCGCAGGTAGTGGTCGGCCAACACCAACAGCACACCCGCCTCCACGAGCGGCACGGCGCGGGGCACCACGCAGGGGTCGTGGCGGCCGGTTGCGGCGAGGGTGACCTCGTTGCCCGCCGAGTCGACCGTTTCCTGGGCCGAGGAGATGGTGGCGGTCGGCTTGAAGGCAATACGCAGCGTGATGTCCTCGCCGTTGGAGATGCCGCCCTGGATCCCCCCGGAATGGTTGGTGGTCGTCCGGGGTCGGCCGTCGGGGCCGGCGACGAAGGGGTCGTTGTGTTCCCGGCCGGTCATCCTCGTCGCCGAGAAGCCCGAACCGACCTCGAACCCCTTGACGGCGGGCAGCGACAACATCGCCTTGGCCAGGTCGGCTTCGAGCTTGTCGAACACCGGCTCACCCAGGCCCGCCGGCACCCGGCGCGCGACGCACTCGACGACACCGCCGAGCGAATCGCCGTCGCGGCGGGCCCGGTCGATCGCCGCGACGATCGCCTCGGCCGCCGTCGGGTCGGGGCAACGTGTGGGGGTCGCCTCGACGTCGGCCAACTGCACGGTTGAGGCGTCGACCTTCGCGTCGATGTGATGCACCGAGCTCACCCAAGCGATCACCTCGATCCCGGCCACTTCGGCGAGGAGCTTCCGGGCGATGGCGCCCGCGGCAACCCGGCCGATCGTCTCGCGGGCCGAGGCGCGCCCACCACCGGAGCGGGCCCGGATGCCGTACTTGGCGTCGTAGGTCCAGTCCGCGTGCGAGGGGCGGTACACATCCGCGAAGCCCTCGTAGGCGCCGGGCCGCTGATCCTGGTTGCGCACGATCATCGCGATCGGCGTGCCGAGGGTTTGGCCGTCGGCGACGCCGGAGAGGATCTCGACCGTGTCGGATTCGTTGCGCTGGGTCGTCAGACGCGACTGGCCCGGCCGGCGACGGTCGAGGTCGGGTTGGACGTCGGCCTCGCTGAGGCGGAGGCGCGCCGGGCACCCGTCGACGACGACACCGACGGCACCGCCATGGGATTCGCCGAAGGTCGTGACCCGAAACAGGTCGCCGGTGCTGCTGCTCACCCCGCCAGTATGGCGGAGCGGCCCTTCATGGCCGTGGTGGTGATGCCGATGGAGTGGGATGAGCGAGCGTCGACGCTGGTGGTTTCACGCGGCCGCGCTCGCCGTCGTGCTCTTCGGCATCCTCGCGCTCGCCCGCCCCAGCCAGGTGATCTCCGCAGACGAAGGCGCGGTGCTCTCCGAGGTGCGCACCCTCTCCCGTACCGACCAGTGGACATTGCCGGTCCACACCGACATCGACCCCGACGGCGCCTGGTTCGGCCTGCATCAACCCGTGATCGTTGGCGATCAGGGGGACCGGGCGATCACCTTCGACCGGCCGCCGACCTACCCGCTGCTGTTGGTACCGCTGTGGAACGTGGGCGGACTCGTCGCCGTCCTGGCGTTGCACGTCGCCGGGGTGTGGGCCGCAGCCGTGCTGGCGGGGAGGCTCACCGAGCGGCTGGTGCCGGGACGCGGCCTCGCGGCGATGTGGCTGTGCGGGGTGGCGAGTCCGCTGCTCTTCGACGGGTACTGGGCGATCGCGCATTCGCTCGTCGCCGCCGGCGCGACCGCCGCGGCGTTGGGGGCGGTGCGGTTTGCGTTTGACGGCCGACGGGTGGCGCTCGTGTGGTGGCTGGCGGGACTCGTGCTCGCGGTCGGCCTACGCACCGAGCCCCTCTTCGCCGCCGCGGGCCTGAGCGTCGCGTTGGCGGTGGTGGGGTGGCGTGAGGCGTCGGTGCGTTGGCGTGCGTGGCCGTTGGCGGTCGCCACGTCCGGCGTCGCGGGAGCGGTGTTGGTGGGGATGCGACGCTGGCAGCAGGCGATCGAGGGTGTGGCGACGATGGGGTTGCCGTCGCCGTCGAGCGGTGGGGGTGGCTATCTCGCATCTCGGGTCAGCGGGTTCCGCCACAGCGCGCTGGGGGCCGGGTTCGGGGATCGGACCGCCGCGATGGTCGTCGTGGCGTCGGCCGCCTGCATTGTGGGCGCGGTGGTGTTGAGCCGCTTCGACGTGGCGACTCCCCGAGTGCGCATGGCGCTCGCGGCGGCGGGCGCGGGGACGGCGGTGCTGCGGTTCGCGATGGCCGACGACATGGTCACCGGGTTGCTGATGGCGGCACCTCTGGTGATCGCCGCCGCGTGTTGCCTGCCTCGTGAACGCTGGCGAGACCCGGCGACGACCGTCGTCGCGACGACCGCGGCGCTGACCGTGGCAGCCGTCGTGGCGACCCAGCATGAGCGGGGCGGGACGGGGGAGTGGGGCGGCCGCTACTTCCACGTGGTGTTGCCGTTGATCTGCGTCGTGGCGGTGGTGTCGCTCGACTGGCTGGTGGCCCATCGACCGGAGGGCCGTCGAGTGGTGGCGTGGGGGTTGGTCGCCGCTCTGGTGTTCAGCGTGCTGTCGTTGCGGACGGCGGCGGGGGCGCGTGACGTGGTGGAGACCCGCACCGAGTTGGCGTGGCGTGCTGCCCAGCGGACCGCGGACGCGTCGGATCCGGCGGGCCCCGTCGTGGTGACCACCTGGATCGCCGGTGGACGCTTCGCCTGGCGTCACGCAGAGGCTGCGAGGTACCTGCTGGTGGACCGAAGCGAGTTCTCGGAGCTGGCGGCGCGGCTTCGAGCGGCGGGGGTCGGCGAGTGGGTGCTGCTGGCCCAACCGGAAGACACGGCGCACATTCGTGAGCTCGAGGGATACGACGTCGCCGAACGGCAGCGGTTCGGCCAGACCGGCTGGTCGGTCCTGGTGTTCGGCCGCGTTCCGGCGGCGCCCGTCATGCAGGGATGAGGCCCGTCATGCGGGGATGAAGCGGGCGAGCACCTGATCACGCTCGAGGCGCCGGCGCTCGGCCGCACGACTGACCAGCGGCGAGCCGTCGGGGCGCACCACCCGGAGGGCCCAAGGTGACTGGGCGTCAGGGCTGGGGTTGGGGTCGCGGGAGACACCCCAGCCGTGGTTGTGATGTGCGAGATGGTGGAACCGACACAGGCCGGTGAGCACTTCTGGGTCGGTGGTTCCCCCGTCCTCCCAATGGTCGATGTGGTGGGAGTTGGTCCGGAGGGCGGGTTGGTCGCAGTGGGGCCATCGACATCGTCGGTCGCGGTGGGCGAGGACGTGGCGCAAGATCTCGGGAGTGAAGCGGCGGGTCCGGCCGTAGCTGAGCGGCGAACCGTTGTGGTTGAAGACCGGCACGACGTCGGCACCGGCGAGCAGCGCCCAGAGCGTGTCGTCGGTGATGTCGAGGTCGGCTTCGGTGTGCGCCGCGCCACCCAAGAGGACCTCGAGCTCGTCGCGGTCGACGCCGAGGTCTTCGAGGTTGATGTGGAGGAACACGCCCACTCGGCCGGGCCGGGTCGCCCCGGAGCCGTCGACGAGCAACTCGACGAGCGCGAGGGCGCGCAGCTCACGGTCGGACGGCATCACGAAGGCAGGGTCGTCGGCCGCTTCGTTGCGGAGGCGGCGGCGCAGCTTCTCCATGCGGTCGAGGAGCATCGTGGCGATCAGCGCCCCGTCGTCGGCGGAGAGATCGCCCGACAACATCCATCGACCGTCGAGCGTTGCCTCGAGCCAGACCGTGGAGGCTTCGGAGCTGCGATCCGCAGGGCCGTCGGCGTCGAGCCGGAGGCGGATCTTTCGGCAGAACGCGGCGAACTCGTCGACGGTGGCCTCCTCGGCCAACGCGACGAGGGTCGGCTGAAGGTCGCGAACCATCTCGACGGCGGTTGCAAGCTGTTCGCCGGTGAAGCGTGCGGGGATGATGGTGCTGACCGCGTCGACGTGGCCCAGGAAGATTCGGCCCTCGTCGAAGGCGGATCCAACGAGGGGGAACCGCTCGCCGACGGCGCCCGCCCGCACGATGGATGCAGCAGCGTGGCGGTTGATGCCCGAGTGCTCGGCGAGCCACAGCCGCTCGGAGCGGCAGCCGCTCTGGAGGGGAACCTGCGCGCTGACGGCGATCTGTGTGGAAGTGACGGTGAGCTGGTCGGAGCAGCGGCCGAGGGCCGCCGTCGCCTCGGCTAGGGCGCCGGCAGCAGCGGCCCGATCGGAGAACTCGGTTGGGTCGTCCATTTCCGGATCAGCGAGCGCCACCTGGGCGAAGCGAACGCGTTCGGCGAGTGCCGAGACCTGTGACACCAGGTCGGCGAGCACAGCTGCATGCTGATGCAGTTCGGCCCACGCGGCGGCGCGAAGTGACGCCTCGGGCACCGAACGCTCGTCTCCCACCGATTCCATATTCGTCAGTGTATTCGAGCGTACGTACGTTCTGCAAGAAGAAATCGAACGAATGTTTCCCGGCGGGTGATCGGGGGCCCGCACCCGACAATCCCCTCGTCGCCAGCCGAACACCTGTTCTTTCTCGCGATGGCGCGTTAGGCTCCCGCCGTGGTCGATCAGATCGTCATCCGGGGGGCGAAGGAGCACAACCTCAAGGGCGTGTCGCTCACGCTGCCTCGAGACAAGCTGATCGTCTTCACGGG
>JAKOVA010000150.1 GCA_029782335.1 Actinomycetes bacterium | reverse complement strand
GCTGCCGAAGGGAACTCCCCGCCACGGACATCGGACGCAAACGCTTGGAGCGCGGCCACCGACACACCCTTCACGTCCGCGTAGCGGCGGACGAACTTCGGCGCCATCCGGTCCTCGATCCCCAACACGTCGTGCATGACCAGCACCTGTCCGTCGCACGCGGGGCCGGCGCCGATGCCGATGGTGGGGATGTCGAGCGCGTCGGTCACCATCGCAGCGACTTCCTGGGGAATGCCCTCGAGCACCAGGGCGAAGCACCCGGCGTGCTGCAGTTCCTTCGCCGCCGCGATCAGACGGACCGCTGCCTCCCGCTCGCGTGCCTGCACCTTGAAGCCCCCCATCGCGTTCACCGACTGGGGGGTCAACCCGATATGGCCCATCACCGGGATCTCGGCATCCACCAGCGCGTCGACCATCGGCACCCGCTTGCGGCCGCCCTCCAGCTTCACGCACTGGGCACCGGCACGGATGAGCGTCGCGGCGTTGTGCACCGTCTCGGCCCGCGACACGTGGTAGCTCATCCACGGCAGGTCGCCCACGATCAACGCCGACGGCTTCGCCCGTGCCACCGCAGCCGTGTGGTGCGCCATGTCGTCGATCGTCACCTGGAGGGTGTCCTCGTAGCCCAACACGACCATCGCGAGTGAGTCACCCACGAGAATCATGTCGACTCCGGCCTCGTCGGCCATCCGGGCGCCGGGAGCGTCGTAGGCCGTCACCATGACGAGCGGCGTGGCGCCGTCTCGCACCTTTGCGGAACGGACACCGGGAACGGTGACCTTCGCGTGACGTCGAGCGTCGGACGATGGTGAGTCGGACATCGGTCCACCTCCTGGTTGGTCCAGCGCCCTGAGCTGCCGGCCTGTAGTGGAGCGTACGACGACACCGACCCGCCTGACCAGACCCGAAAGCCACGAATCCACCGCGAGCCCACTCGTCCGCCGGCCAGATCGATTGGGGTCGCCCTCGACACGCCCACCCACGTGCGCTCCGGTTGCTTCGGTCTAGCGTCAGGGCCGTGGACGGAACGTGTGAGAGCTGCGGCCGCGACGATGACATTGCTCCGGTGACGCGTGTGTATGTCGTCCGCGAGGACGACGGAAGCGAGCGACTCGTGGACGCCGACGATGAACGCTGGTGTGCGTCATGTCGGGCCACCTACCCCCATCGCGAGCCTCGCTGAAGTCGCTCGGGCACCCTCCCGCCGCCGGGGGCACCGTCGTCGCCGTCGGTACGTACGAGCACGCCGATATCGTTGGCCCGAGGACCGGGAGGGAGGCACCGTGCGCACGACGATCGCCGCCGTCGCGGCCATGACCGCCCTCGGTACCGTCGCGGTCGGCTGTAGCGACAACGAACGTCCACTCCCCAGGCCGATGTCGGTCACCCTTCCATCGGTGGCGTCACGCTCGCGTTCGGAGATCCTCGCCGCCCTCTGCCGCGGCGCTGAGCCCCCGGCGCTGCAGGTTTCGGCGTCGGCGTTCGAACTTGGGAGCGCAACGCCCCGAAGTTCCGACCCGCAGTGGGACGCACTGCTCGGCCAGTTGCGGACACTCCATGACGAACTCGCCACCACCGCCGACTCATCTTCGTGCTGCCTGGCGCCGATCCGTATCGACGTGACCGGCTACACCGACAGCACGGGGAGCCTCGCCACGAATCAGGCCCTCAGCCTCGCCCGTGCGGAGGCAACCAAGGTTGCCGTCGTCGGTGTCGGGTTCGACCCGGCAACCGTCACGGCGATTCCCGGCGGGGTCGGCGGGAACACCGCATCGGATCGGCGAGTGAGCGTTCAGGTTCGCCCTGACCCCACTGCGGGCCGCACGTGCCAGCCGTCCTCCGAGGCCGGCGGACCGTGAAGACCAAGCTCTTCGTGGTCGGTGTGGTGATCCTGTTCGCGGCGGTCACCACCGTGACCGTGTCGTTCCTCCGTCAAACCACCACCTGTGACGATCTCGTGGGAGGCGCGGGCGGCAAGCCGGTCGACCAGTCGATCTTCATCGAGGTCGCCGGAAACACACGGCCATGGGCCGACGCGACCTCCGAGTTCGTCCGGGAGCGGCTCACCGAATCGCTCTCCGAACACCCCGAGACGCCCGCGGTCGTGCGGGTCCGGTTCGAGGTCGACGGCCAGACGATCGTCGCCGAACGTCCCTGCCTGCGCTCGAGCCTCCTGCTCAGCGGCGCGAAGTCCGACGTCGAGAACTACGCGATCGGCACGCGTGACACCAAAGCAGACGTGCGCACCCGCCTCGAACGCACCCGCCACGATCAGATCGAGGTCATCGCAACGGCGGTGGCGGATGAGGTTCGCTACACCGCCTTCTCGGCGTCCCCAACGCTCAGCGTTCTGCCGTTATGGCAGGACGCTGCGGAGACGAGCGGTTCGGTGTCGATCCTCTCGCCACTCGTGTCCACCGCCGGAGACTGCCTCCAGGCTCGTCCCGACGAAGACGCCACCGCCGCGGACCTCGTCCGTGACTGTGTCGCAGGGGGTGAGATGACCCCACTGCAAGCGGGCCGCGTCCACATCGAGAACCTCGGTTTCCTCGCCCGGTCTGCTGGTCAGAAGGCGGCCGCTCGGGAGATGATTGAAGCGCTCAGCACCTGTGGCACGACCGCTGGGTGCAGCTGATCGTTTGGGAGAGCCGGTCAGTGGTCAACGACAAGGATGGTCGCAGATGAGCGTGTATCGGGAACGGATGGCGAAGTCCGCGAACAAGGTCCGAGCCAAAGCGCTCGACGCCGAGGAAACACTGCGCGTCCGTGAAGAAGCGCTCCGTGAGCAGGACCTGGCCCGGGTGCTCGAACGCCTCGCGCCACTGCAGCAGCAACAGCCCGATGACGCCGCGCGGGCGTTGCGGGCCCACCTCCAGGCGACCGCACGCGACCGCGGCACCACGGATCCGGAAATTGCGCAACTCGATCAGCGCATCGATGAACTCCGCCGTCGCCGATCCGAGTCGCGCGCGACGTTGCGGGGCATGGAGGCGTCCTACCAGTCACAGGAACGCCTCAAGCAGCAGGAGATCGAGTGGGATGAGATCCTCGAGAGCCACGGCCGCAGCCAGCGGCTCCCTCGCACCCGCGGATCCCGTTTCTGGCTGATCGCCGCGACGGTCGCGGTGCTCGCCCTCGAGTTGGGTCTTCTTGCACCGCCACTTCGGTCGTTGGTGCGCGATCAGGCGAGCACGCTCTCGACTCCGGCGGTCAACCTGATTGCGATCACGATCGTGGCCGTGCTCGTCGGCGCGGGGGCCACCGCGATCATCATCGCCGGCCGTCAGTACAAGGAGTACCTCTGGGCGCGAAGCACCCAAGAACTCGCCGAGGAGGTGAACGCCCAGCGTCAACAGGCAGGCCTCGCGCTCGTGCCCTATGAGCGGGCGAACCAGGCGGGGTTCCTCGGTGCCGCTTTCCTCGCCTTGCTGATCCAGGCGTTCCTCTTCGTCATGCGGTTCATCGCGGAGGATTCCGGCGGACAAATCGCGCAGCTCGCCGTCGCCGTGTCGTTCATCGCGACCCTCTTGCCGATCATCCTCTTCGTCCTCGAGAAGGAACATCACGACCCGAAGCGCACGGAGGCCCGGGGCTACGACCCGCTCGTCATCGAGACCTACGCCCGCCTCCACACCGAGGTCACCGAGCACATCCCGCGGAAGCTCATGGCCCTCGAAGCCGAACGTGCGCTACGCGCCCAGGCCCTCATCCTCCAGGAGGTCGAGCGGGTTCGGCGGCACGCGCTGAGCCTCCCGCCGATGCTCGTGTCGACCTTGGACGTGCTGGCGTCGGAGGCAGAGGCGGAGGACGCCCGGATCCGGCGCGAGCTGCGTGTCGCCGACGAGCTCGACCGCGTGGTCGAACCGTCGGAAGCGCCCAGCCCAGCTCCCTCCGGCGCGGCGCCGGGTGCCACAACCTGGCCGCAACACTGGGAGTCGTGACCAGCCGTCACTCCGTCCGGCTCGCCCGCCCACCGGACCCCGCCGCTACGGGAATCACCGCTCGACTGAGCTTCGTTGCGGCGGTGGTCTCAGCCGCCGTCGCACAGGCTGCCGCCGCCTGTCTCGCCGCTCGGGCGGAAGTGACGGCCCGGGCGGTCGCGCTCGCCCGACACGTCCCTGCCATGGCCCGGGCGGTGCTTCGGGCGACACTCGCGGCCATCGGCCGGGCGATCGCGGCGATCGCGACCATCCGCTGGGACTGACCGAGGTCACCTCGGGGATCGGGGAGCTCGCAACGCCGGCGCGGCTTCAATCAGGGCGTTGCGTCCGGCGCCGCCGGGGGCGCAGTCGTCGCCGGAGCCGACGGCGGTCGTGGCGGAGCGGACGTGGGAGCGACGGCCGGAGGCGACACCGGGGCGCCGCCGGGCGCATCTGACGTAGGCGTTGACGGTGGCGGCGTCGGCGGCGGCACCGTGGTGGTCGTCGGAGGTCCTTCCACCAGCAACGGATTCATGCGCTTGGTGCCGGCATCGATGTTGCGGTAGGTGCATTTCGACTCGCGCGCCGTGCGGTCCGCCATGTAGCTGTGCCAGATATTGGCGGGGAGCGTTCCGCCGGTGACGGCCTTCAAACCGTGCAGCCCCAGCATCGGCGTCGGGGTGTCGTAGCCCACCCAGACGACCGTCGTCGTGTGGCAGGTGTAGCCCGCGAACCAGGCGTCGCGGTTCTTGTCGGTCGAGCCGGTCTTGCCGGCCGAGACCTTCTTCAGGAGCGCTTTGGTGCCGGTGCCCTTGGTGATCACGCCACGAAGCACGCTGGTCACGGTGTCGGCGACATCGGGCGAGATCACCTGCGTGCGCTCCGGCTCGTCGACGTTGAACAGCACCTTGCCGTCGGGGCCTTCCACCCGCCGGATGACATACGGCGAGATCTTCACGCCGTGATCAGCGAGGGTCGAGTACGCGGTCGCCATGTCGAGGACCGAGACGTCGTTGGTGCCGAGTACGACCGAGTTCACGGCTTTCACCGGCGCGGTGACTCCCAGCCGGGTCGCCATCTCGGCGACGGCCTTGGCGCCGACGTCCTGGGTCAACTGCGCGTAGAGGGTGTTGGCCGAATGCCACGTGCCCTCCTCGACGGTGATGTTGCCGAGGTCCTCATTCTCGAAGTTGTCGACCGTCCACGGCTTGCCTTCGTCAGCAGTTGGGAAGATCCGCTCCGCGGGCGCCTCGTACACGGATTTCACCGAGTAACCCTGCTCGACGAACGCCGCGAGCGCGAACGGCTTGAACGTCGACCCCGGGGGGCGACCCGACCCGCCGCCGGCACGACCCAGCGCGTAGTTGACCTTGTTCGTCTCGAAGTCGCGCCCGCCGATGAGGGCCACGACACGTCCGGCGTCGTCGAGGGAAACCAACGCGCCAGCAGGGTCGTTCGGCTCGTCGAGCACGCCGGTGACCGCGTGGTTTGCGGCTCGCTGCGCCTCGGGATCAATCGTCAGATAAACGCGGAGGCCCTTGTTGTAGACGACCGCCTCACCGAAACGTGCGACGAGCTGACGACGTACCCACTCGGTGATGTACTCGCCGCCCACGCTGGCGAACCCCTGCTCGACACGGACGTTTTCCGCTCGCTCCGGCTTCGGCACCAGCGTCGCATCGAGGGGCACGGCCCGGGCGTCGTTGGCCTGGCGACGGGTGATGAACCCGGCCGATGCCATCGCGCCGATGACCCCGTCGCGGCGGCGGCGCGCCTCGGCGGCATGGGTCGTCGGATCGTCGAGCGGGGCGCGGATGAGTCCCGCCAACAACGCCGCCTGCTCGACGCCGAGTTGCGACGAGGCGATCCCGAAATAGGCGCGGGCCGCCGCCTCGACGCCGTAGGCCCCCCGCCCGAAGTACACCTCGTTGAGGTAGCGCTCGAGGATCTGCTGCTTGGTCAGCCGACGCTCGAGCTTCACCGCGAGCGCCGCCTCCTTCAGCTTCCGGGTCAGCGTGCGCTCGCTCGTGAGGTAGGTGAGCTTCACGTACTGCTGGGTGATCGTTGAACCGCCCTGACGGGCCCCGGACGTCTTGGAAAGATCCCGATACAACGCCCGCGCGATCCCGTAGGGGTCGATGCCGTTGTGCTCGAAGAAGTCACGGTCCTCGGCGGCGATGACGGCTTGGATCATCACCTTCGGCATCTGCGCGTAGGTGAGGGTCGTTCGGTTCTCCTGACCACTCAGCGAGGCGACCTTCGTGTTGATGTTGCACTGGCCGTCCGCGACGCCGGCGAGACAGATGAACGAGGTCTCGACCGGGGCGACGGCCTTGGGGAGCTGCACCCGTTCGATCAGCGCGAACCCAGCCCCGACGAGGGCGACCGCCACGAGCAGCACGCCGTAGGTGGCACGGCGTGTCCACCACCGCCAGTTTCGCCGCTGTCGCGCGCGGGGGCGCCGAGAGTCCGTCACCGATCAGGCGGAGCGCTCGAGGGGGTAGGTCTCACGGAGGTGGTTCCAGCGACAACGAGGGCAAACCTCGACCTCGTAGCAGCGGTGCTCGCCTGCCCGCTCGGCGAGGCGACGGAGCTCGTTGCGTGACGAGACGGCACGACCCCCCTTGGGCAGGCGGGGTCCGAAGACGAATCGCACGATCCGCAACGACTGGTCGTCACACACCGGGCAGGGTTCACGAGCCGGCTCCGAACAGGACACCGCAACCCGGAGGAGCTCCGACTGCGCGTCGCAGATCTCGTTCTCGGCGACCTCCCCGGCGCGGAAGCTGCGCAGCACCCTCCGACGGTTGAGTCGGTAGTCGATGCTGCCGGGCCGACGCCCCGGGCGTCCCGGGCCGGAGGGCTCGAGGAACTCCACGGGCGACAAGGGTAGTCATCCCCACACCTCCAGAACCCCCGCGCTCCATATGTCGATTCGATAGTTGCGCTTCGATATAGCGCCTCGATAGGTTGCTGCCGTGCTGGAACTCGCCGTGCTCGGCCTGCTCGTCGACACCGATCTGCACGGCTACGAGCTCAAGAAGCGCATCACCGAGTTGCTCGGGCCGTGGTCGAGCGTGTCGTTCGGTTCCCTCTACCCAGCCCTCGCTCGCCTCGAACGAGGAGGCCACGTCACCTCGACCGCGGAGGCGGCGAGCCAGCCTGGTCGCCCGACGCCCATGAGCGGCTCGCTCGGCGCCGAGCTCGCTGCGTACCGCACCCGGAGCCAGCCACGAGCGTCGGGGCGTCGTGCCCGCAAGGTCTACGCGATCACCGACGACGGCCGCGCGACGCTGCGAGCGCTGGTCGATGACCACACGGGCGACGATCGGGCCTTCGCCTTGCGCGTGGCGTTCTGTCGTCTGCTCGACCCTTCTGCCCGCCTGGCCTTGTTCCGCCGCCGGCGAGAGTCCGTGGCTGAACGGCTCGCCCACCGCGACGCCGCTCCGACCTCGACCGACCGCTACCGCAGCCGCCTGTTGGAGTTCCAGGACGACCGTCTCCTCCGCGAGCTGGCGTGGCTCGACGATCTCATCGCCGCCGAAGTGGCCGGCGACCACAACCCGGGCGACGACCCCGCCCTCGCTCCCACCGGAGGAAACCCCAGATGAGCACCCTCAAGTTGGCAATCGCCGGCGTCGGCAACTGTGCGAGCTCGCTCGTACAGGGGCTCGAGTACTACCGCGACGCGGATCCCTCCGACGACGTGCCCGGCCTCATGCACGTGGAGCTCGGCGGCTACCACATCCGCGACATCGAGTTGGTGGCCGCGTTCGACGTCGACGCGACCAAGGTCGGCGAAGACCTCTCCAAGGCCATCTTCGCCGGGCAGAACAACACGATCCGCTTCGCGTCGGTTCCGCACCTCGGCGTCGAGGTGCTCCGCGCGCCGACCCTCGACGGGTTCGGCAAGTACTACCGGGCCACCTGCGAGGAGTCACCCGCCGAGCCGATCGACGTCACCGAGGCGCTGCGGGCGAGCGGCGCGGAGGTGCTGGTGTCGTACCTCCCGGTTGGTTCCGAGGAGGCGCAGAAGCACTACGCGCAGGCCTGCCTCGACGCCGGCGTCGCGTTCGTGAACGCCATCCCCGTGTTCATCGCTTCCGACCCGGAGTGGGCGGCACGCTTCGAAGCGGCCGGCGTCCCGATCGTCGGCGACGACATCAAGAGCCAGGTTGGCGCCACCATCGTCCACCGCATCCTCGCCCGTCTCTTCGAAGACCGCGGCATGGTTCTCGACCGGACCTACCAGCTCAACGTCGGCGGCAACATGGACTTCAAGAACATGCTGGAGCGGGAGCGCCTCGAGTCGAAGAAGATCTCCAAGACTCAGGCCGTCACCAGCCAGCTCGAGAACGGGCTCGCACCCCGTGACGTGCACATCGGGCCGTCGGATCACGTCGAGTGGCTCGAAGACCGCAAGTGGGCCTACATCCGCCTCGAGGGGCGCAACTTCGGTGATGTGCCGCTGAACGTCGAGTTGAAGCTCGAGGTGTGGGACTCGCCCAACTCCGCCGGCGTGATCATCGACGCGGTTCGCTGCGCCAAGGTGGCGCTCGACCGGGGTGAAGGCGGCCCGGTGTTGGGACCGTCGGCCTACTTCATGAAGTCCCCGCCGGTGCAGTACACCGACGAGGTCGCCCGCCAGATGGTCGAGGACTTCGCCACTCGATCCTGAGCCGCGGGATCCCACCCGCGTCGTCGGCGTCCACCCATCCGGCGGGGCCCTCGACCAAACTCGCTGCGTGACCGCACCCTCCGGCCCGTCGAGGTCGACCCGACGCCACCCATCGGCGGGAAACCTGGGGGTGCGTCCCACGCTCGTCGAGGAGTCTCCCGTGGTCGAACGGCCGCCGCTCGCCGGCTTCCCCGCAGGTGCCGAGGACGGCCCGGCGCTCGCGCTCGGGCCCGGCCTCGACCCCGAGATCACCCAGCGATTGCTCGGTTCGACCGATGGGCGACGGATTCTCGAACTCGGCACCGGGAGCGGGCGATTCGGCGTCGAGCTTGCCGCTCGCGGCGCCAAAGTCATCAGCGTTGAGCCCTCGATGGAACGCGTCGCCGACGCACGGGCCATCGCGGAAGCGGCAAAGGTCAAAGTCGAGTACCACCACGGCGACCTCGCGGATCTGGCGTTCGTGCGTGGCGATCAGATCGACGTGGCCATCGCCGTCTACTCGCTCGCGACGGTCGCCGACCTCGGGCGGGTCTTCCGGCAGGTGAACCGCGTCCTTCGTCAGGACGCGGGCCTCATCATCTCGCTCCCCCACCCGCTCGCCCTGATGACCGAGGTCGGGGATACATCGGTTCGACTCTCCCGCACGTACTTCGACGCCTCCCCGATCCGATGGCACCTTGACGGAGAAGAGGGCTCGGTGCAGCCCCATTCCGTCGGAGACGTCATCACAACCTTGTGGCGCTCGAACTTCCGGGTCGACACCGTCCTCGAGCCCCGGGTCGCCGACCCGGCGGATCCACTCACCGAGTGGGTACCGACGAGTCTGGTCGTCCGCGCCCGCAAACAGGGGAACTAGCCCCCGGACCATTCAGTTGGAAGCGGAGGCCTCCGGGGGAAGATCGCGCACCTGGGACAGCTTCGCGGCGTCTGTCGTCGTGCGCCCTACGGTGGGGTGTCGAACGGAACGGCAAGGTCGTCGAACATCGGGAAGTGCTTGACGTTCAGGGTTGCGAGCTGGGCGCCCAACTCCTTCGCTGTTGCGGCGACCAGATAGTCCGCTATCCCGATCGCCGAATGGCTCCGTCGAAAGCGTCGACGAAACTCACCGGCACGTCTCGCAATCAGGTCTGTGACCGGCTCGGTCCGTAGGGCGCTCAACAACGACCAGACCTCGCGGCGTTCCGCAGATCTCATCCCGCCGGTCAACTCGGCAACCGTGACAACGCTGATAGCGAGCGGTGCATCGGCTCGGGCCGCCAACAGCCACGATCTTGCCTCGGGAACCCCGCGGAGATGTGCGATCAGGACATCTGTGTCGACGAGGATCACCGGTCGGTTGACCAAACTCGTGAGAGGTGGCGCCCGCGCTCGCCGTCGTCACGGCCGAGTTCGACGAACTCACCTTCCACGTCCGCCAGAACCCCGAACGACGCCTCGATCGCCGCCAAGTCGCGTTGCGCGTCATCGTCGGCTCCGGCAAGAGCCCGGTCGAGCAGTCGACGTATGACCTCCGCCCGCGACAGCCCTTCGTCAGCGGCCAGGCGATCCAGCGCCTCGGTCTGGCGCTCCTCGAGATAGATGTTCGTCCGCTGCATACACCAGATTATACACCGTCGACCGCGTGCACCGGGGCCGGCGCTCAGGACTGCTCGGCGTACCAGGCGTCGAGGCGGCGGATCGCCTCTTCCGCGCCCAGCGGTCCCTCCTCGATTCGAAGATCGAGGAGATACCGCAGCGCGCGTCCGACCGTCGGTCCCGGCCCAATGCCGAGGTGCGCCATGACCTCGTCGCCACTCAGGTCGGGCCGGAGCGCGCGGAGCTCTTCAGCGGCAGCGAGGGCGTCGATGCGTTCCTC
>JAKOVA010000137.1 GCA_029782335.1 Actinomycetes bacterium | reverse complement strand
CAGACCGGACGGGACCCCGACCGGTTCTACGAGTTGTACGCCGAGAACGCCAGGGCGCACGGAACGCCGGCGCTCGGACGGCGGTTCTTTCGGGCGCTGGTAGCAGCTTTCCCGCAGGATTGCGACATCCTGTTCGTTGTCGACTCTGCCGGGCGGGACCTGAGCGCGATCCTCAGCTTTTATCACGCTGGCGAGGTGCTGGCCTACTTCGCCGGAGAGGTGGCAGCGGCCCGGGAAACCAACGCCAACGACTTCAAGTACTGGTCACTGATGAAGCACGCGGTCGCTCGCGGCTGCACGCGCTTCGACTTCGGCCGCAGCAAGGCCGGAACCGGTTCGTTCCAGTTCAAGCGGCTGTGGGGCTTCGAACCGCATCAGTTGCACTACGAATTTCCGTACTTGCCTTCGGGCGCGATCCCGGAGAACAACCCGATGAATCCCAGGTTCCGGGCAGCGATCGCCGTCTGGCAGCGCCTGCCGCGATTCGTCGTGGACCGCCTGGGCCCGATGCTCGTGACCGGGCTGGGATGAGGCGGGGCAAGGCCAGCCACACCGGTCCAGGCTTGGGAGCCGTTCGTCAGAGTCTGTGGCACGGTGGCAAAAGTCCGCGCGCGGAAGCCTCGTGCCGAATTATGATCGGGGCATCGTGCTCGAAATGGAAACGTCTTTGAATTCGCCATCCGGAATCGGCATCGAATCCACGCGCTCAGTGATCATCATCCGTCCGCGCCAGGGGCTGTTTGATCTCGACCTGATGGCCGTATGGCGCTATCGGGAGCTACTCTACTTTCTTGTCTGGCGAGACCTGAAGGTGCGCTACGCTCAGGCAGCGTTAGGGGCGGCTTGGGCCGTCGTGCAGCCGATCTTCGCCGTGTTGATCTTCACGGTGGTATTCGGCATGTTCGCGAGGGTTCCGTCCGAAGGCTATCCCTATGCCGTCTTCGCCTTTGCCGGAGTGCTCCCCTGGACTTATTTTGCCGAGGCGGCACGTCGTGGCGCGCTGGGTCTGGTCGGGGACGCCAACCTGGTGCGGAAGATCTATTTTCCGCGGTTGATCGTCCCGCTGGCCAACGTGCTGGCGCCGCTGGTGGATTTTGCAGTTGCCTTTGTCGTGTTCCTCGGTGTGATGCTCTGGTACGGCATCGCGCCGACCTGGAAGCTGCTGATGGTGCTGCCGCTGCTCGGTGTCACGTTGAGCCTTTCACTCGCGATCAGCCTGTGGATGGCGCCGATCAACGTGCGGTTCCGCGATATCACTCACACGATTCCGTTCTTGCTCCAGATCTGGATGTACGGTTCGCCGATCGTCTACCCGTTGAGCATGGTTCCGGAGCAGTGGCGCACCCTCTACAGCCTGAATCCGATGGTCGGTGTCATCGAGGGTTTTCGCTGGTCACTGCTTGGCAAGGGCAGCCTCGATCTGTTCTCGCTCGGAGTGA
The DNA here is from genome assembly GCA_029782335.1 of Actinomycetes bacterium. Classification (GTDB taxonomy): domain Bacteria; phylum Actinomycetota; class Acidimicrobiia; order Acidimicrobiales; family Microtrichaceae; genus JADLFH01. Next base: position 10,555 of record JAKOVA010000137.1, on the reverse strand, counting down.
GCGTCGTCATCATCGCGGTGGCGCTGGTGGCCGGCCTCATCTTCTTCAGAGACAGCGAACGTACATTCGCTGACATCATATGAGCCGTGGTCCCGCGATCCAGGCCGAAGGTCTCGGCAAGCGCTACGTCATTCCTTCCGGCGGAGGGCGCCACGACTCGTTTCGTAGCGCCTTGACCACCGGTGTCAACTCACTCTTCAAGAGGCGCACGGCGAACTCGGGGAAGACCGATTTCTGGGCGCTTCGGGATACCTCGTTCGAAATCGCGCATGGCGAGAACGTTGGCGTCATTGGGTTGAACGGGGCTGGAAAGAGCACGCTGCTGAAGATCCTGTCGCGAATCACCGAGCCGACGACTGGCCGAGCCGTGATCGACGGGCGCATCGGCGCGCTGCTCGAGGTCGGAACCGGCTTTCACATCGAACTCACCGGTCGCGAGAACATCTTCCTTTATGGTTCGATCCTCGGCATGAAACGTGAGGAGGTGACGCGCAAGTTCGATGCGATCGTCGACTTCGCAGGCATACCGCAGCATCTCGATACGCCGGTCAAGCGATACTCGAGCGGCATGTACGTGCGCCTGGCCTTCGCGGTCGCGGCCCACCTGGAGCCCGAGATCCTGTTTCTCGACGAAGTGCTGGCCGTCGGCGACCTTGGCTTCCAGCGCAAGTGCATCGAGTTCGCGAAGAACCTGCAGAAGCGTGATGCCACAATCCTGTTCGTGTCGCACAACATGTTCAGCATCAAGACCATGTGCGATCGTGTGATCTACATGCGCAAGGGCCAGATTCACTACGACGGGCCGGTCGACGCCGGGATCGAGATCTACGAACAGGACTGTCGATTGGGTGCGCTGACGCGGCCCGGGGATGCGAAGCCTGCAGACTGGCCGCTCTTCATCACCGGGTGCGACGTGTTCGACGACGATGGGGAGACAAAGACGATCTTCGACGTCGGAGAGACGATGCACATCCGGCTGGCCTACGAGGTCCGGAAGGCAGTCGCGCATCCGAACTTCATGGTGTCGATCGTCCGCTCCGACAGCGTCACCGTGTGCACCTACAGTACCGAGACCGACGGCGTCGACCTGGGCACGATTCCGGAAGACGGAGTGCTGCAGCTCGATTTGCCGCCGCTGCGACTGGTGGCCGAGATGTACGCGATCAAGATCACGGTCCGCGAGAAGGGGTTCGGCCCGATCCTGTGCGAGCAGATCGGCACGACCTTCCACGTTCGCGACGCGCTGCTCGACATCAACTTCGGGGTGTTCCACGAGCCGGGCGAGTGGCGAGTGGGCGGCACTGTTTCCTCCGCGAGACGCCTGCCCGGCGCGGCAGCGAAGGCCGCGACGCTGACTTCGACGGGAACCTGACCGTCGGTCGCGCCGGCACGCCGGAGGGGCCGCTGTCGATGCGAATACCGATCCACGTCTCTGGTGCAACGCCGGCCGAGGCACCCGTCGGGGCTGTTCGGGTCGGCGTTCCGCTCCCGCGCGGCAGCGTGGGGTCGGCGGAGCGCCTGGTGGCGGTGGACGAATCCGGGCGGCGGCTGCCGACACAGGGCCGCGCGCTGGCCCTATGGCCCGACCGGACGGTCAAATGGGCCCTCGTCGATCTTGCCGCGCGCCTGGACGATCGTGACCGGCAGACGATGTGGCTCGTCGAGCGCGACGAGGCTGCGAGCGAGGAGGCCGTGCCGTCGGAGCCGCTGCAAACGGTACAGACGACACGCGGCATCGTCGTTCGCTCGGGCGCTGTCGAGTTCGAACTGCCGACCCGTGCCGAGGCGCTGATCGCGAGCGTGCGGATCGGTGGGGTGAACCTTCTGTCCGGCGAGGGTGTGCGGATCGAGCTCAAGGACCCGGCGGGCGTGCTTCGCACTGCGAAGATCAACCGGCTGGCGATCGAGCATGCGGGGCCGGTGCGGGTGGACGTGGTTGCCGACGGGTGCTTCGACGGCCTGCCGCAGTGTCCGCTCGAGTTCCGCGCGCGGCTGGCATGGGTCGTCGGTTTGCCGCGCGTGGCCTGTGAATTCCGCATTCGCAACCCGCGCCCGGCGCAGCACGTCGGGGGCCTGTGGGACCTCGGCGACGAAGGCTCCTGGGCGATCGGCGACCTGTCGATCCGGGTGGCGCCCGGCGGTCCCGTCGAGGCGCTCGAATGGTGCGCCGAGCCTCGAGCGGAGCCGCGTCGCATCGATCCGACGGCGTGGTGCCTGTACCAGGATTCGAGCGGGGGCGAGCACTGGGATTCGCCGAACCACGTCGACGCACGTGGCAAGCCGGCCGTGCGGTTCCGTGGCTACGAGGTCCGCATCGACACGCCCGGGACGCACGAGGTCGTGCTGCGCGGCGAACGCGCCCAACCCACGTTGGCAGCGTGCAGCGGCGAGCGCCGGGTGGCGGTCTCGGTCGACGATTTCTGGGAAAACTTCCCGAAGGCTCTGCGGTGGAGCGACGGTGCCCTGGAAGTCGGGCTGTTTCCTTCGGAGAGCGCCGCGCCGGCCGAGCTTCAGGGCGGGGAGCAGAAGCGGCATCGCTTCTGGATCGACTTCGGGGCGTCGCAGACCGCATTGGCGCCGTACGCCCCGGTACATGCCTGGGTCGAACCGTCCTGGGTCGAGGCGTCCGGCGCGGTCCACGGCCTGACGGTCGACCTCGATGCGGCCCGCGAGTCCGCCGATTACACCGACCAGATCGTGGAAGGGCCGGACTCCTTTGTCGCGCGGCGAGAGTGGATCGACGAATACGGCTGGCGCAACTTCGGCGATCTGTACGCCGACCACGAGGCGATCAACCATCCGGGGCCGGAACCCTTCGTCTCCCACTACAACAACCAGTACGACTTCGTCCTGGGCGCCGGGGTTCACGCGCTGCGCACCGGAGACCCGCGCTGGTGGCGGCTGATGCAGGACGCTGCGCGGCACACGGTGGACATCGACATCTATCACACTCACGACGACAGGCCGGCCTTCAACGGCGGGTTGTTCTGGCACAGCGACCATTACCTGCCGGCGATGACCGCGACGCATCGCACCTACAGCCGGTACAACGCGACCGGGGCCGACTATGGCGGCGGTCCTGGCAACGAGCACAACTACGCGTCGGGCCTTCTGCTGCATCACTATGTCACTGGCGATCCCGATTCGCGGGAAGCGGTCATCAGGCTGGCGGACTGGGTGCTGGCCATGGACGACGGCGAGCGCACGCTGCTCGGCATGGTCGACCCCGGGCCGACCGGCGCCGCAAGCGTCACCCTCGAGCCGGACTATCACGGTCCGGGGCGCGGTCCTGGAAACTCGATCAGCACCTTGCTCGATGCCTACGCGTTGACGCGGAACCGCGAGTACATGGCGAAGGCCGAAGAACTCGTCCAGCGGTGCATTCATCCGGCTGACGACATCGTGGCCCGCCGACTCGACGAACCGGAGCGGCGGTGGTCGTACCTGGTATTCCTTCAGGTCCTGGGGAAGTACCTCGACGTGAAGCGTGAGCTGGGCGAGATCGACTACTGTTTCCAGTACGCCCGAGAGAGCCTGCTCCACTATACGGAGTGGATGCTCGGCAACGAGGTTCCGTATCGCGAGGTCCTGCACAAGGTGGAACTTCCCACCGAAACCTGGTCCGCGCACGACATCCGCAAGTGCCACGTCCTGCACCTTGCGGCGTGCTACGACGATCGGGGGCTCGCCGCTGCGTTTCGCGAGCGTGCGACCTTCTTCTACGAACGCTGCCTGGGCGATCTCGCGACCTTCGCCACCCGGAGCCTGACCCGACCACTGGTCATCCTGTGCGTGTACGGGCATCTGCACGCCTACTATCGACGGATCGCGATGGAGGTCGGCACGGGGCCGGGGCGCTGGTTCCACGCCTATGACTTCGGTGCTCCGCGCGTATTCGTTGCGCAGCGCACGCGCATGAGCGGAGTCTTCAGGCGGCGCCTGGAGACTGCGTGGCGCGAGGGGCGGCGCATCCTGAAGGACCGCGCGCGACGCTGGCGGCGCCGGCGGGGGGCAGCGCAATGAGCGACCCTCGCGATCGGCCGCGTCTCGCCTACGTCGCCCATGCTCTCAATCCGGGCGGCACCGAGCGGCTCGTCGTCGATATGGCCATGGCGTTCGCATCCCGGTTCCGCATCGCGGTGTTCTGCCTCGACGAGCCTGGAGCCTGGGCCGCGACGCTGCGTGCCGCCGGAATCCCGGTTCACGGACTGTGGCGCCAGCCGGGCCTCGATCTGTCGATTGCGGGCACGCTCGCGGGGTGTCTGCGCGAGTTCGGCGCCGATATCGTGCATGCGCACCAGTGCAGCGCCTGGTTCTATTCGGCGCTCGCGCGCCTGCGCCATCCGGCGCCACGCCTGCTGTTCGAGGAGCATGGCCGGTTCTATCCGGAAGTCGACAGTCCGCGACGCCGGTTCGTGAATCGCGTCCTGATCCGTCGCCTCACGCACCGTTTCGTCGCGGTCTCCGAGGACATCAGGACGAGGCTGGCCCGATACGAGGGCCTGGACGCCGGCCAGATCGAGGTTGTCTACAACGGTGTGGCGCCCGCACCGGTGCTCAGGCCCGAGGCCCGGGCGCGACTGCGTGCGCGACTGGGTCTGGGTGCCGACGATTTCGTGATCGGCACCGTGGGCCGCTTCGATCCGATCAAGAACCTGCCCATGCTGGTTTCGGCGTTCGAGAAGGTCGCGAAAGAGCAGCCGTGCCTGCGCCTGTTGCTCGTGGGCGACGGGCCGGAGCACAAGGCGATCGCGCGACGGATCGACGAGGCCGGCATCGGGGAGCGGGCAGTCCTGACCGGTCACCGCGACGACGCGCGGCAGCTGGCGCAGTGCATGGACATGTTCGTCCTCGCCAGCTTCAGCGAAGGGACGTCGATGGCCCTGCTCGAAGCGATGGCTGCGGCGGTGCCGGTCGCGGTGACCCGGGTCGGTGGAAATCCGGAAATCGTGGTCGACGGGCAGACGGGATGGGTCGTCCCGTCCGACGATGTCGAGGCGCTGGCAACCGTATTGAGACAAGCCCACGCACGGCCCGATCAGCGCAGCCGGTACGGCGAAGCCGGGCGGCGGCGCTTCGAGCAGCGATTCACGTTCGCCGGAATGATCGAAGCGTACCGTTCGATCTACGCGGGGCTCGCAACCCCGGCCCATCGCTTCGTGCCGGGTACGGGAGTCTGAGGTTCATGTCTCCGATCCGGATCGTGAAGGCGCTCGCGTTCGCCGTCTGCCTCGTTCTCGTCATGCCCCTGATTGCGGCGTCCTGGCTGGAGAGGCGGCTGTCGCACAGCGAGCTTGTGTTCACCTTGTTCGCACAACTCATGGCGCCGCTGCCGGGCCTGCCCGGCGTGCTGCTGCGCGGTGCCTACTATTTCGGGACGCTGCGATCGTGTTCGTGGGAGGTCCACGTCGGCTTCGGGTCGATCTTCACGCATCGCGACGCAACGCTGGCCCGCCACGCGTCGATGGGTGCGTATTGCGTGATCGGCCACGCGCAGATCGGCGAAGCCGCGATGATCGGCAGCCGCGTGAGCATCCCCAGCGGCAAGCGGCAGCATCTCGGTGCCGATGGGCGACTCTCGGCCAGCGAGGGCCGCTTCGAGCGCGTGTCGGTCGGCTCCGGCAGCTGGGTAGGCGAGGGTGCGATCGTCCTGGCATCGATCGGGGCACGCTGCATCGTTTCAGCCGGCGCCGTCGTGACCCGCGAAATGCCGGACGGCTGCCTGATCGCCGGGAACCCGGCACAGGTCGTGCGTGGGCCGGATATGGCCAGCGGCCACGTACAGGGGGCCTGATCCGATGTGCGGGATCGCCGGCTACGTCGACTTCGACGGTCACTCGCGCGAGGCGGCCAGCGCGCGCGTGAAGCGGATGACCGATGCGCTGGTCTACCGCGGCCCCGACGCCGAGGGCTTCTTCGTCGACGAGCACGCTGCGCTCGGTCATCGCCGGCTGTCGATCATCGACGTCGGCACTGGCCAGCAACCGATGGCCGCCGCAGGCGGGGCCGTCCAGATCGTCTTCAATGGCGAGATCTACAACTTCCAGGCGTTGCGCGATGAGCTCGAGGCGGCCGGCCACTGCTTCGCTACCCGCTCCGACACCGAGGTCATCCTGCAGGCTTACCTGGCGTGGGGCGAAGCCTGCGTCGAGCGACTGAACGGGATGTTCGCATTCGTGATCTGGGACGCGCGGCATCGACGCCTGTTCCTCGCGCGCGACCGCGTCGGCAAGAAGCCACTGTACTGGTATCGGAGCGGATCGCGCTTCGGATTCGCGTCGGAGCTGAAGGCGCTGCGGGTCGGCGGCCTGTGCGCAGACGACATCGATCCGGAGGCACTCGACTGCTACTTCACTTTCGGCTACGTTCCGGCCCCCCGGACGATCTACCGGGGCGTGCGCAAGCTCCAGGCCGCTCGAATCCTCACCGTGGAGGCTGCCGGCGAGCGGGAACGGCGCTACTGGTCCCTGCGGTGCGGCCCACCGCGCGACATCTCCCTGGAAGACGCGGTCGACGAGCTCGAGCCGCTGCTCGACGATGCGGTGCGCTGCCGGCTGATGAGCGAAGTGCCGCTCGGTGCATTCCTGTCGGGGGGACTCGATTCATCGCTCGTCGCGGCGGCGATGAGCCGGATCTCCGGCGGGCCGGTTTCGACTCACTCGATCGGCTTCGACGAACGCGAATTCAGCGAACTGGAGACTGCGCGCGCGACCGCGGAATTCCTCGGGACGCACCACCACGAATACACGGTGCGGCCCGCTGCCGCCGAAGTCCTGCCGCGCATCGCCCGACACTTCGACGAACCCCTGGCCGACTCGAGTGCGATACCGACCTGGTACGTCTGCGAGATGGCGCGCCGCTCGGTGACCGTCGCGCTGTCGGGCGACGGTGGCGACGAGGCCTTCGCCGGCTACACGTTCCGCTACCTTCCGCATTCGATGGAGTCGCGGCTGCGCGCGCGGATGCCGGCGGCACTGCGTTCGGTCCTGTTCGGTCCGCTCGGCCGCCTGTGGCCGGCGTCTGCGCGCCTGCCCAGGCCGCTGAGGCTCAAGACCATTCTCGAGAACCTGGCGGTCGGCGACGTCGAGGCGTTCTATCGTGACCTTGCCTGGCTGCGCGACGATGCGCGCCGGGCCGTCTATTTACCCGGATTCATGGAGAGCCTGAAGGGCTTCACGCCGCGCGAGTCGGTCTATCCCTGGTACCTGGGCAACGACGCGCCCGATGCGCTCGGGCGCGCGCAGTACGCCGACATCCACTTCTACATGACCGACGACGTGCTCGCCAAGGTCGATCGCATGAGCATGGCCCACTCGCTCGAGGTGCGTTCGCCGCTGCTCGACTACCGGATTCTCGAGTTCGCGGCGCGGCTGCCGTCGGCGCTGAAGATGGACCGGCATCGGGGCAAGTTGCCGCTGCGCGCGCTTGCGCGTCGCCGGCTGCCGGCCGGACTGCTCGACCTTCCGAAGCGCGGGTTCTCGATCCCCGCCGCGAAGTGGCTGCGCGAGGAACTCAGGCCGATGGCGGAGGCCCTCCTGTTCGATGGGCGACGCGCGTCGCTGAAGGTACTGGACCGGACTCGCCTGCAGGCCATGTGGCGCGAGCACGTGGTGGGCAGCCGCGACCACAGCGTGTTCGTCTGGGCGGCGATGATGCTGGCCCTCTGGGAAGACGCCGCGGCCGGACAGCGGGCAACTGAGCGATGAGCGCAATGGGTGCGGGACGGAGAATCAGGGTGCTGCAATTGGGCGGCCCAGCCGGGATGTTCGGCGCCGAGCGCTGGATTCTCGCGCTTGCCCGGTACCTTCCGACTGTCGAGGTCGAGACAGTCGTCGGCGTGATCCAGGACACGCCCGGTGGCGGGCTGGCGCCGCTGTGCGCTCACGCCGCGCAACTGGGCTTGCCGACCGTCCAGTTCGAGGCCCCGGGGCGCCTGAGCGCGGCGGCGATCGGCCAGCTGCGCCGCTTCATTCGTGACCAGCGGATCGACATCGTGCACTCGCACGGCTACAAGTCCGACCTGATCGGAGTGCTTGCGACGCGCGGCCTTCGGTGCCGACTGGTTTCGACCCCGCATGGATGGAGCACCGATGCCGGAATCAGGCTTCAGGTCTACGAGGCGCTCGATCGGCTCGCATTCGCAGGGTGCGATGCGATCGCGCCGCTGTCGGACGATCTTGCCGCCGGGCTTGCAAGGCTGCCGTGGGCGAGGCGGCGCACGCGCCTGATTCCCAACGGGGTCGATCTTTCGGAAGTCACCGACTCGGACCGGGTCGCCGCCGAAGTCGGCGCCCTGCGGGCGGGCGGGGTCGAGGTCTTCGGCTACATTGGCCAGCTGATCTCGCGCAAGCGCATCGACACGCTGATTCGCGCGTTCGCGAGCCTGTCGGGCGAGAACCGGCGGCTCTACCTGATCGGCGACGGCCCCGAGCGCGCCGAGCTCGAAGCGCTCGCCGAGTCGCTGGGACAGGCGGGGCGGATCCGCTTCACTGGGTTTCGCGACGACAGGCTGGAGTTCCTGCGCGGATTCGATCTGTTCGTGCTCCCGTCTTCGCTGGAGGGAATCCCGCGCTGCGTGATGGAGGCGATGGCGGCAGGCGTCCCGGTGGTCGCCTCCGACATCGAAGGTACTCGTACGCTCGTCAGGGACGGGGAGACCGGCCTGCTGTTCGACGTCGGGGATCATGCCCGCCTGGCCGCGCATATCGGGTGCCTGATGCACGACTCCGCGCTGCGCACGCGGCTGGCGATGGCGGCTCGAGCGCTGGTGCAGGAGCGTTTTTCGGCTGCACGGATGGCGGGAGACTATTTGCGGCTCTATCGCGACGTGCTGGACCGCGAGGGCGGCGCAGGAGCCGGCCGGCTGCGCCACGACGAGGCTGGTACATGATAGTGTGGATACGATTTCCGGACGCTCGGGCAGCTCTTGGTCGGCCGCAACGATCTGCAACCCGCTGCGGGTCCAGAGAGGCCGCGTCACTCAGAACATGAAGGTACTGGTAATTCACGAGGGATCGGGCCTGACGGTTGGCACGCCGGCAGGGTCGCGATCGAAGGGCCCCGGCGTCTGTGCCCGGTTGATGCCGGCGGGGCACGGCGTGGAGACGCGCGGAGAGGGGCCTTGATGAACCTGGTCAGCGTCGTCATTCCCGCCTACAACGCGGAGAAGTACTTGCGGGAGGCGGTGGATAGCGCGCTGGCCCAATCGTACCCGGAGTGCGAGATCGTCGTCGTCGACGACGGATCGACCGACGGTACCGGCGCGATTCTCGACGGATATGGGGATCGGATCCGCGTGGTCCGGCAGGTCAACTCTGGAAGTGCAGCGGCCTGCAATGCCGGTGTTGCCGCAGCGCGGGGAGCCTGGATCGCCTTTCTGGACGCCGACGACGTCTGGCTTCCGGACAAACTCTCGAGGCAGGTCGAGCAGTGCGGCCACGCACCCATCTCGCACACGGATTCGGTCTGCTTCGGCGAGTCGCTCGAGCGGGAGGTTCGGCGCAGCACGTTCGAGCAGCCGTACAGCGGATTCGTTCTGGAACACCTGCTGGTGCGCAACTTCATCACGAAATCCTCGGTCATGGTCAGGCGCGAGCTGTTCATCGCGTGCGGCGGGTTCGAAGCGAATTTCCCGGGTGTCGAGGACTGGCCGCTCTGGCTGCAGATCTGTGCGCGCAACGAATTGGCGTACCTGCCGGAAGTCGTCGTTCGCTATCGGGTGCACGCGAAATCGAAGTCGATGGAGAGTCGCAAGACGATGCGCGATCACCTCCGGATCATTGCGAGGGCGTTCGGACCGGACGGTGTCGGCCGGGACTATCCTCATCTGCGCAAGCGGGCGCTGCATTCCTCGTGGACGATCAATTGCCACTATGCGGCGGAATCGGGTGACTGGGCGTACTCGAGTTGGTGCGCGGTCAACGTGATGTGCCTCGCGCCGACGGATGTCGGGGCATGGAGGAGCCTGGTGCGCGGCGCACTCGGCTGGATGGGGCTACGGCGGGAGCGCTGATGCAGGCCTGATGCGCGGCGCACGCCCGGGCGTGCCCAAGTTCCTGTACACCGCGCACGAGGCCCGCGACAATTTTTTTTTATCGACACATCAATGTCGGGGCTGCGATACCGCCCCCCGCAAGACGTCCGGGCCGACCATGTCAGAGCAAGTCCTGGTCATGACGACCGTGGATACCGAGGAGGAGTGGGACTGGGACGGGCCGTTTCCGATCTCGGGAGCCTCCGTTGGCAATGCGCTGCGGCTGCCCGCTTTCCAGGACCTGTGTGCCCGCTACGGAATGCGCACCACCTATTTCGCGAACCTAGCCATCCTCGAGGAGGATGGCTCGCGACACGTGATCCAGGAGCTGGCCCGCAGGGACGACGCCGAGGTCGGGATGCACATCCATCCGTGGCATACGCCGCCGCTGACCGAGTTCCGGGGGTCGCCGGCGCGCGCTTCGTTCCTGCACAACCACCCGCCGGAGATCGCGCGCGCGAAGCTCGAAACCGTCTACTCGGCGTTCCGTGATGCCGGCATCGCTCCGACCAGCTTTCGGGG
>JAKOVA010000283.1 GCA_029782335.1 Actinomycetes bacterium | reverse complement strand
GCCAGGGCGTCACGAAGGACGAGATCGTCATCGGCTCGATCCAGGACCTTTCGGGCCCGCTCGCCGGATTCGGCAAGCAGGATCGCCTCGGGATGATGCTGCGCGTCGACGAGGTCAACGAACAGGGCGGCATCAACGGCCGCAAGCTCCGGCTGATCGTCGAGGACTCCGGTTACGACCCGCGCCGCGCCGTGCTGGCGGCCCAGAAGCTGGTCAACCAGGACAAGATCTTCGCGATGGTGGCGCACATCGGCACGGCGCAGAACATGGCGGCGATGCCGATCCAGTTCGAGAAGAACGTCATCAACTTCTTCCCGATCACCGCCGCTCGCGAGATGTACGAGCCGTTCCACCGCCTGAAGTACTCGTTCGCGGCCACCTACTACGACCAGATCCGCCACGCGGCGCCGAAGCTGGCCAAGGAAAAGGGCGCGAAGAAGGTCTGCTCGGTCTACCAGGACGACGAGTTCGGGCTCGAGGTGCTGCGCGGCGCCGAAGCCGGGCTGAAGACGATCGGCATGCAGCTGGCCGAGAAGACGTCGTACAAGCGCGGCGCAACCGACTTCTCCTCGCAGGTCGCCCGCATGAAGTCCGCCGGGTGCGACATGGTGGTGCTGGGTACCATCATCCGCGAGACGATCGGCGTCATCGGCGAGTCGCGCAAGACCGGCTTCAACCCGATCTTCCTCGGCTCGAGCGCGTCGTACACCGACCTGATCCACAAGCTCGGCGGCAAGGCGATGGACGGCCTGTACGCGACGATGACGGTGCAGCAACCGTACCTCGACGAGAGCTCCCAGCCCATCCGCTTCTGGGCGAACAAGTACAAGACCAAGTTCAACGAGGATCCGACGGTGTTCTCGGTCTATGGCTACCTGGCGGTGGACGCGTTCATTCGCGCCGCGACCAAGGCCGGCCCGAACCTGACCACCGACTCGTTCATCAAGGCGATGGACACGATGACCATCCCGACCGACATCTTCGGCAGCGCCGAGATGACCTTCGGGCCGAAGAAGCGGCTGGGCAACAACCTGTCGCGGCTCTCGCAGATCCAGAACGGCCGCTGGAAGGTCGTCTCGGACTACTTCAAGGGCGACTGAACGCTCGAGCCGGATCTGCGGAGAACGGGGCCGCCGCCGGGCGGCCTCTTTCGAGAGAGGGCCGCCTTGGGGCGGCCCTTTTTCGTCTTCAGCGGGCGCCCAGGCCCATCGCGCGCGTGATCACTTCCTTCATGATCTCGTTGGTGCCGCCGTAGATCCGCTGCACCCTCGCATCGGCGAATGCGCGCGCGATCGGGTACTCCCACATGTAGCCGTAGCCGCCGTGCAGTTGCACGCACTCGTCGATGACCTTGCACTGGAGGTCCGAGCACCAGTACTTGGCCATCGACGCCGTGGCGGTGTCCAACTGGCCGGCCATCAGCAGCTCGATGCACTTGTCGACGAACACGCGCGCGATCTGCACCTCGGTCTGGAGCTCGGCCAGCTTGAAGCGCGTGTTCTGGAACGTCGACACCGTCGTCCCGAAGACCTTGCGCTCCTTCACGTAGTCACTGGTCCAGTCGATCGCCGCCTGCGCGTTCTCGACGGCGCCGATCGCGATCTGCAGGCGCTCCCAGGGCAGCTCCTGCATCAGGTACGCGAAGCCCTCGTTCTCGTTGCCCAGCAGGTTCGCCGCCGGCACCTCGACGTTGTCGAAGAAGAGTTCCGAGGTGTCCTGCGCCTTCATGCCCACCTTCTTCAGGCGCTTGCCCTTCTCGAACCCCTTCATGCCCCGCTCGACGAGGAGCAGGCTCGTGCCCTTCGCGCCCGCCTTCGGATTCGTCTTGGCGACCACGATCACTACGTCGGCGTGCCAGCCGTTGGTGATGAAGGTTTTCGAGCCGTTCAGGACGTAGACGTCGCCGCTGCGGGTGGCGGTCGTCTTGACGCCCTGGAGGTCGGACCCGGCTGCAGGCTCGCTCATCGCGATGGCTCCGATTGCCTCGCCGCTGGCCATCTTCGGCAGGAATCGCCGCTTCTGCTCCTCGGATCCGTAGTGAAGGATGTACGGGGCCACGATCTCGGAGTGCAGGCCGAAACCCAGGCCGGTCGCGTTCACCCGCGCGGTCTCCTCCATCACCACGATCGAATACAGCTTGTCGGCCCCGGCCCCGCCATAGGCCTCCGGCATCGTCGCGCAGAGCAGTCCGTTCGCGCCCGCCTTCTGCCAGACCTCGCGATCGACGAACCCCTGCTCCTCCCAGCGGTCGTGGTGCGGGACGACCTCCTGCTCCATGAAGCGCCTGACCGCGTCGCGGAACATGCGGTGGTCGTCGGAAAACAGCGTGCGCTCGATCATGGGGCTGCTCCAGGAAGTGCCTCGATTTCGCGCAGCATAATAGAATTGCCCTGAATCTCCCCGGGAGCCCTACCATGGCCGAAGCATTCGTCTACGACGCGATCCGCACGCCGCGCGGACGCGGCAAGTCCTCCGGATCGCTGCACGAAGTCAAGCCCGTTCGGCTGCTCACCACGCTGATGCACGAGATGCAGCGTCGCCACGACCTCGACACCTCGCAGGTCGAGGACGTCGTCGTCGGGTGCGTGACGCCGGTCGGCGACCAGGGTGCGGTGATCCCGAAAACCGCCGCGCTCGCCGCGGGCTGGGACATCAAGGTGGCCGGCGTCCAGGTCAACCGCTTCTGCGCGTCGGGGCTCGAGGCGGTCAACATGGCCGCCCAGAAGGTGCGCTCGGGATGGGAGGACCTGGTCGTGGCGGGTGGCGTCGAATCGATGTCGCGCGTGCCGATGGGGTCGGACGGCGGAGCCTGGGCGCTCGACCCCGAGACCAACATCGCCACCAGCTTCATTCCGCAGGGCATCGGCGCAGACCTGATCGCCACGCTCGACGGCTTCACGCGCGAGATGGTCGACGAATTCGGTGTGCGCTCGCACCACAAGGCCGCGGCGGCCCAGCGCGCAGGGCACTTCGATCGCTCGGTGGTGCCGGTGCACGACGACCTCGGCATTGCGATCCTCGAGCGTGACGAGACGATCAGGCCCGACACGTCGGTGGAGGGACTCAGCCAGCTCAAGCCGTCGTTCGCGAAGATCGGCGCCATGGGCTTCGATGCGGTGGCGCTGCGCAAGTACTCGCAGGTCGCGCGGATCGAGCACGTGCACCACGCGGGCAACTCGTCGGGAATCGTCGACGGCGCTGCCCTGACGTTGATCGGCAACGAAGAGGCCGGGAAGCGGCTCGGACTCGCCCCGCGCGCCCGCATCGTTTCCGTCGCCCTGACCGGCACCGACCCCACCATCATGCTCACCGGGCCGATGCCCGCGACGCGCAAGGCGCTGCAGAAGGCCGGGCTGGGGATCGACGACATCGACCTCTTCGAGGTCAACGAGGCCTTCGCCGCGGTCGTCATGCGGTTCATGCGCGAGCTCGGCGTGCCCGAGGAGAAGATCAACGTGAACGGCGGGGCGATCGCAATGGGTCACCCGCTGGGGGCGACCGGCGCGATGCTGCTTGGAACGATGATCGACGAACTCGAGCGCCGCAAGCTCAAGCGCGGGCTGATCACGCTGTGCGTGGGCGGCGGCATGGGCATCGCCACCATCGTCGAGCGACTCTGAGCGCGCGGCGCGGGCCGCCTCAGGCGCGGACCGCGCCGGCTCCCTCGGCAAAAGCGGTCAACAGCTCGCGCAGGCGGTCCAGTTGGGGCGGCTTGGCCATCACGTGAACGTCATCGGGCGCGCCGTCCCGCAGGGCCTCGACGCGGAACTCGCCCGACAGCAGGATCGCCGGCGTTCGCCTTCCCTCGAGACGGCGAAGCTCGTCGATCAGTCGGAGCCCGTCCCACGTGCCCGGCAACCTGAAGTCCGAAACGATTGCGTCGAACGAGCGTTCCGCCTGGGCGGCCGTCTCGAGCGCCTCTTCGCCGCTCGAGACCGCATCGACCAGGACGCCCCACTGCCGGAGCACCTGGCCAAGCGCGTCGCGCATCGAGTCGTCGTCCTCGATGAACAGGACGTAGGCGCCCGCCATGGGCTCGTCGAGCAGCGCGGCACCGGACCGCTCGGGAGCCCACTGCCCTTCGGCTTCGCGGTCGGAGGGTGCGCCGGCGCGGTATCGGGCCACCGGCATCTCGCAGCGTTGCGCATCCGTGCGCGCCTCGACGTCGTGTAGTGGGGCGCCTGCCACCGCGTGCGCCTCGACTGGCGATGCCTCGCCGCCGGGGCTGCCGAACGTGCCGACCGGAGCCGCGGCGGGCATCGTCAGCGCGAACCGGGTCCCGTGCCCGAGCCGCGATCGCAGCTCGAGCGAGTGGCCCGGCATCCGCGAGACCGCCTCGCGAACGATCGAAAGACCGAGCCCGTGACCGTGCTCGGGATTGCGGGCGTGATTGGCGACCTGGAAATACTCGTCGAAGACCCGGCGCTGGTCGGCCGCGGCGATTCCGATTCCGTTGTCGCGCACCTCGACCACGAGGCGCGTGCCAGACCGGCGAACCCGGATCAGCACCCACGCACCGCGATCAGGCGCAGAGAACTTCAGCGCATTGCCGGTGAGGTTGGACAGAACGTCCCAGAGCCGGTTCTCGTTGCTGACCGCGAACTGCCGACCCGGGCGCGGCCGACGAACGACCAACCGGGCACCGCGTCGCGCAGCCTCGGCCGAGTACACGCTCTCGAGGCGGTCGAGCACACCGCCGAGGTCGATCGTCGTGACGGAAACGGGCGCGCCACGATCGCGCAAACCGCCGAGTTCCGAGAGCCGATCGAGGTTTGCGCTCAGCGCGGACACGCACGCGTCGAGCCTGTCGACTGTCCCGGAGAGGCCTGCCGGCCCGAGCACATCGTTGCGCGAACGCAACAGCTGCGCATAGAGTGCAAGGCTCGCCAGCGGCTGGCGGAGATCGTGGCTGACGGCGGCCAATACCCGGGTCTTGGCCGAGTCAGCGTCCGCGGCGTTGCGGGCCATCTCCTCGAGTGCCCGCGTCGCCGCGGCCAGTTGCCTGGAACTCCAGAAGAGTGCCCGCTCGCGCCGCTCGATCTCGACGGACATGATCCAGCCGATGAGGTTCGCGACGCCAAGGTAGATTGCCAAGGCGAGAACATGGTCGTCACCTTGCAGCGACGACCCGACGAGTGTTAGGGCTGACGCCGGCAGGCACGCCAGCGCAACGATCGGGGTCGGGAGCCTCGTGAATCCATAGCACAGCCAACAGGTCAACGACATTGCGACGGGAAACCGATTTACTTCCAGAGCGCCCGAGTCCAAGGGAACCAAGCCCATGGCCCCCACAACCAGGCACGCTACAGCCATCGGCACGCCGACACTGCTGCGAAACGATCGAATCGCCTGCGGTTCTCGGGTGTGGAGATAGACAGCAGCGATTGCGAGAATCGCGAAGAGAGCCAGTCGCACCGACTGGCGCGAGATCGAGGCTTGGCTGGCAGCGGGTGCGATGGCTAGCACCAACCAGAACGCCAATGCCATGAGCGCGGCAATTACGAAAGCGATCTTGGCCAAGCGCAGTCCCGACTTCCGGAACGCGGCCAGGAAGTCGGACTCCGCGCTCTGATCCGCAAAGCGCGTCGGAAGCCGGAGTGCACCCCACATATCCCGCCCTCGAAGTTGATCAAGCGGCACAATCGCTGTCAGGCTAAGTGCGCATCGACAATGTTCGCGGCCAGATCGAGCGAAGACTTACCTATGCACGTCAGTCACCGCCCCAAAAGCTCCACCTGTCGCTAAAGCAAGGCGATGCGTGAAGCCTGCCGGCCCGTTTGACATCCATACGTGCGCCTCCGGCGCAACCTAAAGTGTCATGACAAAGACATCTTGAAGCATATGTCGTTCATGGTTAACCTAGGTAATCCGTTGGGCCTAATCCATGCGAGCATGACTGGCGCGGGAGGCCCCATGCAGATAGCCGTGACCTACTGTTCTGCAAGTTGATTCATCCCGCTTCTGGAGAGGAAATGCTGCGATCGCTCGAGGATAGGACGCTGCTGATGCAGAGTGGCAGAGTCCAAGGTGCGGCGTCGGATGCAAGCACAGGGACGCAGTACATCCGACCTGGTGAGTCGCTACCCATTCGCGTCCGAGTTGTAAGAACAGAGAATCAGCTCAGCAAGGCCATTAAGGTTCGTGCGGACGCCTATGGGCGGCATACGCCGTCGTTTGCAGACGCACTTCGAGTGGTCGAGCCCGATGACGTTGATCGAAGCTCGCTGGTTTTGCTGGCGGAATCCAAAGTCACGGGGGAAGCGGTTGGCACGCTTCGGATTCACACCAACTTCGATTCGCCGACTTATCTTGAGCGCGTTCTGACGCTACCTGCCTTCCTGAGGGGAACGGGAATTGCCTATGTCACCCGGCTGGCAGTTGCGGGAGGACCGAACGGATCGTCAGTCAAGCTTGCGCTTTTCAAGGCGCTCTATAGGTATTGCCTTGCAACTCAGATCTCCTGGATCCTTGCCGTTGCTCGCGAGCCAGTAGACCGCGACTTGGCTCGCCTAGGATTCCTGGACATTTTGCCGGAAGGACAGAAGCTGCGCCGCCCAGCCGACTTTGGCGAGGTTGATGTGCGGCCCCTCTACTTCGATGTTCTCGAAGCGGAGCACAAGTGGCGCGAAGCGCGACACCCTCTATACGACTTCATGGTGCGCAAGATCCATCCCGATATCGAGATCTTCGCCTCAGTCAGCAGCGCATGGGCGACGCCCCGTCAGTCGCGTTCTCGCTTGGCGTCTCGTGGGGAACGCTGGCTCGAGCCGACCCAGATCATGGCGGTCTGATAAGGGGCTCATCTCCAAGCCGCCCTGCGAGCTGACGCGAAGGCCGAGCGCCGGCGCGGGAGCGTCTCAAAGCCGCAACGCCGTCTGCCCGTGGGCGAGCGCCGCTTGTCCGACTCCCGGCGGCGCCAGGAGGGGCTGCAGGTATTTTCGAGTTGACCCTCGGGCCGGCCGAGGCGAGCAGCTCCTATGGCCCTGACAAGCAGACTTAGACTACCCAGCCGAAGCCGACTCGCAGCGTGGACCGACCGGGCCCTCTCCCGACTTAGTCTGCTCACGGCCGTCGCTGTATTGGGCATCGCCTGCGCGGCGGTAGCCTATGTGGTCGCGCACAGCAAGGACGCAACTTATCTGCCCGACTCTGTCGGCTCCCTGCTTCCAGACCCCGAAAACCGACTGGGCCTAGATGAGGCGGCCCGCAAGCTCTCGACTGGCGAAGCGATCCGCCTCGAGAAGGGTGGAAGTCTGCGCTTCCGCACCGTGTGGATTCGCGTCGATCTCGCCGGACAAGGTCCGATCCAGGACAAACGCCTATCACTTGAGTCCCTGCGGGCGAGAACCGCGACGTTCTGGGCCCTGACGCCCAGCGGCGACGTTGCGGCGACAGACCTTGCGTGGTCTGCGCTCCGAAACGGTGTCGCAGTGCAACTTCCTGATGGATTCGGGGATCGAATCTCCGTGATTGGGCGGGTAGAGCCAATCGCAATCAATCGAGTTCAGATCTCACTAAGATCCGAGTCGGAGATTGCCTCGCGTGATTTTCTCTTCGAGCGGACAGGCGGCTTGCTTGTCGGCTCGCTCCTGATGGTCTCCTTTTTCAGCCTGGTTGTCGCTGTCTACATTCGCGACAGAACGTTCTTCCTCTACTCAGCATGGCTCGTGACTAGCCTGCGCATCGCAGCCTACAACGGAGACTGGGATCCCTATTGGCTTGACATCCCCCTCAGTGGCGACGCCCTACAACTCTTTCTGCGCCTCACCTATATCGCGCATAGCCTCATATCACTGGCCCTATTTCAAGCCCTGTTTGGAAAGGAGTTGGAGAGCGCTAGGCTGGACAAGCCCATCAAAGCACTGCAGCTTGCCACGCTGGCAATGTTCGTACCCTCGATGCTTCTCGAGGCCGACCACTCCATCAAGATTCTTTGGGCCCTGAGTGGTGGAACGATTCTTACCGTCTTTCTGGTGTTGACCCTGCTCTCATTCAAGGCGCCCTCTAGAGCATTGGGCTGGTACATTGGATCTTGGGTAATCACGCTGTCGGGTTCAATCGCTCAGATCGCATTCTCAATGGGCTTTGGAAGGGAGATCCTCGATTTCGCCAACAGTCAGGTCACTTCGGTTGGTTCTGCCCTCATGCTCGGGGTGACCTTGGCGCAAAGAATGAACACCGAGCGAGAAGCCCGCATCTCCGCCCAACACAGCGCCGTCACCGCCCTCCAGCGCTTCCGCGAGAACTACAACGCGATGCCGGTCGGGATCTTCTCGATGAAGCACGACGGGACTCTCATAGAACACAACCCGACCTTTGCCGAGATGTTCCCGGACAACGGGCGCCGCAACTCCAAGATCGGACTGAACTGGGTCGAACTGGCGAATCTCGAGGCACTGAAGGCCGTCAAGGAGCTGACCTCGAGCGACCGGATGATGGACACCGAACTGGCCATCGAACGCCCGGACGGCAAGCGGCGCTGGTTCCATGTGCGTGCGGTGCGCAAGGTCGAGCGGTACGAGGGGTGGATCGAGGAAATCACCGCGCGCAAGGAGGCCGAGGGACAGCTCAAGTTCCTGGTCGACCACGATTCCCTGACCGGTCTGCTGAACCGTCGCGGCTTCGAGATCCATCTACAGAAGGCCATCGGCTCGGCGGGCAACCGCCCGGTATGCCTGGCTTACGTGGACCTCGATCGCTTCAAGCTGGTCAACGACCTGTTCGGGCACGCCGCTGGAGACCAGATTCTTCGCCAGATGGCGACGCGGATGCGCGAAGTGATCAATCCGCCGCACGTCGCCGCACGTGTCGGTGGCGACGAGTTCGTGGTCATCATCGACGGCCCCTCGCTGGACGCTGCCAAGACGCTCTGCGAGAAGCTTCGCGTCGACCTGAGCGACCGCGCCTATCAGTACCAGGACAAGGCGTTCAACGTCACGGCGAGCATCGGCCTGATCCGCGTGCTCGACAACATGCGCCCCGCCGACGCGCTGACCGCGAGCGACCGCGCATGCTCCGAAGCCAAGGCCTCCGGCGGCGCGACCGTCATCTCCTACGACTCGAGCAGCACGGAGCTGCTGAACTATCTCGACGAGATCAAGCTCGTGGCGGGAATGAAGGAACGCCTGCCGATCGAGAACTTCTTCACGCAACTGCAGCCGATCGTCTCGTTGCGCAACCCCGAGTCGAGCCTCTGCTATGAGGTGTTGATCCGGATGCGCGACAACAACGGGCAGGTTCTGCCGCCCGCCCGCTTCATTCCTGCCGCTGAACGCAACGGGTTGATGACGCAGATCGACCGTTGGGTGCTTCGCAGCACGCTCGAATGGCTCGACTCGCAGCCCGCCCACCGCGACAACGTCGACTTCTGCACGTTGAACCTGAGCGGTGCCTCGCTGAACGACGAGAAGTTCCTTCAGGACACGATCGCGCTGATCCGCTCACATCCGGAGTCGACGAGGAAGATCTGCTTCGAGATCACGGAGAGCGTCGCCCTGTACGACCTGAACACGACTCGGCGGTTCGTCGATCGGGTCAAGTCGTTCGGCGCGATGGTCGCGCTGGACGACTTCGGCGCGGGCTACACGTCCTTCAGCTACCTGAAGGAACTTCCCGGCGACCTGGTCAAGATCGACGGCAACTTCATCCGCGACGTGAACCTGAACCGGGCGAATTTCGCGATCACGCGCGCGGTGGTCGATCTGGCGCACGAGCTCGGGATGGGCTGCGTGGCCGAATGGGCCGAGAACGCCGGCATCGTCAAGTCGCTGGTCGAGCTCCAGGTCGACTATGCGCAGGGCTACGGAGTCTGCCGGCCGCTCGATCGGGAGCGCCTGCTCACGGTTCCCAACGCGGTGACGCTGATCCGCGACCAGGAGACCGCCGACATCATCCTGGGCAGCGCGATCGGTTCGCGCGACGCCTCGCGGCGGATCACGCTGCCGATCTGAGGCCTCCCGAACCCATCGGCTGCCCTGCATCGGGCGGCCGCCCTCCTGCGGCGCGATGACGCCGCCTGCGACGGTTTATGATTGGACGCTTCCGATCATTCCAGCCCCGTCCGGAGTTCGCATGTCCAGCATTCGCTACGAGAAGGACGCCGATGGCGTCGTGACACTGCTTCTCGATGCCCCCGACCAGCCGGTCAATACGATGAATGCCGCATTCCAGGCCGACCTCCGCGCGATCGTCGTTCGACTGGAGGGGGAGCGGGAGCACATCCGTGGCGTCATCCTCACCTCGGCCAAGCGGACCTTCTTCGCGGGCGGTGACCTGCGCGCCCTGATCGCGGTTCGGCCCGAGGATGCCGCGACCTTCTTCCACGAACTCGAAGCGATGAAGGCGTGCCTGCGACGGATCGAGAAGCTCGGCAGGCCGGTCGTCGCCGCCATCAACGGCAGCGCGCTCGGCGGCGGACTGGAGCTCGCGCTGTCCTGCCACGCGCGGCTGTGCATCGACGACCCGTCGATCGAGATCGGCTTCCCCGAGGTGACGCTGGGGCTGCTACCGGGCGCCGGCGGCGTCGTGAAGACCGTGCGTCTGATCGGACTGCAGCACGCGCTCCCCTACCTGAGCGAGGGACGCCGCGTCGCGCCCGCGAAGGCGCACGAGATGGGCCTCATCGACGGGCTGGCGCGCGATCGCGACGACCTGCTCATGCGCGCCCGGGCCTGGATCGAGGCGCACCCCCACCCACAGCAGCCCTGGGACGACCCGAAGCACCGCATTCCAGGCGGCACGCCCACGAATCCGGCCGTCGCGGGGATGCTGCCGATCGCGCCCGCCATCCTCCAGCAACAGACACGCGGGAACTATCCCGCGCCCGAGGCGATTCTCGCGGCTGCCGTGGAAGGTGCGCAGGTCGACTTCGACACCGCGATGCGCATCGAGTCGCGCTACATGACGCGGCTCGCCACTGGGCAGGTGGCCAAGAACATGATCGGCACCCTGTTCTTCCAGCTCAACGAGGTGAAGGCCGGCAAGAGCCGGCCGGCCGATCCGCCGCGCTGGCGCTCGAGCCGCGTCGGCATCCTGGGCGCCGGGATGATGGGCGCCGGCATCGCGTGGGCGTGCGCCAACCGGGGCGTTCCATGCGTACTGAAGGACGTCGATCTCGCCAAGGCCGAGCAGGGCAAGGCTTACTCGGCGCGATTGCTCGCCAAGCGCGTCGAGAAGGGGCGCACGTCGGTCGCCGACGCCGACAAGGTTCTGGCGGCGATCACGCCGACCGCCGATGCGGCCGACCTGTCGAACTGCGACCTGGTGATCGAGGCGGTGTTCGAGAATCGCGACCTGAAGGCGCGGGTCACGCGGGAAGCCGAGGCGGTCGTGGGCAGCGATGCGATCGTCGCGTCGAACACGTCGACACTGCCGATCACCGGGTTGGCCGAGGCCTCACCACGCCCCGAGCGATTCATCGGACTGCACTTCTTCTCGCCCGTGGACCGGATGCAGCTGGTGGAGATCATCAAGGGCAGGAAGACGTCGGCCGATACGCTGGCGAAGGCCTACGACTTCGTGCTGCAGATCGGCAAGACGCCCATCGTCGTCAACGATTCGCGCGGGTTCTACACGAGCCGGGTCTTCGGCACCTTCGTCAACGAGGGGATGGCGCTGCTGGGCGAAGGCGTCCCCGCAGCGATGGTGGAGAACGCCGGATGGCAGATCGGGATGCCGGTCGGGCCGCTGGCGGTGCTCGACGAAGTCTCGCTGAAGCTCGCCGACGACGTGCTTCACCAGGAACTGGCCGACCTGGAGCGTGAGCAGCACGAGCACGGGCACGGCCACGGACATGCGCACGGGCACGAACATGGGCACGGGCACGATCATGCCCACGAGCACGGGCACGATCATGCCCACGAGCACGCGAAGGCGAGCGACGCCGCCCACGGCCACCGGCATGCGCACAAGGTCAAGAGTCGGAGGGTGCCGGAGTCGGCCGTGTATGTGCTCGAGAAGATGGCTCACGGGTTCAAGCGCATGGGCCGGGCCTACGGCGGCGGGTTCTACGACTACCCGCAAGACGGCGAGAAGTCGCTGTGGTCCGGACTCAAGGTGTTCGAGCGAGGCGGACGCGCGATCCCGTTCGACGACGTCAAGGACCGGATGCTCTACGCGCAGGCGATCGAGACGGTGCGCTGCCTCGACGAGGGCGTCCTGGAATCGACGCGCGACGCGAACATCGGCGCAATCTTCGGCTGGGGATTTCCAGCCTGGACCGGCGGCACTGCCCAGTTCGTCAACCACGTCGGCGTGCGTGCCTTCGCGGCTCGCGCCCGGGAACTCGCGCAGCGTTACGGCGAGCGCTTCGCACCGACAGCGTCGCTGATCGAGCGCGCCGAGCGGGGCACGCCCCTGTAGCCTGGAGGTTGTCGATGACCACGTCCGAAGCCCTACCCCGGGACGACGACCGTCGCCCGGTCACGGTCGAGCACGACGGTCCGGTGACCATCGTGACGCTGTCGCGCCCCGAGGCGCGCAACGCGGTCGACCGCCCCACCGCCGAGGCGCTGGCGGCGGCGTTCGCGCAGTTCGACGCGGACCCGTCGCGCAGCGTTGCCGTATTCCATGGCGCCAACGGACACTTCTGCGCCGGGGCGGACCTGAAGGCACTGGCGGGCGGAGCGCGCCGCAATCGGCTGGAGCCCGACGGTGACGGCCCGATGGGGCCCAGTCGCATGCTGCTCTCGAAGCCGGTCATCGCGGCGATCTCCGGCTTCGCCGTAGCGGGCGGGCTCGAGCTTGCCCTGTGGTGCGACCTGCGG
>JAKOVA010000096.1 GCA_029782335.1 Actinomycetes bacterium | reverse complement strand
CAGACGACCGGGACCACCGTGACGTCCGGGGGTGACACGACCACCTACCTCTATTTCGTCAAGAACGACCGGCTCGTCGATGTCACCCGTGACGTCCCGACGCGTAGCACCCGCAGCGTGCTCGCCGCGCTCTTCAGTGGGCCCACCACCACCGAAGCGGCCAACGGCATCATCAGCCAGATCCCGCCCGGAGCGGTGGTCAGGCGGGTTGCGGAGGCGAACGGCACGACCCGGATCGAGGTCAGCAAGGAACTCCTCAACGTGATCGGCACGGCGGCGTTCCAGGCGCTCGGCCAGATCGTCCTCACCGTCACCGAAATCGCGCCCGCATCCAACGTCGAGTTCGTCTCCGGCGGCCAGCCGATCAAGGTCTCCTCTCCGGCCCGTGGCGACGTGGCGCAGGTCTCCGAGTGCGACTTCGTGACGCTGCTGCCCACCGATGACGAGCTGCGCGCCGCGAACCTCAGCGAGGACTCGCTCCAACACCTCGCCACCCGGCGGCGGGTCCTCAAGAACCGGTGCCCATCGACGGTCGGGCCCTCCTCATGACCGACACACCAGCCATCGACACACGATCACGCGCGGGCGGGGTCGTCGTCGCGATCGACGCCGGAACGACCGGCGTGCGCTCCGTTGCCGTCGACAGCGCCGGACGGATCCTCGACGCTTCCTACCGCGAGTTCACCCAGCACTTCCCGCGTCCCGGTTGGGTCGAGCACGACCCCGAGGAGATCTGGACGGCGGTGCAGACCACGCTCGGCGAGCTGTGCGGCCGGCTCGACGTGCCGGTCGCCGCGATCGGCATCACCGACCAACGGGAGACGATCGTCGCCTGGAACCGTTCCGACGGCGCCCCTCGCCACCGGGCGATCGTGTGGCAGGACCGACGCACGGCGGAACGGTGTGACGAGCTCGTCGATCAACTGCCACGGGTCCGCGAGCTCACCGGTCTCGTGATGGACCCGTATTTCAGCGGCTCGAAGCTCGAGTGGATGTTCCGCAACGGCGGAGTCGAGCGCGACCCGGACCTCGCGGTCGGCACGATCGACTCGTGGCTGGTGTGGAAGCTGACCGGCGGCGCGGCACACGTCACCGATGCCTCCAACGCGTCGCGCACCATGTTGTTCGACATCTCCGCGATGCGCTGGTCCGAGGAACTGTGCGACCTCTTCGGCGTTCCCACCTCGGCGCTTCCCGAGGTCGTCATGTCCAGCGAACGGGTCGGCGTGACCGCCGCGGACTGCGCGGCGGGCCCCGGTATCGCCGTGTCGGGCATCGCCGGAGACCAACAGTCCGCGTTGTTCGGCCAGGCGTGCACCCAGCCGGGCATGACCAAGAACACCTACGGGACCGGGTCCTTCGTGCTCATGAACGTGGGCGAGACGTGTCCGGCACCCACGACGGGGCTGCTCACGACCGTCGCGTGGAGCCTCCCCCGTCGACTCCTCGGTGACGGCGACGGCGCCGCAACCCACTACGCGCTCGAAGGGTCGATATTCGTCACCGGCGCCGCCGTGCAGTGGCTCCGCGACGGTCTCGGCATCATCGGCTCGGCGAGCGAGATCGGCCCACTCGCCGAGTCCGTTCCCGACACCGCCGGCGTGGTGCTCGTCCCGGCGTTCGCCGGGCTCGGATCACCGTGGTGGGACCCCTACGCACGAGGCACGATCGTCGGGTTGTCCCGTGGGGTCACCCGTGCGCATCTGGCTCGGGCGGTGGTCGAAGCGATGGCATATCAGACCCGCGACGTGCTCGACGCGATGCGCTCCGCGTCGGGCCGCAAGGTGACCGAGTTGCGCGTCGACGGCGGCGCGGCGGTGATGGATCTGCTGCTCGACATCCAGGCCGACCAACTCGGCGTCGCGGTGACCCGGCCGGAGGTGACCGAAACCACCGCCCTCGGCGCAGCGTTCCTCGCCGGTCTCGCCGAGGGCGTGTGGTCCGACGTATCGGATCTCGAGGCCGCATGGCAGGTCGACCGACGCGTCGAGCCGTCGGCGGATCGAACCCAGGCCGACGCCGCATACGCACAATGGCGTCGCGCCGTCACCAGGGCGGGCCGCTGGGTGAACCCGTCGGAGACCTGACCTCCCGATCCGCCCGCCGGCCGTTCCTTGACCGGGCGGTCAAGTTCCTCCTACGTTGGGCTCGATGTCGACGGGACGGCGCCTGACGCCGCGGGGTGAGGAGCGTCGGGCACAACTGATCGCCCACGCAACCAGCCTGTTCGCCACCCGCGGCTACCACCCGACTTCCGTCGCCGACATCGTCGAAGGCGTCGGCGTCGGCAAGGGGGTCTTCTACTGGTACTTCTCCTCCAAGGAGGAGCTGTTCGTCGAGATCCTCCTCGGCGCCCAAAGCGACATGCGGCGCCGCCAGCAGCGGGCGATTGCGGATCTCGACGATCCGCTCGAACGGCTCGCCGCCGGTGTCCGCGCCGCGGTGCTGTGGTCGGCGGAACACCGGGATCTGTTCCGGCTCTTCGAGTTCGCAGCGACCGACGACACCTTCGCCGACGCGGTGCGACGCGGTCGGTCGGTCATGCTCAACGATGCCGTCCATCACCTCCACGCTGCGATCGAGGCGGGCCGGATTCCACCGGCGGATCCTGAGCGCCTCGCTCACGCGATCCTCGGCGTCTCGACCCTCGTCACCCTCGAGTACGTCCACCACCGCGGCGAACCGGCCGAGGACGTGGCCGACATGGTGGCGCGCTTCTGCCTCGGCGGCATCGGCGCGGCCTGAAGCCGCCGCGCCAACTCAGCGCAACGCCGATCAGCCCAACTTGGTCAGCGCCCGCCGCAGGTTGGTGATCGCCTGACGGGTGCGCTGTTCGTTCTCGATGAGCGCGAAGCGAACGTGGCCGTCGCCGTCAGGCCCGAAGCCCACGCCGGGCGACACCGCAACGGACGCTTCGGTCACCAGCAGCTTCGCGAAGTCGATGGAGCCAAGATCGCGGTACGGCTCGGGGATGGGTGCCCACGCGAACATCGTTCCCCGCGGTGGTTCGATCGCCCACCCGATCCGGTTCAGGCCCTCACAGAGGGTGTCACGGCGGGCCTGGTAGATCGCGTTGACTTCCTCGGGGAAGCCCGCCGCCTCGTTGATGGTCACGGTCGCGGCGATCTGGATCGGTTGGAACGTGCCGTAGTCGAGGTAGCTCTTCAGTTTCGCCAACGCAGCGACCACCTCACGGTTGCCGAGCATGAACGCAACACGCCATCCCGCCATCGAGAAGCTCTTGGTCATCGAGTACAACTCGACGGCGCACTCCTTGGCACCCTCGGCCTGGAGGATCGACGGCGGCCGGTACCCGTCGAAGCCCAGATCGGCGTACGCGTTGTCGTGCACCACCACCACGTCGTGTTCACGTGCGAAGTCGACGACCCGCTGGAAGAAGTCCACATCGACACACGCCGTCGTCGGGTTGTGCGGGAAGGACAACACGATCACCCGCGGACGCGGCCACGAGTACTGCCAGCGGTCCACCATCGCGTCGAAGAACTGCTCCGCGCCGTGGATCATCGGCAACTCACGAACGTCCGCGCCGGCGAAGAGCGGTCCGTAGATGTGGATCGGATAGCTCGGCGAGGGAACCAGTGCCGCGTCCCCCGAGTCGAGCAGGGTCCACATCAGGTGACTGAAACCCTCTTTCGCCCCGATGGTGTTGATCACCTCGGTGTCGGGATCGAGGGTCACGCCGAATCGGCGCTGGTAGTAGCCGGCGATCGCCTCACGGAGCTTCGGCAGGCCCCGCGACGAGGAGTAGCGGTGGTTCCGGGTGTTGTGAGCGGCTTCGCAGAGCTTCTCGACGGCGATGGGGGGTGACGGCAGGTCGGGGTTGCCGAAACCGAGGTCGATGATGTCATGGCCGTTGCGTCGAGCCTCGATCTTCAGCGAGTCGATGATCGTGAAGACATACGGCGGCAGCGCAGTGATCCTGCGGAACTCCATTCGCGTCACCCTACCGGTGGCGGAGGGTCGGCCCCGAAGGCGGTTTCCGATGCCAGCAACGCGGCGCCGAGCGCGCCGGCCTCGGGGCCGAGCGACACGATCCGCACATCGAGGCTCCGTCCCGATCGAACCGTCGGGTAGGAGCCCAGCGCCGAGTTGACCCTCACGCGCAGCGCATCGCCGAGCGCCGCAACCCCGCCGCCCAACACCACGACGTCGGGATCCACGATGTTCACCAGCGCGACGAGCCCGACCGCGACCCACCCGGCGTACTCGTCGAGCACGGCGAGCGCCTCCGGGTCGCCGTCGCCGGCCAACCGCCCCACCAGCGGGCCGTCGACAACGCCACCCTCGCCGGCAGCAGCCGCCAGCGAAGCGCCTCGGCCCTCGGCAACCGCGGCGCGAGCGAGGCGCCCCAGGCCGTTGCCCGACGCGTACATCTCCCAGCAGCCGAGCTGCCCGCAGGGACACGTCCATCCACCCGTCGCCACGACCATGTGGCCCGGCTCGCCCGCAAACCCGTGTGCGCCACGGAAGAGCCGGCCGTTGATGACGATCCCGCCGCCGATTCCCGTTCCGAGAGTGACGGCGACCAGCGCCGCAGCGTCGGGCGCGTCCTGGCGAAATGCCGCCCACGCAGCACAGTTGGCGTCGTTGTCGACGACGACCGGGACACCGAAACGGTCACGGAGTCCTTCCCCCAAGTCGAGACCGATCGCCGCGGGCAGATTCGGCGCCTGTCGGGCGACACCGTCGAGACCCACGAACCCGGGGATCCCGATCCCGATCCCGCCGAGGGTGCCCCGATGCTCGTCGACCAGCGCTGCCGTCAACTCCGAAAGCGTTTCCGCGAGGCGCCCCGCGTCGCGGGGCGTCGGCACCTCACTCGTACCGAGGACCCGCGTGCCGTCATGGGCCAACGCGAGAATCTTGGTCCCACCAATGTCGAGTCCGATCGAAAGCTGCACCGTGGCGCAGCGTAGGAGCCTCAGGCGACGGGCTGGAGATCGATCACCACCGCGTGCTCACGACCGAGCGCCCGCGCCCAGGCGATCAGGCCGACGTCCTCGGTGAGGATGACGAGCTGGATCACTTCGCTCATGCGAACCAGACGCCCGAGCACCTCGGTGAGCTCCTCGGCCGACCACTCGACGAACGCGTCGTCGAAGACCATCGGCACCGAGCCGACATAGGACACCGCACGCTGCTGGGCGAGGCGGGCCAACAGGTACCACTCCAGGCGATCCAGCACCGCCCGGCGCTCCGAACGCGAGCGGCGACGGCGACCACCCGCCTCGTCAGTGCGGCGAGGAGCCCCCGGAGCTGACACGGCGGAAGGGCGTCGGGCCGCCTCGAGGTCGGCAACGGCGCGTTCGGCGTCGCGGACGGCACGGTCGGCGGTCACCAGTTCGGCTTCCGCCCGGTCCTCGTCACCACGGAGCACCCCATCGAGGGCGCGGAGCTCGTCGAGCAGGCGCTGTGCGGAGCGGTGACGCTCGACGTGGCCCTCCTCGAGCGCGACCAACTCCTCCGCGGCGAGGAGCCGCGGGTCGTCCGCGGCGAGCGCCGGGGCCTCCGTCTGGGGGTCGGGCAGCGACTCGAGGTCCGCGGCGATCCGGTTGATCTCGCTTTCGATGTGTTGACGGGTCGCTTCGACCTCGCGGATGCGCCGAGTGGCGACATCGTCCGCCTCGTCGAGCCAGCGCCTCGCGGCGAGCATCAGCTCCGCGGCGTCGAGGGGCAGGTCCGCGCTGCCACGGGCGGCGAGCTCTGCCCGGAGGTTGGCGAGCGCGGGCTCACGCTCGACGAGAATCGGCCGAGCCGGAACCTGCAGGTTCCGCAGGGCCGCGACCACTTCGCCCTCGGCAAGTGTCGAACCGAGCAGCTCCCAGGCCCGAGCCAACAACTGATGCCGCTCGTCCTGGCGGTCGGCAAGCTCACCGACGACCTCGAGCGGTTCGCCGGCCGCCTTTGCGAGTTCGTCCTCCGCGAACTGGTAGGTGGCCTTCGTGACCTCGTAGCGCTGTTGACGTTCGGCCTCGGCGCCGTCGTTGCTCATGCCCATCACGTAGGCGGACCACGTGTCGAATCCGAGCCGCGTCAACAGCTCGCCCTCACGTTCGCGGAGCTCGTTCATGCGGCGCCGCAGACGGCTGCTGCTGAGCTTCGAGACGCGGCCGTCGAGCTCGAAGATCTCGTCGTGAATCGCCTCGAGTTCCTCAACGACTTCGGCGTCGAGGTCGGGGCGGCGCAGCGCTGCTTCCGCCTCGATCATGGCGTCGTACGCGGCGTCGCGGCGAGTGGTCAGATCATGCATCTGCGCGCGACCCGTCGCGGCCGTCGCCTCCAGTTCGATCACGATCGCGTCGAGGGCTTCGATCCGGTCCGCGATCGAGGCGGCCTCGGCGGAGGGAACCAGATCGGGATCACACGCCGCTGCTGCCGCGTTGAGTGCGTCGCGCACCTCCTCGGTGCCACTCGACGCCAGGCGTTTGAGCTCACGCCGCTGCTCGTCCGCCTCCTTGATCAGGGCCTCGAGCTGCGATTCGAGCCGTTCCCGACGAAGGGCGATCTCTTCCAACGCCACTGCCGTCGAGCGTCGCTGCAGCGCCTCGAGTTCGCCCCGTGCCCGCAGCAGACGGCTCGGCGCAGCGTTGTCGAGCGCCCCCCGCGCGGACTCCACGTCCGCGGCGATCTCGCGTCGACGCGACGCCAACTCGTCGAGACGAACGCGGATCGAAATGCGCTCCGACTCGGCAGCTTCGAGCGCGCCGAGCGCCGCCGCGCGGGCGGCTTCGGCTTCGGCGGCTGCTCCCGGCTCCACGACATCCGCGGCCACCGAGGCCCCCGGCGCGCCCGCTTCGGGCACCGGTGGTTCGGGTCGCTCCGTCGCGCTCGGCAGATCCGAGGCCCGCACGGTGACGTCGAGGGGCTCATCGAGTTCCAACAGTTCGAGCGAGTCACGCGTCAGATCGAGGAACACGCCGTGCACTTCGATCGAACCCTGAGCACCGGGTTCCGAACCCGCCGGGATCGCCTCGAGGGCCGTGATGAAGCGCACCCGGGCGGCGTCAGAGAGCCCGCTGAGGATCGAGAGGCGCGGGTGCAGGTCGACCGCCACCCCCTCGATCGGGTCTTCGTATCGGACAATCCTCATTCCAACCACCTGTCGGCCCCGCCGGGCAGATCGTGAGACACCGCCGCCTCAGGATCGCTCACTCCACGACGATGTGGCGCACCTTCGCCGCTGGTTCGCTCGTCGTTCTCGAACCCACGTGGGAGACGGTCTCGGTCGCGTACCGGACGACGTCGGTCAGACCGTCGACGATCCGTGTCACCCGCTCGTCGTCGTTGACCACCTCCTCGATCGCGTCGAGGAAGGTCCGGGCGGCCGCGAGCATCTCGCGTGCGGCGCCCTGTAGGTGCGCGACGCTCTCAGCGGCGGCGCGGGGTGCGTCCGAACTCATTGGTTCCATCTTGCCCGAATCGGACGCGCAGCGTTCCATCTCGCAGCGCGGCACCACGCACCTCTCGGCGTCGGAGGACATCGGGCAGGACGATCGCCCGACGGTACGGTCCGACGGTCACGAACAACTCGCCATCGGCCACCGCCACGTCGAGTTCGTCCTTGCGGGCGAAGGGCAAGTCGACCGACATCACCGTCTCGTCGCCGTCACGTTCCACCCGGAACGGGCTCCCCTTGTGCAACACGGCAGCAGGATCCGCGGCACCGTAGAGCTGGGCGCCGAACGCCGCGAGCAACTCGGTACCGACGATCTCCTCGGAACGCAACTCGCCCCGCAACACCGGGAGTGGAGCGAAACCGGTTTCGATGATCTCGAGGTTCGCCGCCTGGGTCTGTTTCCAGGCGTCGAACCAGGGATCGGTCACCGAGTCGGGCAGGAGACGGTTCACCACGACGGCGTCGACGGGATACCCGAACAGCGAGAGATACGTGTGGGTGCGCCGCGCCTCGGCAACCACCATCTTCTCGGCGTTCACCACCAGCCGGATCGACGAGCGCTCCGGATCCGCGAGCAGGTCCTTGACGCCGTCGAGTCGCTGGTAGAAGCGCTCGGTCGCAGCGAACACGGCGTCGCCGGCCACCGGCGCCCCGCCCGCGAGCCGCGACACCACCGGCCCGACCATCTTGGTGACCCGGCGCCCGATCGGAAAGAGCCGTTCCATGTACCAGCTCAGGATCTCGGGCAACGACAGGAACCGGATCGTTTCCGCCGTCGGGGCGCAGTCGACGATCAGCAGATCCCACTCCCCCGACACCTCGAAGGACTTGATGTCGGTCAGCGCGAAGATCTCGTCGAGGCCCGGAATCACCGAGAGCTCTTCGGCCTCGATATCATCGAGGCCCGCCCAGTCGAAGACCGCCCGCAGGTAGTCACGGATCTCGGACCACGAGGACTCCATCCGGGCCTGCGCGTCGAGTTGTTGGGCGTAGCAGTTCGCTGCGACCTCGGTGAGCTCGTCGCCCAACTCGATGCCGAAGCTGTCCGCGAGCGAGTGCGCCGGATCGGTCGACATGACGGCGGTTCGCAAACCGGCCGACGCGGCGATGATCGCGGTTGCCGCGGCGGTCGTGGTCTTGCCGACCCCGCCCTTGCCGGTGAACAGAATCGTCCTCATCGCGTGGCTCGACCCCCGCGACGAGGCTCCGGCGCCCGTGGTGGAAAGGCGCCGTAGCGGGCACTCCAGACGCCGTTGACGGCGAGCCCGAAGATCGGCACGAGGGTGCCGAACGCCAGCTTGGTTGCCTGATCGCCCACCGCGGTGGCTTCGTCCATCGTGAGAAACGCCGCCCCGAGTGACACCACAACCTGCACTGCGAGCACGCCGAGCAACGGCACTCGGATCTGTGTCGGGGCGACCCTCGTGAGGAAGAACCACGCAGCCACGTCCATTTCGGCCTCGCGGCTGCGTTGGGCGCCCATCCACAACGCGGCGGCGAACAACGCGACGCCGATCGCGAAGATCGACAGGTCGACCGCGGCGGCCCCGAAGGCGAATCGCCGGTAGTCGACCACCCCCGCCACCGTTGCCACGATCATCACGACGGTCGCGGCGACGTCAACGGCGACGAGCGAGCGGCCTGGGATCGTTTCGCCGAAATGCTCCCGCAGGCGAGCGTCCTGTACGAGTCGCCGCTGGCGTGACGCTGCTTGATCCGCTGCCCGGGCGGCAGCGATGTCGCCGGGGCGATCCGAGCGGTTCATCGTCGCACTCCTTGCTGCGGCTGGTTCAGCGCCGCGTTCAGCCGCTCGGCGAGGCGGTCGTAGTCGAACGACTCGACCGCTCGCTCGCGCGCGGCCTGCCCCGCGCGGAGTCGTACCGCTGCATCGTCGAGCATCGACCGCAGCGCCACCGCAACCGCGTCGGGCGAGGTCGGATCGTCGACCACCACGCCCGTGACCCCGTCGAGGACCGCCTCGTGCGAGCCGCCCGAACGCCCCGCGATCGACGGAACGCCCGCCGCTGCGGCTTCGAGGAAGACGATCCCGAACCCTTCCTGTTCGAGACCGAGCCACCGGTCGCGGCACAGCATCGCGAAGAGATCGACGGACCCGTACAGGTCGGGGAGGTCGGCGTCGGGAACCCGGCCGAGGAAGCGCACCCTGGAGCCACCGATGCGACGCAGGCGGGCCTCGTCGCGGCCGCCGCCGGCGATGACCACCTCGAGATCGTCGCGACCCAACGCGAGCGCGGCCTCGATCAACGTGTCGAAACCCTTTCGCGGGACGAGGCGGCTCAACCCGAGCACGACCAGCGCGTCAGGGTCCAACCCGAGACGAGACCGCGCGGCACGGCGGGCGCCGGGATCGAGCGGCACGAAACGGCGGGTATCGACACCGGGGGGTACCACGACGGCGTTCAACGAGCGCCCCGCCGCGCGCTCCGCCTCGGCGAGGGGATATCCGCCCGCGGCGACCACCATCGACGCCCCCCGCAGCACCCGACCCAGGAGTTGCCGACTGACCGGGAGGCGGCCCGGCACCGTGATCTCCGCGCCGTGGAGCACCAGACCGTAGGGACGGCCGAGCAGCGGGCCGATCACCCCGAGTGGCAACGCCGGGTCGACCATGACGACCTGTGCATCGAGTTCCGCGGCGAGGCGCCGAATCCGGGCGACGAGCATCGGGTGTGGGAGCAGTACTGGCTCGCGGACCCGCTCGATCCGAAAAGGTGCCGCCGCATCGAACGCCGCCGCATCGGGGTGCGGCGAGGTGAGGACGGTCACGTCCTCGGGGGGTAGCCGTCGCCAGAGCTCCCAGAGATACGACTGGATTCCACCGACCTTCGGGGGAAAGTCGTTGGTGACGAGCAGATGCCTCACGCGACCACATCCTCCTCCGCGCGCCGCCTCTGCTCCAAGCGGCCGGCCGCCCAGTCGGCGTGCTCGGCGAGCAGTTCGTCGGGGCCGTCGAGATACGGCCGGAGCGCGTCGGTGACCGCCGGGTCGGCCGGATCACCCGCATTGCCGATCACGACCAGCAGGTTCCGACGGAGGACCGCGGGATCGCGTTGTGGGATGTACCAGCGGGCGCAGCGCTCGAGCAGCGCATCGTCGTCGAGCGCCAGCAACTCCAACGCGTCGACCCAGTTCCCGTCGCTCCCACGAGGCGAGCGCCGCTCCTCGCGACGCGCCGGCGGACACACCTCCTGGCAGTCGTCGCATCCGTAGATCCGGTCGCCGAGCGCTTCGCGGAACTCGACGGGAAACGACCCGGGACGCTGCAACAACCAAGACAGGCAACGTCGGGCATCCACGACACCCGGGGCGACGATCGCGTCGGTCGGGCATCCGTCGATGCAGCGGCGGCAGGTGCCGCACTGGTTCGCCACCGGCGGCTGAAGCGCCGGGAGCGCCGCATCGGTGACGACCGACCCGAGCACGAACCAGCTTCCGTGCCCGGCCAGGAGCAGGTTCGCGTTCTTGCCGGTGAAGCCGATCCCCGCACGCCACGCCGCCTCGCGGTCCATGACAGCGTTGTCGTCGGCGAGAACCACCGCCCGGTGGCCGTGGCCCCGCAGGCAGTCCGCGATCGCGCCGAGCGCTTCACGGAGCATCCCGTAGGAGTCCTCCGCCGCGTAGCGGGCGACGCGGGCGTTGACACGGCCGCTGCCGGCGGGTGCTTCGGGCGGGGCTCCGGCGTACGGCCAGGCGCCGACGACGAGGGTCGCAGCGTTGCGCAGCACCCGTTGCGGCTCGGTGGAACGAGCGGGCTTGCGGTACGTGAAGGCCATCCCGCCGTGGCGGCCGGCGCTCCGGCCGTCCTCCAACACGCTTCGGGCACGACTCCACGACGTCGCACGGGTCGTGCCGACGGCCGCGAGGCCCGCCGCGAGACCGACCTCGCGGAGTTCTTCGGCGAGGCCGGCGGCGTCCATGCCGCCATTCTCTTCGCCGAAGCCCGGCGGCACACGTTGAGGCCACCGGCCGCCGTTCGATCAACCAGCGCGACGCCGATGACGGAGCCTCGGCAACAGCCCAGCATCCTGAAGCCTGCGCACGGCACGTTGCTCGTCGAGGTCCAACACGATCGCCCGGGGCTCCTGCGCCGCGTCCTCGGTGGCGCAGATGAACGTGACGAGGCATCCGGCGCACTCATCGCTCGACGACCGGAGGCAGTCGTCGCAGCTGATCCGCACGTCGGCCGAAAAGTCGGGGGAAGTCATGTTCGCCATGATCTCCGGGAGGTGTGACACTGAGGCCGCTCCCCCTCGCCGACGCGGACCCGCCCGTCGGCTCCGTCCCCGCTCAGCGCAACAGCAACGGTTGCAGTTGCCGCGACCCGATCACGTTCGCGCCACGGTTCCGTGCGCCCCGTTGCACCCGGCGATCGTCGGAGACCACGACGACGGGACGGTCGAGGGGAAACGTGGCGATCAGATCGAGGATCTCGTCGTCGGCCTCGACCTCTCCCGAGGTGAACCGCACCCGCACCGCGCTGTCGGCGCTGCGGGCCGGGGCACCACCGACACCCTCCCCGTCGAACACCAGGTGGATCTCGGCGCCTGAACGCGCGGCGAGCGTCGCAGCGCAGCGCTCGAGGATCATCCGCTGATCCGCCCCCGACAACGACGGCCACACCGTCATCGTCACGTTGTATCCATCGACGATCGCGACGGCCCCGGGGAGACCCAAGAGCACTTCGGCCGCAGCCGTGGACGACGCGTCGATCCCCCGTCCGATGCGATATGCCCGCCGTCGAGGCGGCGCTGAGGCTCCGCTTGCCCCGCTCGCGCCCGCAACGTCGACGCCGAGGGAGCCGAGATCGACACCGAGCGAGTCGGCCAATCGAGCGAGCGAGCGATGGAGCGGCTCGAGTTGTGCCACCACGTTCCGCAGAGCGTCGATGGCCGCGGTCCCCTCCGCGGCCGGTGCAGGGTCGAGCACCGCCGGTTCTTCGGCGAGCAGATCCTCAACCTCACGGAGCTGCGCCGTACGGGTCGCGAGCAGGTCCTCGGTGCGCTTGAGCTGACGGACCGCCTCGGCGCGCTCGTCGACCCGCCGGCGCAACTCGGCCGAGTTCTCGTCGCGCTCCGCGGCGCACTGTTCCGCCTCCGCCCGGACCCGGGCAAGCTCCCGCTCGGTCGACTCGAGCGCGGATTCGAGGTCGCTGACGCGGCCGGCGAGGCGCTGCGCTGAGTCCACCGCACGCTGGAGTCGCCGAGCTGACGACTGCTCGGTCGCGTCCGCCGACGCGCGTTGTTGATCCTCCTCCCACACGGCCCACTCGCCCTCGAGCTCCTCACGCCAGCCCTCGGGTCGCGAAACCCACAACCACGGCCCTTGACCGACATCCTCGGCGCTGACCCGATCCGCCACCGCAGCCCGCAGCTCCGCATCTTCTTCGAGGGCGAGGCGTGCCGCCGTGAATGCGGCACCGGGGAGCCGAGCGACACGCAGGAATGGACGAAGCCGCGACGGCGCCGAGGTGGGGCCATCCTCGGCGGCACGCTCTCGCACGAACGCGAGCGCCACGTCGAGCACCGGACGGAAGAAGCGATCGAGTTCGGTCCGCTCCGGGGCGGGCGACGTCGTCTCGTCGCTCACCCGGCACCGCCTGCCGGCGGGCGGTCACCGTCGCCGTCGGAGACCGCGGGGGCCTCGGGGTCTTCGTCGGGGTCCACGACCACCACCGACGCCCCGGTTCCGCACCAGCGGCACCGCACTTCCTCGACGATCTCGGAGAGCACCTGGGTGTCTTCGACGGTGAGTTCACCCCCGACGGTGAAGTGATGGAACTCGCGGGTGCGTCGGGAGGTGGTGACGTCGAATCGGGTGAGATTGCCGCACGACGTGCAGCGGTACCGCGTCGGGGACGCTGGTTCGGCCATACAGCGGACGCTAGCCAACGACGGGAACGATCGTTGACGGGCAAACGTTTGTTCGTCTAGGACGGGAGTTCGTGGCTCCCGCGAGAACCGCACATAGAGGCGGGCAACGCTCCTTCGACGACCTCGGCACACCGCTGCACGAAGTCACGTTCTGCGTGATCGACTTCGAAACCACCGGCGGGTCACCCTCCGACTGCGCGATCACCGAGATCGGAGCAGTCAAGATCCGCGGCGGGGAAACGCTCGGCACGTTTCAGACGCTCGTCAATCCGGGCTGCGCGATCCCACCGACGGTCGTCGTGTTGACCGGCATCACCGACCAGCTCGTCGCTCGGGCGCCGCGGATCGAGGCGGTGCTGCCATCGCTGCTCGAGTTCATCGGCGACGCCGTGCTCGTCGGACACAACCTCCGCTTCGATCTCGCCTTCCTGCAGGCGGCGCTCGAACGTGACGGACGAGCACCGCTCGACAACGCCGGCGTCGACACCCTCGCGCTCGCCCGACGCCTCGTGCGTACCGAGGTGC
The DNA here is from genome assembly GCA_029782335.1 of Actinomycetes bacterium. Taxonomy (GTDB): domain Bacteria; phylum Actinomycetota; class Acidimicrobiia; order Acidimicrobiales; family Microtrichaceae; genus JADLFH01. Next base: position 5,733 of record JAKOVA010000096.1, on the reverse strand, counting down.
CCAACTGCAAGCTCGGCACCCTCGCTGCCCACCTACGACTCGAGCATCGGCCGAGTCACCGCGCCCTCGATGACTCCCTCGCGACCGCCGACCTGCTCCACCTGCTCATCGATCGCGCCTCGTCGCTCGGCGTCAGCGGCCTCGACGATCTTCGATCCCTCCCGACGCTCACGAACAGCCCCCACGCAACGAAGCTCCACCTCACCAACCGGCTCCCCCGTTCCCCCGGCGTCTATCTGTTCCGTGACGGCCGAGGCCGGGTGCTCTACGTCGGCAAGGCCACGAACCTCCGATCACGGGTCCGTCAGTACTTCTCCACTGACGAACGACGAAAGGTCGGCCCCCTGCTCGCCGAGGCCGAACGGATCGACCACAAGCGGTGTCCGACCGAACTCGAGGCCGCGGTGCTCGAACTGCGGCTGATTCATCGGCTGCGCCCGCCCTACAACCGTCACGGCACCCGAGCGCGTGCGGCGGTCTTCGTGAAGTTGAGCCTCGCGGACGAGTATCCGAGGTTCTCCATCGCTGCGCGAGCACACCGCGACGGCGCCTTCTACCTGGGCCCGCTGCCATCGAGGGGCACTGCCCGAACGGTCCTCGATGCCCTCCACAGCGTCGTACCGCTCCGCCGGTGCGTCGGCCGGCCGGGCGTGTCGCCCCCAAGCGGACCGTGCGCCCCAGCGCGTCTCGGCCGCGCCCTGTGCCCGTGCAACGGCCCGGTGGATCCCGAGGCGTATCGCTCGGCGGTTCGCCTCGCCGTCGACGGGCTCACCACGACACCCGCCCTCCTCGTCGAGCCGCTGTGGGAGCGGATGGAACGTCTCGCCGCCGAGGACCGATTCGAGGAGGCCGCCGACACCCGCGACCGTGTCGTCGCGCTCATCGACGCGATCGAACGTCAACGGCGATTCGACCAGCTTCGCCGCGCCGGCCGGGTGGTGCTCCGCGACGCGACCGGGGCAGCGATCGAGCTGCGCCGTGGACGGCTCACCCGCGTCCGCGAGGCACCCCCGGATGGAGGGTTCGACACCGAGCGCTGGCGTGCCGTCGAAGCGCTCCCGGCAGATCCGGGCCCCTGCGACCTCGGCCCGCTGCCGGTGGATCTCGCCGACGAGCTCCTCGTGATCAGCCGTTGGATCGACCGCAACGCCGGAGGGCAGTCGCTCGAGCACGTCGAAGGGACTTGGGCGTCGCCATCGAGGTGGATCGATCGCCGCACGACGGCCGCCCGGCGGGTCAGCCGAAACGGGACGAGACGTCGATGAGGCGGTCGAGCGCGGCCTGAGCGGCGCCGGAGTTGATCGACCGCTCTGCCAGGTCGAGACCCGACGCCAGGTCGTCCGCCGCACCCGCGACCACCAGACCGGCAGCAGCGTTGAGTACGACCACATCGCGGCGGTGGCCGGGCGTCCCACCGAGCACCGTGCGGACCGCCTCCGCATTCGCCTCGGGCGACCCGACTCCGACGTCCTCGACGACCACCACGCCGAGGCCCAGATGGCTCGGATGGACCTCGTGGTGGTCGATCTCGCCGTCGCGGAGCTCCCACACGAACGACGGACCCGACAGGGTGAGCTCGTCGAGGCCGTCGGAACCGTGCACGACCATCGCCCGCGGCGCACCTCGCCGACGAAGCACGTCGATCACCATCGGAGCCAACGACGGGTCGGCAACGCCGATGACCTGACGCCGGACCCCACCGGGATGCGACAGAGGCCCCAGGATGTTGAACACCGTCGGAACACCCAGGTTGGCGCGAACCGGCCCGGCGTGGCGCATCGCCGGATGAAACAGGCGGGCGAACGCGAACCCGACACCCGCCTCATCCACGCACTGACGAACTGCGTCACCGTCGAGTTCGACGGCGACGCCGAGCGCCTCGAGCACGTCGGTCGAGCCGGACGACGACGACGCCCGTCGGTTGCCGTGCTTGCACACCGGAACCCCGGCGCCGGCGACCACGAAGCACGCCGTCGTCGAGATGTTGAACGCCCGATCCTGACGCAGCCGCGACCCGCCCGTTCCCACGATGTCGATCGTCGCGTCGGGGTCGGCCAAGGACAGCGGAGCGGCATGGGCCAACAGCGAGCCGACCATGGCGGCGACCTCGCTGCCCGTGGCGCCCTTCGCCTGCAGCGCGGCGAGGAACGCCCCGATGATCTCTGGGGGCACCTCCCCGCCGAGAATCTCGTCGAGCGACGCCGCCGCGACGTCTGGGTCGAGATCGTCGCCGGCGATCAACGTGGAAAGCGTCGACCTCCAGCCGCCGAGGGCTTCCAATGCCCCCATCTCGCGATCAGCTCGCTCGGGCGGCGAGATCCTGCTGCCGCAGACGGCGCCGGCGACGGATGATCCGCAGGCGCTCCCGCTCGGTGGCCCCTCCCCACACGCCGTTCTTCTCGCGGAGCGAGATCGCATGTTCGAGACACTCCACCTGCACCGGGCAGACGGCACAGATGGCCTTGGCCTCCTCGGCCTCTTCGTCGGTGGGTGGGTAGAAGATCGACGGGTCGAGCCCCTTGCAGGCGGCTCGCGTCGACCAGAGTTCGATCGTGTCGTCCAAAGGGGTCACGCTCTTCCGCGCCGGAGTGCGATCCATCCGGGCGATCCTCGCGAGGTCGAAGCAGGACTGTCCAATCAGTTCGCTGATTCGGCAGATTCCGGCGTCGAAGGGTCTGGTACGGGCCCCAGCGCCGCGTTGATCCGCCGGAGAATCGCCCCGCGAACGCCGAGATCGACGATGCGAGCACCGATCCAGCAGAGCGCGAACACGAGTCGCTCCCGCGGCACGTTGCGGAGACTGAATCGGCGACGCGGATCGCCGTCGTCGGGATTGCGCTCGATCTGGCGGACCAAGCGTGGCGCGATCCGCACCAGGTCGGGGTTGGCGGTGTGTGAAACGGCCCGCGCGGTCGCGTCGAGCGCCGCGCTGCGCAGCCACGCAGCGTCGGCACGGTACTCATAGGGCCGTCGGTACCAGTAGAGCGGCTCCGCGACACGCACCGGGCGACGCGTCCGCCCCGAGTAGAGCACCTCGAGCATGAAACAGCGGTCCTCGGCCTGCACCATGTCGGTCGGGAACCGCACACCGAGATGGTCGAGGAGGCTGCGCCGGAGAAACAGCTTCGATGCCCCCGACCACCGGATGTAGCCCTCGAGCCACACCCGGTGCGGGGGTCGCGGCCGCAGCACGCCGGAGGGGTAGACCGTGCGGTTCCGCAGCACCCAACGACCGTCCTGGTGGGCGAACTGCATGACGTCGTCGATGAAGACGTCGTCGCCGGGAAATTTCGCTGCTGCCACCACGAGTCGCTCGATCCGAGTCGGCGCGTAGAGGTCGTCGGAGTCGAGGAAGGTGACGAACTCGCCGCGCGCCTCGTCGATCCCCCGGTTCCGAGCCGCGGAACGCCCTTCGTTTCGCTCCAGGCGGATCACTCGGAGCCGCTGGTCGCCGCCTGCCGTCTCGAGCGCCACCGTGGCGGTGTCGTCGGTTGAACCGTCGTCGACGACGAGCACCTCGAGATGCCGGTAGGTCTGTTCGAGAACCGACCGCAGCGCCGCTGCGATCACCCCCGCTCGCTCGTACGCGGGGATGACGACGCTCACCAAGCCGTCAACGATCTCTCCGGGCATCTCGGCACGGTACCGGCTCCGCCCGGCCAAACGTGCCGAAGTGCCTCGTAGACTCGCCGTGTGCAACCCGCTGCCCCCTTCCGCCGACCCGACGCGCTCCGCGCACTCCGAACCGGAACGTTCGACCTCCTGGTCATCGGCGGCGGCATCACCGGGGCGGGGGTGCTCCTCGACGCGGCCTCACGGGGACTTCGCGTCGGATTGATCGAACGCGACGACTTCGCGTCCGGCACCTCCTCGAAATCCTCCAAACTCGTCCACGGCGGGATCCGCTACCTGCAACAGGGAGAGATCGGCCTCGTCTATGAGGCGCTCGCCGAGCGGCAGCGGCTCCTCGACAACGCACCCCATCTCGTCAAGATGCTGCCGTTCCTGATCCCCATGTTCGGGCGTGACGGCGTCATCCCCGCCAAGATCGCCCGACTCCTCGGGGCAGCGATGTGGGGCTACGACCTCACCGGAGGGTACCGGATCGGCAAGCTGCACAAGCGGGTCACCAAAGACGAGGCGCTCGGCTACTTCCCGACCCTCGCGCCCGAGAACCTCGTGAGCGGCTACCTCTATTACGACGCCGCCGCAGACGACGCGCGGCTCGTCACCACGGTGTTACGGACCGCCGCCTACGACTACGGCGCCGCGGTCGCCAACCGGGTGACCGCCGTGGGGATCAACCGTGACGCCGCGGGTCGGGTGCACTCCGTCGAGGCCGAGGCGCGGAGCGCCAACGGGTCGACCGAGCGCTTCACCATCCAGACCCGCGCCGTGGTCAACGCGGGCGGCGTGTGGTCCGACGAGGTCCGTGCCCTCGACGAAGGTTCCGACCCCGACTCCATCCGCCCCGCCAAGGGAATCCACATCACCGTGCCGCACCGGCTGCTGGGCAACACGATCGCCGCGGTCATCCCGGTGAAGCACGACCGGCGCTCGGTGTTCGTCGTCCCCGCCGGGGAGTTCACCTACATCGGCACAACCGATACCGACTACGACGGCCCCATCGACGACCCGCAGTGCAGCGCCGCCGATGTCGACTACCTCCTCGGCGCGATCAACGCGACCAACGTGGCCACCCTCACCACCGACGACATCGTCGGGACGTGGGCCGGACTCCGGCCACTCGTGAAGTCGGGGTCATCGGGCCGCACCGCGGACCTCTCCCGCCGCCACAAGGTTCGGCGTTCCCACTCCGGGGTGGTCACCATCACGGGCGGCAAACTCACGACCTACCGCCGGATGGCTGCCGACACCGTCGACGAGGTGGTCCGCCACGTGCTCGTCGACCCGCCGTCGACGGCACGACGGAGCCGCACCAAGCGCCTGCGTCTCCGCGGCGCCGAGGGCTACGAGTCGGTCGCCCACGCCGCTCGCAGCTACCCGGCGGTGCCCCGAGACCACATCGAACACCTGGCGAACCGCTACGGGGGTGAGGCCCGGGCACTCTTCGGACTGATCCAGTCGGACCCGACGCTCGGTGAACCCCTCGTCGACGGGCTCCCCTACCTTCGTGCCGAGGCGATCTTCGCGGTGCGTCACGAGATGGCCGCCACCGTCGACGACGTGTTGTCGCGACGTACCCGGGCGCGGCTCTACGGCCGCGACGACGCCGCAGCTGCGGCCGACGCCGTCGCCGAGTTGATCGCTGGCGAACTCGGCTGGGATCCGGCCACCGCCGCCGCATCCGCCGATGAGTTCCGGGCGCTGTGCGAGCACGAGCGCAGCGCCGCCGAACTTCCCCATGTCGTGCTCGCTGCGGCGCTCGGCGACGCGGCAGCACACCCCTGACCCACCGACCAGACCGGAGCCCGACCATGGAGCTCGGCACCGCCGCCCCCGTCACCCCGATCGCGTTCGCCGGAGCGAACCCGCTCACCACTCGTCCCGGCCCGGAACCCGTCGCCGTCGGCGACGACGTCGTGGCCCGGCTCCGCGACGTGTGTGCAACGGTGTCGACCGACGACGAGGCCCGGGTCGCAGCGAGCCGCGACTGGTGGCCGCTCGCGATGATCTGGGCACGTGACGACCAGATTCCCGCGATCGCCGGCGCCGTCTGCCGGCCCGACGACCCAGAGCAGGTCGCGGCGGTCCTCGCCGTCTGCAACGAGG
>JAKOVA010000091.1 GCA_029782335.1 Actinomycetes bacterium | reverse complement strand
TATCTGTCTTCCCGCGTTGGCCGCGGACTCTATCTCAGTACGCGCGCCCATCCGGTCGCGGTTGCTCTTCTGCTACCGGTCTGGCTCGCCGTCGGCGTCATCTCGCTGACCCTCAGGCTGGCGCTACTCCTCTCTCACGTGTTCATTCGAGTACGGATGGAACGAGTGCATATGGATCTGGAGAAGGCGGAACGGGTCGCCATCGCCAACGCCCTGGCATACGACGCCGTAACGGCAGACGTCGAAGAGCTCCGCGCGGAGGGGATCGCCGTATGGACAGTGTATTCAGTCGGCGGGCGGTTCATCCCCGGCCGCTATCCAGCGGAAGAGGCGCGCCTTGCCCGCTTGTATCCGAATGACGCCAGCAGAATCAACCAGGTCGGCTTCTTTCCCTCGGCGTCCAGCGCGCGCCGAGTGGCGAACGGACTCCGCCGCCACGGTTTTACATTCGCCGAGCTAAAGCAACTCTTTGGCGCGGAGACGGCGCCGGTGAATACGGAAGACCCTCAGAGGAAGGAAGTGCTCAAAGGGGTTGAACAGCCTGCCTGAATAGTCCGCAAGTGCGCCGAGCCGGCGTGTGCGCTGATCGACTGGTGGGCCCCCCGGGAGTCGAACCCGGCACCAACGGATTATGAGTCCGCTGCTCTAACCATCATGAGCTAGAGGCCCGCGGCGCCTATCGTACCCGACCGCCGCGGCCCTCCGGAGCACCGTCCCGCCCTACCCCCAGATCGCCTTCGCCGCGTCCACGCACAGCTTGAGTTTCGCGCGCTCGTCCGCCTCGGTCACCGGGTTGCCGCCCATCGTGCTCGCGAACCCGCACTGCGGGCTGATCGCCAGCCGATCCAGGTCGACGTACTTCGCGGCTTCCTCGGCGCGGCGCTTCAGCGTGTCCACCGGCTCGAGCTGCGGCGTCTTCGAGCTGACCAGGCCGAGCACGACGCCCTTGTTCTTCGGCACGAACTTCAGCGGGTCGAAGCCGCCGGCGCGCGGCGTGTCGAACTCGAGCAGGAAGTGGTTGACGTTCGCGCGGCCGAAGAAGCGCTCGCCCACCGAGTCGTAGCCGCCTTCGGACAGGTACATGCCCTTGTAGTTGCCGCGGCAGACGTGCACGCCGACTGTGACATCGGCCGGGCGGTTCTTCACCGCCTGGTTGATCGCTTCGACGTAGAGGTCGACCAGCCGGTCGGGGTGGCCGCCGGCCGCCTTCACCTTCTCGCGCGCGGCCGGGTCGCACAGGATGGCGATCGCCACTTCGTCGAGCTGCACGTACTTGCAGCCGGCGGCCGACAGCTCGGCGATCTCCTGCTGGTAGATCTTGCCGAGGTCCACGAAGAACGCTTCGGGGTCGGCGTAGACCCTCGGGTCGCCCCAGTCGGTGAAGCGGTAGAAGTGCATCGTCGACGGCGACGGCATCGTCACCTTCGGGTTCGCCTTCGTGAGCTTCGAGACGAAC
>JAKOVA010000074.1 GCA_029782335.1 Actinomycetes bacterium | reverse complement strand
TTCGGTGTCGTTGCCGGATGGTACGGAGATGTGTATGCCGGGTGATAACACGGCGATGACGGTTGAGTTGATTGCTCCGATCGCGATGGATGAGGGGTTGCGGTTCGCGATTCGTGAGGGTGGTCGTACGGTTGGTGCTGGGCGGGTGACGAAGATCATCAAGTAGTTGGTGGGTGTGTCACCCACCTACCCTGTCCCGGCGCACGCTCGGCGTGAACCGTCGCTCTTTGGAAACTGATCGAGACACAGAAGGTCTGAAACCGTATGGCTACCAACTCACGAACCCGAATCCGCCTGAAGGCGTACGACCACGAGATCCTCGATCAGTCGACGAAGAAGATCGTCGAGACGGTCGTTCGTACCGGCGCGACCATCAAGGGCCCGATCCCGTTGCCCACCGAGAAGCACCGCTTCACGGTGATCCGCTCGCCGCACAAGTACAAGGACTCGCGCGAGCACTTCGAGATGCGCGTGCACAAGCGGCTCGTCGACATCATCGAGTACACCCCCAAGACCATCGACTCGCTCCAGCGCCTCGACCTTCCGGCCGGCGTCGAGATCGAGATCAAGGTCGAAGCCGTCTGATCCTGCTGGATGGCTCGGGGCCTCCTGCGCTCCGGTTCGGTCGCTCCGCTCCCTTCGTCGCTTCGGAACCCCGAGCGGATGGCTCGATGGCTCGGGGCCTCCTGCGCTCCGGTTCGGTCGCTCCGCTCCCTTCGTCGCTTCGGAACCCCGAGCGGATGGCTCCTATTGACCCCAGCGAACTTGCGTACGATTCCGTCGTCGAGCGACGGAATTCAACGCAGGTTCGGGTGGGGGGTCGGGCTTCCTGAGATCCGACTTGGTGTCGCGGGAGGGTCCGCGACTAACGTTGCACCCCGGTGTTGGCACGTGTGCCGACCACGAATCGAAGTCCGGGCAGGCCCCTCGGGGGAACCACCCGGCACAACCGAGAGTCCGCTCCGCCCCGCTCGTCGGTGCGGAGCGTTCGCGTGAATGGGCATCGGTCAACCCGACGCCCCTCTTCGAGAGAGAGAAAGTCGTCATGGCGACAAAGGCAATCGTCGGCGAGAAAGTCGGCATGACCCAGGTCTGGGACGAAGACAACCGCGTTGTTCCCGTCACCGTGCTGCGGGTCACGCCGGTCCGTGTCGTGCAGGTGAAGACCCCCGACTCCGACGGCTACAGCGCGCTGCAGGTCACCTACGGCCGCCGCGATGCGTCGAAGCTCACCAAGCCTCTCGCCGGCCACTATGCGAAGGCCGGGGTGGATCCGGGGACGAAGCTCGTCGAGCTCCGCCTCGACGATGTCAGCAGCTATGAGGTCGGCCAGGAGCTCACCGCGGAGCTGCTCGAAGCCGGCGAGCGGGTCGACGTCACCGCCGTCTCGAAGGGCCACGGCTTCTCCGGTGTGATGAAGCGCCACAACTTCAGCGGCCAGGGCGCAAGTCACGGTAACCACAAGAAGCACCGCGCTCCCGGCTCGATCGGTCAGTGCGCGACGCCGGCCCGGGTCTTCAAGGGCACGAAGATGGCCGGTCAGTACGGCAACGTGAAGGTGACGACGCTGAACCTGAAGGTCGTCGAGGCCGACGCCGAACGGAATCTCCTCCTGATCAAGGGTTCGGTGCCGGGACCCAACGGCGGCGTCGTGGTGATCCGCGACGCGGTGAAGGGTGGTAAGTGATGGCAACCACAGCGCTCCGCGATCCCGCAGGCAAGCAGCTCGGCGATGTCGAGCTCGACGATGCGGTCTTCGGCATCGAGCCGAACGTGCCGGTGATGCACCAGGTGGTCACCGCGCAGCTCGCCGCAAAGCGTGCGGGCACGCAGTCGACCAAGACGCGTGCCGAGGTGCGCGGCGGCGGGGCCAAGCCGTGGAAGCAGAAGGGCACCGGTCGTGCCCGTGCCGGCTCGAGCCGTTCGCCGCTGTGGCGTGGCGGTGGTGTCGCGCTGGGGCCGAAGCCACGCTCCTACGACCAGAAGACGCCGAAGAAGATGAAGCGCCTCGCCCTGGCCTCGGCCCTGTCGGACCGCGCGGCAGACGGCAACGTGATCGTTGTCGACTCGTGGGCCTTCGCGGAGCCCTCGACCAAGGCAGCGAAATCGGCGCTTGCCGCTCTGGGGGTCGACGGTCGTGCGCTCGTGGTGCTCCGGCCTGAAGACACCAACGCCTGGTTGAGCTTCCGGAACCTCCCCGAGGTCCACGTGCTCTCCGACGGCGAGCTCAACACCTACGACGTCCTGATCAGCGACACCGTGGTGTTCACGAAGGCCACCCTGCCGACGAAGACCGCTGGAGGAGCGCTGCGCTCGGCCGCGGCTGCCGCCGAGGCGGAAGCTGCTTCGAGCGACGAGGAGGTCGCATCGTGAAGAACCCCCGTGACGTGATCCTGCGGCCGGTGGTCAGCGAGAAGTCCTACGGACTGCTCGACGAAAAGGTCTATACGTTCGTGGTCGCCCCGTCCGCGACGAAGCCCGAGATCCGCGACGCCGTCGAGGCGATCTGGCCCGACGTCAAGGTCGGCAAGGTCAACACGGCCAACCGGAAGGGCAAGACGAAGCGCGCCCGCCGCAGCGCGGTGCGTTCGAAGTTGCCCGACACCAAGCGGGCCATCGTCACCCTCACCGAGGGCGAGATCGAGATCTTCCAGGCAGGTTGACATGGCACTCCGTAAGCGCAAGCCCACCAGCCCCGGCCGCCGGTTCCAGACGGTCTCCGACTTCTCGGAGATCACCCGCTCCACACCCGAGAAGAGCCTGCTCGCGAAGAAGAGCTCAACTGGCGGGCGGAACAACTACGGCCGCAAGACCGCTCGTCACCGCGGTGGCGGACACAAGCAGCAGTACCGGGTCATCGACTTCAAGCGAAACAAGGACGGCGTGACAGCGACCGTCGCCGCGATCGAGTACGACCCGAACCGCACCTGTCGGATTGCGTTGCTCCACTATCACGACGGCGAGAAGCGCTACATCATCGCCCCCAAGGACCTGAAGGTCGGCGACCGCGTCTCGAGCGGCCAGGGAGCGGAGATCCGTCCCGGCAACGCCTTGCCGATGCGCTACATCCCCGTCGGTACCGTGGTCCACAACGTCGAGTTGCGGGCCGGCGGTGGCGGCAAGATGGCCCGCTCGGCCGGTTCGTCAGTGCAGCTCGTCGCGAAGGAAGGCGAGTTCGCAACGCTCCGGCTGCCCTCGACCGAAATGCGTCGGGTGTCGATCGACTGCCGTGCGACGATCGGCGAGGTCGGCAACTCCGAGCACGAACTCATCAAGGTCGGCAAGGCCGGCCGCAATCGCTGGAAGGGCGTTCGCCCCCAGACCCGTGGTGTCGCCATGAACCCCGTCGATCACCCGCACGGTGGTGGCGAGGGCAAGACCTCCGGTGGTCGCCATCCGGTGTCGCCGTGGGGCAAGCCCGAGGGTCGCACCCGCGACACGACCAAGCCGTCCCAGAAGCTCATCGTCCGTCGCCGCCGGACCCGCGGCTCACGCCGGTAGGGAAGAGGAACCGCCATGCCACGCAGCCTCAAGAAGGGCCCCTTCGTCGACGAGCATCTGCTCAAGAAGATCGACGCCCAGAACGACAGCGGAACCAAGTCGGTCATCAAGACCTGGTCGCGCCGTTCCACGATCATCCCCGACATGGTCGGCCACACCATTGCTGTCCATGACGGACGCAAGCACGTGCCTGTCTACGTCACCGAATCGATGGTGGGTCACAAGCTCGGCGAGTTCGCCCCGACGAGGACCTTCAAGTTCCACGCCGGTCAGGAGAAGGGTGGTCGACGCTGATGGCAACCGCCACCGCACCCCGCCAGCTCGAGGTTCGGGCCGTTCTGCGCCACGGACGCTTCTCGGCGTACAAGGCGCGAGAGGTGCTGAACCTCATCCGCGGCAAGACGATCGAGGAAGCCCGGTCGATTCTGCTGTTCACCGAACGTGGCTGTGCCGTTCCGATCCTCAAGGTGTTGGATTCGGCGGTCGCGAACGCCGGCGCGAACAACGACATTCCGCCCGAAGAGCTGTATGTCACCGCATGCTTCGCGGATGAGGGGCCGACCCTCCGACGGTTCCGCCCCCGGGCCCGTGGCCGCGGAACCCGGATCCGGAAGCGCACGTGCCACGTGACGGTCGTCGTGGCCCGCCTCTCACCCGCCGAACTGGAGCGGAAGCGGGCTCGAGACGCCGGCCGTCGTGCGGCGCCGGCAGATGCTCGTGCAGCGCGTGCCCGGCGTGTCGCGAAGAGCCGTCGCTCCGGTGAAGCCGCCGCGGCTGCGGCGAGCGAGGAGCAGGCGGTGGACGAGACAGCCGTCGCTGAGGACGTGACCGACGAGTCCACGACCGAAACGGCGACCGCCGAAGAGGTCACCGTCGAGGAAGCGGTCACCGAAGAGAACGAGTCGACGGTCGCTGAGGACGCGGCCGACGAGGACGCCGGCGCAGACGACGCCGGTTCCGAGGAGAACGAGTCGGAAGAGAAGGACGCCTGATGGGTCAGAAGGTCAATCCCTACGGCTTCCGGCTGGGAGTCACCACCGACTGGAAGTCGCGCTGGTTCGCCGACCGCCAGGAGTACGTCGATTACGTCATCGAGGACTGGAACATCCGCAACTACCTCATGACCGAGTTGCCCCATGCGGCGATCAGCCGCGTGGAGGTCGAGCGGACCCGTGATCGTGTGCGCATCGACGTGCACACCGCTCGCCCCGGCATCGTCATCGGTCGGCGTGGTAGCGAGGCGGACCGCCTTCGGGCAGGCCTGACGAAGATCACCGGCAACCCGAAGGTTCAGCTCAACATCCAGGAGATCAAGCAGCCCGAGCTCGACGCTGCGCTGATCGCCCAAGGAGTGGCCGACCAGCTCGCCGGTCGTATCGCGTTCCGTCGTGCCATGAAGCGTGCGGTGCAGAACGCGCAGAAGGCCGGTGCGCTCGGCATCCGTGTGCAGTGCTCCGGTCGCCTCGGCGGTTCCGAAATGGCCCGCACCGAGTGGTACCGCGAGGGCCGCGTCCCGCTGCACACCCTGCGCGCGGACATCGACTACGGCTTCCGTGAGGCCAAGACGACCTACGGCCGCATCGGCGTGAAGGTCTGGCTCTACAAGGGCAACATCCTCCCGTACAAGCCGCAGGGCGACGACAAGGCGACGAAGGAAGCCGCGATGGCCGTGGGGGAGACCTCCGGCGAGCAGCGGGCACCCCGTCGTGTGGTTGCCTCCGCCGCGAAGCGGAAGGCCGAAGAGCGCACGGCACCCGCCGAAGAGGTGGAAGAAGTCGCGCCATTGCTCAAGGAAGCGGACGCCGATTTCGAGAAGCTCCTCGCCGAGGAGGAAGAGATCGAGCGCTCGGTTCGCGAGCACCACGAAACACCCCATTTCCGACCCGGGGACGGTGACTGACATGCTCATGCCACGAAAGGTGCGCCATCGCAAGCAGCACCGCGGCCGGATGACCGGCATCTCCAAGGGCGGCTCCGCCGTCACGTTCGGCCAGTACGGCATCCAGGCGCTCGAACCCGGCTGGATCACCGCCCGCCAGATCGAGGCGGCTCGTATCGCCATGACCCGCCACATCCGTCGTGGTGGCAAGGTCTGGATCAACGTGTTCCCCGACAAGCCCGTGACGCAGAAGCCGGCGGAGACCCGCATGGGCTCCGGCAAGGGCAACCCCGAGCGTTGGGTCGCGGTGGTCAAGCCCGGCCGGGTGATGTTCGAGCTGAGCTATCCCGACGACGCGACCGCCCGCGGTGCGCTGAACCGGGCGATCCAGAAGCTCCCGATCAAGGCCCGCATCATCGAGCGTGAGGAGGGCTTCTGATGGCGAAGCATTCCATCCACGATCTCGGCGACGCCGAGCTCCTCAACGAGCTGGCCTCGGCGAAGGCGGCGCTGTTCAACGACCGTTTCGAACTCGCCACGGGCGCCCTGGAGAACACCGCGCGGCTCGCCCACTGGCGGCGCCAGATCGCTCGGATCAACACCGAGTTGCGTGAACGTGAGATCGCAGCGGCTGACGCCGCAGCGGCAGGCACGGAAAGGACCGCATGATGGCCGAGGAGACCTCGAACGAGCGCAACGCACGGAAGGTGCGTGAGGGCATCGTGAGCTCCAACAAGATGGACAAGACCGCCGTGGTCACCGTGACGGACCGAGTCCGGCACAGCCTGTACAACAAGACCCTCCAGCGGTCCACGAAGTTGTACGTGCACGACGAGACCAACGACCTCAACGTCGGCGACCGGGTTCGCATCTCCGAGACCCGGCCTCTGTCGAAGTTGAAGCGCTGGCGGGTCGTCGAGGTGTTGGAGCGGGCCCGATGATCCAACAGGAATCGCGCCTCCGAGTGGCTGACAACTCGGGTGCTCGCGAGGTGCTCTGCATCAAAGTGCTCGGTGGCTCACGTCGCCGGTACGCCTCGATCGGTGACGTCTTCGTCGCCACGGTGAAGGACGCCCTGCCGGGTGCGTCCGTGAAGAAGGGCGACGTCGTCAAGTGCGTCGTCGTGCGTGTGAAGAAGGAGAAGCGGCGGCCGGACGGCTCCTACATCCGCTTCGACGAGAACGCAGCGGTGCTCATCAACGACGCACGCCAGCCGCGGGGTACCCGCATTTTCGGGCCTGTCGGCCGCGAGCTGCGTGACAAGAAGTTCATGCGCATCGTCTCGTTGGCACCGGAGGTGCTGTGATGAAGATTCGCAAGGATGACACCGTCGTGGTGCTCTCCGGCAAGGACAAGGGCAAGCAGGGCAAGGTGGTCCGCGCGCTGCCCGACGTCGGCAAGGTGATTGTGGAGGGCGTCAACGTCGCGAAGCGTCACACGAAGCCCAAGCAGTCGATGCAGCAGGGCGGCATCATCGACAAGGCGATGCCGATCGACGTGTCGAACGTGGCCCTCGTGGTCGACGGCAAGGCGACGAAGGTCGGCTATCGCGTCGACGCCGATGGCACCAAGACCCGAGTCGCTCGATCCACGGGAGCGGAGATCCGATGAGCGCGACCGTCGACGTGCCTCGCCTCAAGGCGAAGTACAACGAAGAGATCCGTGCCCAGTTGCAGGAGTCCTTGGGGCTCGGCAACGTCATGGAGGTCCCCCGGATCGAGAAGATCGTCCTCAACGTTGGCTGCGGCGGTGCCACCGAGCACCGTCAGCTGATCGACCGGGTGATGGAGGATCTCACGATCATCGCCGGCCAGAAGCCGGTCCCCACTCGAGCCAAGAAGTCGATCGCCGGTTTCAAGTTGCGTGAGGGCAACACGATCGGCGTCAAGGTCACCCTTCGTGGTGACCGCATGTGGGAGTTCTTCGACCGACTGATCAGCCTCGCGATCCCGCGTATCCGCGACTTCCGTGGCCTCAGCCCGCGGAGCTTCGACGGTCGAGGCAATTACACCTTCGGCGTGACCGAGCAGTTGATCTTCCCGGAGATCGATTACGACAAGGTCGACGCCGCCCGAGGGATGGACATCACCATCGTGACCACCGCACGTACCAACGCCGAGGGTAAGGCACTCCTCGATGCGTTCCAGTTCCCGTTCCGACGCGAGGGGCAGTAGCCATGGCGACAGAGGCACTGAAGCAGAAGCAGCAGCGCAAGCCCAAGTACAAGGTCCGTGCCTATACGCGCTGCCAGCGCTGCGGTCGACCCCGTTCGGTGTTCCGCAAGTTCGGTCTGTGCCGGGTGTGCCTGCGCGAGTTGGCGCACGCCGGCGAGCTGCCGGGCGTGACCAAGGCGAGCTGGTGAGGGGGTGACGACATGACGATGACCGATCCGATCGCGGACATGCTCACCCGCATCCGCAACGCCAACATCGCGATGCACGACGACGTCACGATGCCGTCTTCGAAGTTGAAAGAAGCACTGGCTGAGGTCCTCAAGCGTGAGGGCTACATCACCAGCTTCACGGTTTCCGACGCCGAAGATCACCCCGGTCGCCGTTTGCACATCGAGTTGAAGTACAGCCCCGAGCGGGAACGCGTGATCTCCGGGATCAAGCGGGTCTCGAAGCCCGGCCTCCGTGTGTACACGACCTCCAGCGACGCCCCACGGGTGTTGGGTGGCCTCGGCATCTCCGTGCTGTCCACGAGCCAGGGACTGCTCACCGACCGCGAGGCGCGCAAGCGTCGCGTCGGCGGTGAAGTCCTCTGCCAGGTCTGGTAGGAGGCCGAAGATGTCACGTATCGGCAAGGCCCCGATTCCGGTTCCCAGCGGTGTCGAGATTTCGATCTCGGGATCGTCCATCGCCGTGAAAGGGCCCAAGGGTGAACTCGCTCGCGAGATCCCCGGAGGGATCTCGGTGCGCCAGGACGGCGACACGCTGTTGGTGGAGCGCCCCGATGACGAGCGTCGGAGTCGTGCAATGCACGGACTCGTCCGCTCGCTCGTCAACAACATGGTGATCGGCGTCACGAGCGGATTCCGCAAGGACCTCGACATCGTCGGCGTGGGTTACCGCGCCGCCGCGCAGGGCAACGACAAGCTCGACATCTCGTTGGGCTTCTCCCACCCCGTCGTGGTGCAGGCGCCCGAGGGCATCTCCTTCGTCGTGCCGCAACCGACCCGCATCGAGGTGCACGGCATCGACAAGCAACTCGTCGGCCAGGTCGCGGCGGATATCCGTGCGCTTCGCAAGCCGGAGCCGTACAAGGGTAAAGGCGTCCGCTACGTCGACGAGCGTGTTCGTCGCAAGGCAGGAAAGGCTGGCAAGTGACCGACAAGGCGAAGCAGAAGCGGGATCTCCGCATCCGTCGCCACGCGCGGGTCCGCCGCGTGGTGCACGGCACTGCGGCACGTCCGCGGCTCGCGGTGTTCCGCTCGAATCGGCACATCGTGGCCCAGCTGATCGACGACGACGCTCAGCGAACCCTGGCAGCAGCCTCGACGCTCGAGGCCGACCTCCGAAGCGGAGCGGCGACCACGAGCGCGGCGGCGAAGGTCGGAGAACGTCTCGCGCAGCGTGCGAAGGACGCCGGCATTACCACGGTCGTCTTCGATCGCGGTGGCAACGTGTATCACGGACGGGTCGCCGCACTGGCCGACGCCGCCCGGCAAGTAGGACTGGAGTTCTGATGGCAGCGCACGACGGTGACGCACAACTGCGCGAGTCGCGGGTCATCAACATCAACCGGGTTGCCAAGGTCGTCAAGGGCGGCCGTCGCTTCTCCTTCACCGCCCTGGTGGTGATCGGCGACGGCGCCGGACGGGTCGGTCTCGGCTACGGGAAGGCGAAGGAAGTCCCCCTCGCGATCCAGAAGGGAACGGAGGAGGCTCGGAAGAACCTCTTCTCCGTGCCGCTCGCGGGGACGACCATCGTCCACCCGGTGATCGGCGTCCTCGGCGCCGGTCGAGTGCTGCTGCGGCCCGCCGCACCCGGTACCGGCGTGATCGCCGGTGGGGCAGCCCGTGCCATCCTCGAAGAGGCCGGCATTCACGACGTGCTGTGCAAGTCGCTGGGGTCGCCGAACTACATCAACGTCGCACGGGCGACGATCGAGGGGCTGCGTTCGCTGCGCCGTCCCGATGAGATCGCCCGGCTCCGTGGCCTCGACCCCGAGGAGTTCGTCCCGAAGGGTCTGCTCAACGCGTACCGCGAGTCCGAGCGTGGCCCGGCGCCCGAGCCGATTGAGGTTCGCTGATGGCCAAGCTCGAAGTCACCCAGGTCCGGTCCTCGATCGGAACCAAGCCCAAGCAGCGGGGCACGCTGCGTGCGTTGGGACTGGGCCGAATCGGCAAGTCCAACGTGCTGACCGACACCCCCGACATCCGCGGCCAGATCAACAAGGTTCCCCACCTGATCACCGTCCGCGAACTCGACTGAACGCAATCGAGGGACGCACATGAAGATCCACGACCTCAAACCCGCGGACGGTGCGAAGCGACGCGCCAAGCGCGTCGGCCGAGGTATCGGCGGCAAGGGCGGCAAGACCGCCGGCCGCGGGACCAAGGGCCAAAAGGCACGCGACACGATCCCGGTGAGCTTCGAGGGCGGCCAGTTGCCCATGAACATGCGGGTGCCGAAGCTCCGCGGCTTCAACAACCCGTTCCGTGTCGAGTACCAGGCGGTGAACCTCGACACGATCGAGGCCTCCGGCCTGACCGAGGTCAGCCCGGCGACGCTCCTCGAGCGGGGGCTCGTCTCGAAGGGAGCACTCGTCAAGGTGCTCGGCCGCGGTGAGTTGAGCCGGGCCGTCACCGTGTCAGCGCACGCCTTCTCGAAGTCCGCGATCGCGGCGATCGAGGCGGCCGGTGGTTCGACGACGACGGTCGAGTTGCCGTTCAAGGTTCGCCCCGCGTTCCACGGCAGCGCTCACACCAACCGCTGAGGGCGGAACCGGTCCCGGTTCTCCGACGGTAACGTACGACAACCCACACGGAGCACGGGAGCAACGCTGTGTTCAAGTCCATTCGGACGGTTATCAAGATCCCGGATCTTCGCAACAAGATCCTCTTCACCCTCGGCATGTTGGTGCTGTACCGGCTGGGCTCCTACGTCATGGTGCCCGGGATCGATCAGAACGCGGTCAACACCATCAAGGAGCAAGCCAAGCAAGGCGGCATCCTCGGATTCCTGACCCTCTTCTCCGGACACGCCCTCACGAACTTTGCGGTGTTCGCGCTCGGGATCATGCCGTACATCACGGCGTCGATCATCATGCAGATCCTCGCCGTGGTCATCCCTCGCCTCCAGCAGTGGCAGGAGCAGGGCGCGGTCGGCCAGCGGAAGATCACGCAGTGGACCCGTTATCTCACGATCGGCATCTCGCTGATCCAGTCCACCGGCCTGGTGTATGTCTTCCACCGTCAGGGCGGCGGGCTCACCGGTGGAAACACGTCCAACCTCGACCTCGTCCCGAACTTCAACTTCGGACGGGTGTCCTTGATCGTGCTGACCCTCACCGCCGGCAGTGCGTTGTTGATGTGGATGGGTGAGGCGATCACCCAGCGCGGCATCGGCAACGGCATGTCGCTCATCATCTTCTGCTCGGTGGTGTCGTCGTTGCCCGGGACCTTCACCTCGGTGAAGTCCTCCGATGGTTGGGGTGGTATCGCGCTCCTGGTGGTCATCGTGTTGGTGATGCTGGGCTTCATCGTCTTCATGGAGCAGGGGCAACGGCGGATCCCCGTCCAGTTCGCAAAACGGGTGGTCGGCCGCAAGCAGTACGGCGGCCAGAGCACCTACATCCCGCTGAAGGTCAACATGGCGGGCGTGATCCCAGTGATCTTCGCCTCGGCGGTGCTGAACCTTCCCGTGCTGTTGAGCCAGGTCCTTCCCGCAGACGGTTGGGGCAAGACGTGGCAGACCTGGATCAACGACCACATGGTCCGAAGCACCAGCCCGTACTACCTGACCTTCTTCGGCCTGTTGATCTTCGGGTTCTCGTTCTTCTACACGGCGATCGCGTTCGATCCGGTCCAACAGGCGGAGAACCTGCGCAAGCAGGGCGGGTTCATTCCCGGCATTCGGCCCGGCCCGCAGACCGAGCGGTACCTCACCAAGATGCTGAACCGCATCACGGTCCCCGGAGCGCTCTTCGTCGTGGCGATCGCGCTCGTTCCCGCGATCATCTTCGCGAACGTCTTGAGCACGCAGAACGCCAGCATCGGGACCGATTTCGGTGGTGTCTCCCTGCTGATCGCGGTGGGTGTCGCGCTCGAGACGATGAAGCAGGTCGATGGCCAGCTGATGATGCGGAACTACGAAGGCTTCCTCAAGCTGTGAGCCCTCGAATTGAGAACCATCCACTCTCGCCGTGTTGCACGCCGGGATCGTGAGCTGTTGAAGTACGCCGATGTCTGAGCGGGTGCGGTTGATCGTCTTCGGACGCCAGGGAGCAGGCAAGGGCACGCAGTGCACCCGTCTGGCCGCTCACTACGGTGTCCCTCATATCTCCACCGGTGACATGCTCCGCGCGGCGGTGCGCGATGGCACCGCCTTCGGCCTGAAGGCCAAGGAGTACATGGACGCCGGCCGCCTGCTGCCCGACGACATCATGGTTGGGCTCGTCGCCGAGCGTCTCGCCCATCACGATGCTCGCGAGGGTTGGCTGCTCGACGGCTTTCCGCGGACGACCGGCCAAGCCGAGGCACTCGTCGCGGTCACCGGCGACGAGTCGTTCTCGATGGCAGTGAACCTCGATGTGCCCGAGGAGGTCGTCATCGAGCGCATCTCCTCACGCCGGGTGTGCGCCCTCGACAGCAGCCACATCTACTCCGTGTCCCGACCACCGAAGGTGCCGGGTGTGTGCGACGTGTGCGGCGGGGAGGTCGTCCAGCGCGCCGACGACACGGCGTCCGCGGTTCGGGAGCGTCTCGACCTGTACCAGGCCGAGACGGCGCCGTTGATCGACTGGTTCGAGTCCCGGGGCAAGCTGGTGACCGTTGATGGCAACAACGATCCGGATGCTGTGACCGCCGCCCTGGTGGCTGCAATCGACGCCCATCGCGCCGAGTGACGACGCCGGTTTGGCTGAGGGTGCGCGAAGTCGGTACGCTCTTCCGCTGGCCTGAGCCGACTCTCGTCGCGTGTCGGGTCCGCCACGAGTCCGTTCCACCCCCTCCGTAGGAGGAGTTCGTCCTGCCCAAGCCCAAAGAAGACGCAATCGTCCTCGAAGGGACGGTCATCGAGCCTCTCCCGAACGCCATGTTTCGGGTCGAGCTCGAAAACGGCCACAAGGTGTTGGCCCATATCTCCGGGAAAATGCGGATGCACTACATCCGAATCCTCCCTGGCGACAAGGTGCAGGTGGAACTCACCCCCTACGACCTCACCCGAGGTCGTATCACCTACCGGTACAAGTGATCCCGGCGACGACCTGCGTCTGCAGGGTCGCCATTCGCCTCCCGGTGCTTCGGCGCCGGCTGGCCACGAGCAGAGAGCAACCATGAAGGTCCGACCGAGCGTGAAAAAGATGTGCGAAAAGTGCCGGGTGATCCGGCGCCATGGGCGCGTGCAGGTCATCTGCGAGAACCCCCGTCACAAGCAGCGCCAGGGCTGAGGAAGGAACGTCACCGTCCATGGCACGTATTTCCGGCGTCGACATCCCCCGCGAGAAGCGGCTCGTCGTCTCCCTCACCTACATCTACGGCATCGGCCGTTCCATTTCCGAGCAGATCTGCGAGGCCACGGGGATTGATCCCTCGACCCGAGTTCGTGATCTCACCGACGCCGAGGTCAACAAGCTCCGTGCGCACATCGATGAGCACCTGAAGGTCGAGGGCGACCTCCGGCGTGAGGTCTCCCAGAACATCAAGCGCAAGATGGAGATCGGCTGCTACCAGGGCCTCCGCCATCGTCGTGGCCTGCCGGTTCGCGGTCAGCGCACCCACACGAACGCTCGCACCCGTAAGGGCCCCAAGAAGACCGTCGCCGGGAAGAAGAAGGTCAGGAAGTAATGGCGAAGCCACCTGCAGGGGGTCGTCGGCCCCGCAAGAAGGAACGCAAGAACATCACCCACGGCGTGGTGCACATCAAGAGTTCCTTCAACAACACCATCGTGTCGATCTCCGACCAGGACGGCAACGTGATTTCCTGGGCCTCCGCGGGGAACGTCGGCTTCAAGGGATCACGCAAGTCCACGCCGTTCGCAGCGCAGATGGCAGCCGAACAGGCCGCTCGGCGTGCGATGGAGCACGGCGTTCGCAAGGTCGACGTGGTCGTCAAGGGCCCAGGTTCGGGTCGCGAGACGGCAATTCGGTCGATCCAGAACGTCGGCATCGAGGTCACCGGCATCAAGGACGTGACGCCGGTGCCGCACAACGGTTGTCGCCCGCCCAAGCGACGGAGGATGTAAGCGAGATGGCCCGCTACACAGGCCCGAAGGCGCGCGTGTCGCGTCGCCTCGGCACGAACATCTGGGGAACCAAAGGCGAGAACATCGCCATGGAGAAGCGCCCCTATCCGCCCGGCGAGCACGGCCGCACGCGTCGCCGTGGCAACGTCAGCGAGTACCTCCTGCAGCTGCAAGAGAAGCAGAAGGCCCGTTTCACCTACGGCTTCTCCGAGAAGCAGTTCCGCAATCTCTACGCCGAGGCGTCACGCCGTCCCGGTGTGACGGGCGAGAACCTGCTGCGCTACTGCGAGCTGCGACTCGACAACATCGTGTACCGCGCCGGCTGGGCAGCGACCCGTCCGCAGGCCCGGCAGTTCGTGAACCACGGACACGTCGACGTCAACGGCCGACGGGTCGATATCCCGAGCTATCGGGTCCGCAAGGGCGACGTCATCCGCCTGCGCGACAAGGCGCGTGGCACGGTCACCGTGCAGTGGAACATGGACGCGCTGGGCCGCAGCGCACCGGCGTGGATCGACTCCGCCGACGGCGGGTTCGAAGCGACCATCCGCGAGCTGCCCCTTCGCGAGCAGATCGACACTCCCGTCCGTGAGCAGCTCATCGTCGAGCTCTACTCGAAGTAACCGCCCCCAGCGAAGAGGTACAGATCACATGTTGGTCATCCAACGTCCGACCGTCGAGTCCGTCGACGACGAGGGCGGCAACCGTCAGCGGTTCGCGATCAGCCCGCTCGAGCCGGGCTTTGGTCACACGATCGGCAACTCGCTGCGGCGTACGTTGCTGTCGTCGATCCCGGGCGCGGCGATTACGCAGGTTCGCTTCGACGACGCACTGCACGAGTTCGACACCATCGGCGGCGTCACCGAGGATGTGACCGACATCATCCTCAACTTGAAGGACGTGGTGCTCCGCTCGCACTCGGATGAAGCCGTCACGTTGCGGCTCGACGTGCGTGGCCCGGCCGAGGTGAAGGCGTCGGACATTCAGACCACCGCCGATGTCGAGATCCTCAACGGCGACCTGCACATCGCGACCCTCAACGCGAAGGGCCGTCTGGCGGTCGACCTGACCGTGGAGCGAGGCCGTGGTTACCTCGCTGCCGATGCCGGTCGCTCAACGACGACCATCGGCGTGATTCCGATCGACTCGATTTTCTCGCCGGTCCGTCGGGTGAGCCTGAAGGTCGATCCGACCCGCGTCGAGCAGTCCACCAACTTCGATCGTCTCGAACTCGACATCGAAACCGATGGATCGATCTCGCCGCGCGAGGCGCTTGCGTCAGCCGGGGCCACCCTCAAGGCGCTCGTCGAGCTCGTCGAGAACATGAGCGACGAGCCCCAGGGCCTCGAGCTCGGTGAGGTCGGCACCGTCACGAGCAGCTCGCCCGATCTCGACCTTCCGATCGAAGACCTCGACCTGTCCGAGCGCCCGCGGAACTGCCTCAAGCGAGCGCAGGTGAACTCCGTGGGTGAGCTGCTGTTGAAGTCCGAGGACGACCTGCTCGCGATCACCAACTTCGGCCAGAAGTCGCTGGACGAGGTCATCGAGAAACTCGACGCACGGGGCCTGTCGCTCCGCGCTCGGAACTGAGAGGCCCCCGATGCAAGGCACACCGAAGAAGGGTCGTCGATTCGGCGGGAGTTCCTCCCACCAGCGGCTGATGATGGCGAACCTCGTGTCGTCGCTCGTCGCCGCCGAAGGGATCGTGACCACCGAGGCGAAGGCAAAGGCGCTCCGTCCGATCGCCGAGAAGGTCATCACCAAGGCTCGCAAGGGTGGCCTGCACAACCACCGCCAGATCCTTTCGTACCTGGGCGATCAGGAGATCGCCGCCAAGTTGATGGACGACATCGGCCCGCGCTTCGCCAGCCGGCCCGGCGGTTACACCCGCATCCTCAAGTTGGGTCCGCGCCAGGGTGACAACGCCCCCATGGCTCGTATCGAGTTGGTCGACTGAACGACACCGAACGTATCCGGGCGGTCGTCGCGTACGACGGTTCCGGCTTCCACGGTTTCGCTCGTAACGATCCCCACCGCACGGTCGGGGGGTTTCTCGAAGATCATCTCCGCCGCGCCCTCGGCGTGCCCGTGCGCATCAGCGTCGCCGGACGGACCGACAAGGGAGTCCACGCTCGCGGTCAGGTCATCTCCTTCGACGCGCCAGCGGGTCGTCTCGACGTTCGGCGACTCCAGCGATCGATCGCGGCGCTCAGTGGTGGAGCGATCGCATTGCGCTCGGCCGAGGTCGTCGGTGATGACTTCGATGCCCGGTTCTCGGCCCAGTGGCGGCACTACCGCTATCGGGTCGGCACCGCCGCTGCGGCCGACCCACTCGATCGGCTCACCATCTGGCACCTCGGAGCGACGTTGGATGTCGCCGAGATGAACGAAGCAGCGCAGGTGCTGGTCGGCACCCACGACTTCGCCTCGTTCTGTCGGGCACCCAAGCCTGTGTCCGCGGCAGCCACGCCCGCGTCGACCATTCGTCGGGTACTCGAGGCGACCTGGACCGAGGTCGGCCCGGACGAACGGTGCTTCGAGATCCGGGCGACCGCGTTCTGTCACCAGATGGTCCGGTCGATCGTGGGACTGTGCGTCGACGTCGGCCGCGGTCGGATCGAGGCGAGCGAGGTCCGCTCCATCCTCGAGTCTCGGGATCGTGGAGGGGTCCGGACCGTCGCCCCGCCGCACGGCCTCACCCTGTGGGAAGTCGGCTACGAATCGTGACGGCGGACACGGCCGATGTGATTCTCGGAAGTGTGGAGCCGAGATTCCGGCTGGAGGCTGCCGAGTTCGGTGTGGGGGGCGGTTCGGTGTGGGGCGGTTTGGTGTGGGGCGGTTCGGTGTCGGCGTCGGCTTGCTGGTGAAAACCCGAGACCGGTAACGTTGTCCGTTGCGTTCGCGCCGCTTGTGAGGTCCCGTCAGGCGCGAACACCACGATTCGACACACAGAGGGTTCCCGCGTGCGCACCTACACACCGAAGGCAGCAGAGATTGAGCGTGGATGGCACGTTGTCGACGCGGACGGGCTCGTCTTGGGTCGCCTCGCCACCGAGGTCGCTCGGGTGCTGCGCGGCAAGCACAAGCCGACCTTCACGCCACACCTCGACACCGGCGATCACGTGATCATCGTCAACGCCGACAAGGTCGTGCTCACCGCAGGGAAGGCCGAGGCCAAGCAGATCCATCGTCACTCGGGTTTCCCGGGCGGTCTCCGCAGCACCTCCTACGCGCAGCTCCTCGCGGAGAAGCCGGAGGAAGCCGTCCGCCGTTCCATTCGCGGGATGCTGCCGAAGAACCGACTCGGCCGGCAGATGCTGCGAAAGCTGAAGGTGTACGCGGGTCCGACCCATCCCCACCAGGGCCAGCAGCCCTCCCCGCTCGTTCTCGACCACGCACGCGATCGCGCCAGCGCATAACGGAGTCGTCTCACTCATGCCTCTTCCGCTCGTCCAAGCCACCGGCCGTCGCAAGCGTGCCGTCGCCCGTGTCCGGGTCCGTCCCGGCAACGGAACGATCACGGTCAACAAGCGCCCGCTCGAGAACTACTTCCCGAACGACACGCATCGGATGATCCTCACCGAGCCGCTGACGGCGACGGAGCTCACCGAGGCGTACGACATCGATGCGACGCTTCATGGTGGTGGCCCGACCGGTCAGGCCGGCGCGCTGCGCCTGGGTATCGCCCGAGCGCTCGTGGCGCTCGACGGAGAGCTGCGACCCACGCTGAAGAAGGCCGGATTCCTCACCCGCGACGCACGCGAGAAGGAGTCGAAGAAGTACGGCCTGAAGAAGGCCCGCAAGGCGCCGCAGTACTCCAAGCGCTGACCTGCCTGCCGTCATGCGCTTCGGCACAGACGGCATTCGGGGCAGGGCGAACGCGGCGCTGACTCCGGAGCTGTGTCTCAAGGTCGGTCGCGCGGTTGCACGGGTGGTCGGCGGATCAACCGTCGCCGTCGGGCGCGACCCGCGGCACTCGGGTCAGTTGATCGAGGCGGCGCTCGCTGCCGGAATCTGTGCCGAAGGGGTCGACGTGGCGCTCCTCGGGGTCGTCCCGACCCCGGCGGTCGCGGCGTTCGCGGCGGCCGAGGGTGTGGCGGGCGTGATGATCTCCGCCTCGCACAATCCGGCGGAGGACAACGGGATCAAGGTCTTCGGGCCGGGCGGCACCAAGCTGTCCGACGAGGCGCAGGACCAGATCGAACGAGCCATCTCCGATGAACCGTGGTCGGAACCCGACGCCCGCGTGCCGACCGGGGCTGCGGTCGGGGTGCTCCGCCCGGTCCCCTCGGTGCTAGAGGACGATCAGCGCCGCCTGCGAGCGGCAATCGAGGGGCGACGCCTCTCGGGTTTGTCGGTCGTCTTGGACTGCGCGAATGGCGCGGCATCGGAAGTCGCACCTGCGGTGTTCGCAGAACTCGGTGCCGCGACCATGGTGCTGAACGCGTCCCCCGACGGGATGAACATCAACGACGGGTGCGGTTCAACGCATCCGGAGGGACTCTGTGACGCGGTCCGCGAATCTGGCGCCGACGTGGGGTTCGCGTTCGACGGCGACGCCGATCGGGTGCTCGCCGTGGATCGCACCGGTCGGCTCATCGACGGTGATCAACTGCTCGCGATCGCGGCCCGTGATCTCAAGGAGCGCGGTCGATTGCGCAACAACGGCGTCGCGGTCACGGTGATGACCAACCTCGGGTTCCGCAAGGCCATGGCAGCGGAGGGAATTGTGGTCGTCGAGACGCCGGTCGGGGACCGCCACGTGCTCGAAGCGATCGACCGCGAGGGACTGTCGCTCGGAGGAGAGCAGTCGGGCCACCTCATCTTCCGCGATCTCGCGACCACCGGCGACGGCGTCCTCGGGGCGGTGGTGATCGCCGACATCCTCACCCGTACGGCAACACCACTCGACACGCTCGCAGATTCGGCGATGACCCGGCTGCCCCAGGTGCTTCGAAACGTCACCCTCGCCGAGCGTGACCCGTCGCTGCTCGAGCGGGTCCGCGACGAGATCGATGCGGCGACGAGACAGCTCGGCGATTCGGGCCGTGTGCTGGTGCGCCAGAGCGGAACCGAGCCGATGGTGCGAGTGATGGTCGAGGCGACCGATGCGCAGGTTGCGGTCTCGGTGGCCGAGCAGCTTGTCGATGCCGTCGCGGCGGCGCACCGCTGAACGGACAGCGTTTTCCTGCCCTTCGTATAGTGGTTCCTCCGCCCGTCTCCGGAAGAGCCTGAATCATGTGCGGCATCATCGCGGTCCTGCGGCGACCGTCAACACGACCCGACGTCGAAACCGCGGCGCTGCTGCAGCGTCTCACTGCCGTCCGGGATCGGTTCGCGGCGGCAACCCCGGCGGAACTGGTCGCCGTCGTCGGCGGGGCGCTCGACGATGCCGGCCACGAGGTTTCGGCCATCGATCGTGAACTGCGTGGGATGCCGGGTTTGGTCGGGATGGCCGCGAACCCGATCGATACCGGGCGGATCGCCTCCCTCGCGGCGGAAATCTCCGATGCGGTAACCGGCTGCGAGGCGTTGCTCGACGACCCG
The DNA here is from genome assembly GCA_029782335.1 of Actinomycetes bacterium. Taxonomy (GTDB): domain Bacteria; phylum Actinomycetota; class Acidimicrobiia; order Acidimicrobiales; family Microtrichaceae; genus JADLFH01. The sequence continues at coordinate 30,143 of JAKOVA010000074.1, read as the reverse complement.
TCGAACCGTCGGGACCCTGGCGAACTCGAGCGACTGAACGCAGAGTTGTCGCGGCTCAAGGACGCGCTGTGGGCGGTGCGCTTCGACCGGCTCCGCGCCGTGCGTGAGGTGCTCGAGCTCATCGGCTCGGACCGTCGGCGCGCGGCGCTCGCGGCCGGCTTCAGTCTCCACCAGGCGTTGTCGGCTCTCGATCGCCTCGAGGTGCGTGGGCGCGACTCGGCAGGCATCGAGGTTGTCGTGCGGGGACATGCTCTCGATGTCGCCGACCAGTCCATTCGCGCTCGACTCGACGAGCGTCGGGATCCGTTGTTCGGATCCGGCGCCGTGCAGGTCGCAGGGGATTCGCTGGTGTTCGTCTACAAGGCGGCGGCAGAGATCGGTGAGCTCGGCGACAACACGGCGGCGTTGCGAGCCGCGCTCCGCAACGACGATCTGCTCCGCGACGCCCTCGATGCCGACACTGCCGAAGCGCTCGTGTTGGGACACACGCGATGGGCCTCGGTCGGCATCATCTCCGATGCCAACGCGCACCCGCAGTCCTCGGAAGAGGCCGGCCGGGATCCGTCTCCGTTCGTCACGGCGGTGCTGAACGGAGACGTCGACAACTTCGCGGACCTCGTCACCTCGGAGGCGCTGCACATCGCCCCGCCCATCACCACCGATGCGAAGGTGATCCCGACGATCATGGCCCGGCGTCTCCGGGATGGCCTCGAGCCGCGGGAGGCGTTCCGGGAGACGGTCCGAACCCTCGACGGATCTGTCGCGATCGCGGCGGCCCGCGGCGAGGATCCCGCCACGTTGCTGCTCGCGCTGCGCGGCAGCGGCCAGGCCCTCTACGTCGGGTTCGCCGAGGACGCGTACCTGGTGGCCAGCGAACCCTACGGGCTGGTTGAGGAGACCGACCGCTACCTTCGTCTCGACGGCGAGACCCCGTCAGACCCCGACAACGCGGTGGGGAGCCGCGGTCAGCTCGTCGTCCTCGATGCGGCGTCGGCGGGCGATGCGACGGCGGTTGATCGCCGCTCCTACGACGGGACTCCGCTCCCGGTCGATCCCGCCGAGATCAGCGCTGCGGAGATCACGACCCGGGACATCGACCGCGGCACGTACCCCCACTTTCTCCTCAAGGAGATCAACGACGCTCCGGCGAGTTTCCGCAAGACGCTCCGGGGCAAGCTGGTCGAGACCGACGGCAACCTGCAGGTCGTGGTCGGTGCGACGGCGCTCCCTGAAGCGGTGACCTCGGGATTGAGGTCCGGGCGGATTCGCCACGTCGTCGTCATCGGACAGGGCACCGCAGCGGCGGCCGGCCACGGGCTCGTCGCGGCGCTGAGCCGACTGTTGGAGCCCACCGACGTACGCGTCGAGGCCCGCTTGGCAACCGAACTGTCTGGGTTCGGGCTCCGCGGGGACATGTCCGACACGCTGGTCGTGGCGATCAGCCAGTCGGGAACCACGACCGACACGAACCGCACCGTCGACTTGGCGCGCGCACGGGGAGCGGTGGTCGTGGCGGTGGTGAACCGCCGAAACAGCGACCTGTGCGATCGCTCCGACGGCGTCCTGTACACCTCCGACGGCCGCGACGTGGAGATGAGCGTTGCGTCGACCAAGGCGTTCTATGCGCAGATCGCGGCGGGTCTGCTGCTCGCGTATGCAATTGCGGAACACGTGACGGGGGCGGTCACCGCAGCGGAGCCGTCGGAGCAGTCGCTCCTGCGTGCGCTGCGCGAGCTGCCCGATCGGATGGGGGAGGTCCTCGGTCGGGGTGAGGACATCGCGGTCGCGGCGCAACGGTTCGCTCCCGCCCGTCGGTACTGGGCGATTGTCGGCAATGGGCCCAACTCGATTGCCGCTCGCGAGATTCGGATCAAGCTCTCCGAGCTGTGTTACAAGTCGATCGCCTGCGACGCCACCGAGGACAAGAAGCACATCGACTTGTCGTCCGAGCCCCTGATCCTCGTGTGTGCTGCGGGCCTCAGCGGCTCGACCGCAGCGGATGTCGGCAAGGAGATTGCCATCTACCGGGCGCACAAGGCGGCGCCCATCGTGATCGCGACCGACGGTGATCGGCCGTTCGGCGCCGCGCTCCACGTGGTGTCGGTGCCCGAGACGGACCCACGGCTCGCGTTCGTGCTTTCAGCGATGGTGGGGCATCTCTTCGGCTACGAGGCAGCGCTCGCGATCGATGCCCAGGCGAACCCGCTGCGCGCGGCACGTGGTGTCATCGAGTCGGTGGTCGACCGGCTCGACACGGCGACGTCGGGGCCCGAGTTGGACCTCGGTGACATCCAACGCGACCTCCAACCTCACGCCGCGGCGTTCCTCGACGGGCTCCGCGCCGGCTCCTACAACGGTCACCTCGAGGCGTCGACGGCGGTTCGGGTGGCGTCGTTGTTCCGCTACGCCACCGGCGTGAGCGGCCTCGGCGCCTACCAGGCGGAGTTCGGCAAGGTCGGGACGCCGGGCGTCGTGCTCGACGACCTGACCGCTGCGCTCACCACCGGGATCGAAGAGTTGACCCGGCCGGTCGATGCCATCAAGCACCAGGCGAAGACCGTCACGGTCGGCATCAGTCGCTCCGACGAGTCGCTGCTCAACGTTCCACTCGTCGTTGCCACCATTGCGGCGGGTGCGCCGAGAGACCGCCTCAGCTACGCAACCTTGTTGTCCCTCGCGGCGCTGGACCCGGCGATCGAGGCGGTGGTCGGCTCGACCCGCTATCGCGTCGAGGACGTGGAGTCGGCTCAGCCGTCAGTGGTCGTCGTCGATCGCTCTGGCCTCGCTGCGAACCTGTCCTCCCGAACCGACCGAGACCATCGCCTCCGGGGTACCAAGCACCTCGTCGCCCGTGAACAGGAGTTGATGGTGGCACGCGGTCGCAGCGACGGCCGGCTCGTCCTCATCGTTCCCGAGACCAAAGACGGCGTCACGACAGGCCTCACCCTGCTGCACCTTCGGCTGGCCGACCGGCTTTCCGCGACTTCCGCGAGGGTGGTCTTGTCCGGTTACCGCCGCCGCTACCAGGCGCTGCGTGACCATGTCACCGAGACCGAAGACGTGTTCCGGGAAGATCTCCTCGCGGAGCAGTCCGTCGAGGATCTGCTTTGCGAACCCATCTGGGATCTGGCTAACCGCTGGCGGTCGTGATCGATCCGCCCGACGGGCTACGGACGCTTGGTGGCGTCGTCGGCGTTGGAATCGATGTCGTCGAGGTCGCTCGGATCGAGCGGGCGATCGTTCGCACGGAACGCTTCGCACAGCGGGTCTTCACGGCGACGGAGCGATCGGCCGCCGATCGGGGTGGGACGTCGTCGCTCGCGGCGCGCTTTGCTGCGAAGGAGGCGGTGCTCAAGGCGTTGGGCCTCGGTGTGTTCGAGGTGCCGCTCCGCGACATCGAGGTGACCGGTGGGGGAGACGAGCCGCCGAGCATTCGTCTGCACGGGGAGGCGTCGCAGCGAGCGAGCGATGCGGGCGCGTCTCGCTGGCTGGTCAGCCTGTCCCACGACGGTGGGGTCGCCGCGGCGATCGTCGTCGCGTGTGGCGGTGTCGCTCATCGACGTTCGGACTGAGAGACTTCGCCGGTGGAACCGGTGGTGACACCCCAGGAGATGCGACGGATCGACGCCGAGGCGTCCGAGCCGACCGAGGTGCTCGTGGCGCGGGCGGGGGCCGCCGTGGAACGAGCGGCTCTCCGCATGCTGGGCGGCGCGTACGGCCGCCGGGTCGCGGTGGTGTGCGGGCCCGGGAACAACGGGGCGGACGGTCGTGTCGCGGCTCAACGGCTCGCTCGTCGCGGAGTGGGGGTGGAGATCATCGAGGCCGACCGGATGCCTCAGCACCTCGCTGCGGTGGACCTGGTGATCGACGCCGCGTTCGGCACCGGGTTTCGTGGCGAGTTCACGGCTCCCGCAACTGACGCGCCGGTGCTTGCCGTCGACATCCCCTCGGGGATCGACGGCCTGACAGGGGTCGCGGCCGGTCGGCCGTTCGTCGCGAGGTCGACGGTGACGTTCGCGGCGTGGAAGCCGGGCCTGCTCCTCGCCGACGGGCCACGTCACTCGGGACGGGTCGAGGTGGTCGACATCGGCCTTCCGGCGCCACTCGATATCGGGCTCGTCACCGATGTGTCGGTGGGGCGGCGGTTGCCGCTGACCCACACCGACGACCACAAGTGGCGCCACGCGGTGTGGGTGGTCGCTGGTTCGCCGGGAATGGGTGGCGCGGCGGTGCTCGCGGCTCGAGGGTCGGCTCGATGCGGTGCCGGGTACGTGCGTCTGAGCACCCCGGGGGCCCACGAGACGCGAGCGCCGGTCGAAGTCGTCTCCCAGCCGCTTCCCCTCGTCGGCTGGGATCGGGTCGTCGCTGATGAACTCCATCGCTTCGGGGCGCTGGTCGTCGGCCCGGGCCTCGGTCGTGAAGCGGCGACGCGCGACGCGGTGATCGCACTCGCAGCAGCGAGTCGCAGGCCGCTGGTGTTGGACGGTGATGCCCTTTGGTGCCTCGCGGATGACGACCGGCCGCTCCCGGCGCAGCGTCGGACCGTCCTCACCCCTCACGACGGGGAGTTCACGTATCTCATGGGCCACCCACCCGCAGCGGACCGAATCGATTCGGCGAGACGCCTCGCCGTCGCCCGATCCGCGACGGTGCTCCTCAAAGGGCCGACGACCGTGGTTGCCGACCCGTCGGGTCGGGTCGCTCTGGTCAACTCGGGTGATCAACGGCTCGCGACCGCCGGAACGGGCGATGTGCTCGCCGGGATGGTCGGCGCGCTCCTGGCCCGCGGGATGGACGCGTTCGATGCCGCCGCCGCGGCGGCGCATCTTCACGGCTGTGCTGCGATCACGTCGAGCAGAACCGTCGGCTTCGTCGCCGGAGACCTCCCCGAGTTGATCGACGGCGCCTGGAACGACTGCGTCGAGTCGGCGCGATGACCGTCGCGTATCTCCGGCCGTCAGTGGTCGAAGTCGACCTCGGAGCGATCGCCGCAAATGTGGGAACGCTCCGCACGATGACCGGTGTGGACTGCTGTGTCGTGGTCAAGGCGGACGCATACGGCCATGGGGCCGTCGAGGTTGCGGCCGCGGCGCTCGATGCCGGGGCGGCTCGGCTCGCGGTGGCAGCCGTCGAGGAAGCCATCGAACTGCGAGACGCGGGGATCGCGGCGCCGATCCTCGTGCTCGCTGAACCGCCGGACGAGGCCTCGGCCCTCGCGGCGGTGCGTGCGGAGGTCGCGCTCACCGTCGGCTCCGCGGCGGGGCTCGCACGTCTCGAACGCCTCGCACGCGCCGAGGCCAGGGTTGCCGCAGTCGACTGCAAGGTGGATACCGGAATGCACCGTGCGGGTTTGCGGCCCGAGGCGGCGAGTGAGGTCGCCGCTGCGGCGGCCGACTCGCCGAACCTCCGAGTGGACGGCATCTGGACGCACTTGGCAGTCGCGGATCGTCCGGAGCGGCCGGAGACCGCAACGCAGTTGCGTCGCTTCGACGGGGTGTTGCGTGCGCTGGATCGCTCGGGGGTGCGACCGCGGTGGCGTCACGCGGCGAACTCCGCTGCGGCGATCGCACATCCCGAGGCCCGCTACGACATGGTGAGGTGCGGAATCGCGGTCTATGGGATCGCGCCGTCGGAGCCGCTCGCGTCGCTCGTCGAGCTGCAACCGGCGTTGAGCCTGCGCTCGGTGGTCGCCCGGGTCGAAGTCGTCGGCGCGGGCGAAGGGGTGAGCTACGGCCTCGATGGCGCGGCGCCGGTCGCTCGGCAGATCGTGACGATCCCGATCGGGTACGCGGACGGCGTCGACCGCCACCTCGGTCACGGCAAAGGTGTGGTGCTGATTGGTGGTCGCCGTCGACCAATCGTCGGCGCGGTCACGATGGACCATCTCATGGTCGACTGCGGCGACGACGACGTCGCGGTGGGTGACGAGGTCGTGTTACTCGGTCGCCAGGGTGGTGAGCAGGTGACCGCAGATGAGTGGGCAGCTTGGCTCGACACGATTCCCTACGAGGTGGTGAGCCGTCTCGGGCATCGGCTCGCCCGCGTGTATCGGCCCTCGCGCTGAGGCGCTACTGCTGATCGGGCTCCGCCACAACGGTCACCTCGAGGGGACGACCGTAGGTGATGAACACGACCTGACCGTATTGGTTGATGATCGTGCACCGCGCGCTGACCACGCTGAGACCGGGGATCAGCTGAGTGCTGAAGGGGATCTCGGCGGACCAGGAGTGGTCGGGTGCGACGGGGATCGTTCCTGTGGGGACGAACGCGCCGGCACGACCCGAATACTGCTGAACCTCGTACTCGACGGTCGGACCCGGACAACCCGTTCCCGAAAGCGTGAGGGTGTTGCCCCGTTGCACGGTGTCGGCCGACAGACGCACCTCTTTGGTCGTCCGCGCCCCGACCGCGAAGTAGGTGTTCGCCATCGGGATGTGATCGGGGACGAAGGTGCCGCACTGAACACGGATGCCGTACCAACCTTCGACCGCGTTCGTCAGTGGAATCACCGCCCGGGTTCGCCACAGCAGCGACGTCCGGGCGAGTGACTCCGCCATGAGGGCGGCGGAGGTCGAGTGGCCGTCAGAGCTGGTGAGCAGGACCTGAACGAGTGTCGCCCCCGGAGGGCACTGGGTGATCCGCGCGCTCACGGTGACGTTGTCGCCGGGCTGGGGAACGGCCGGGGCGGTGCGGACGTCGACGGCGACGTAGCTCGCCTGGGCAACGGCGGGTGGCGGTGTCTGCGTCAGGCTGAGCGCGATGAGTGCGACGGCGGCGCCGAGCGCGGGTAGCAACCTCCTGCGTCGGTGTTCCGTCGTCGAGGACATCGGTCACCACGATACGAGGGCCTTGGTGAGCGTCGGTATCGTGGCCGCCGTGATCGTGGTGCGAACGTCATCAGCAAGGGCGACCGCGCAGCTTGCGGCGGCGATTGCCGAGCTCGCGCGCCCGACCGACGTCGTGCTGCTCTCCGGTGACCTCGGTGCCGGCAAGACGACCTTTACCCAAGGGTTTGGGCGGGGTCTCGGGGTGACCGAACAGATCACCAGCCCGACCTTCACGCTCCTCCGCAGCTACGAGGGTCGACTGACGCTCCATCACCTCGACATCTACCGGCTGACGCTCGACGAAGTCCCCGACCTGGGCCTCAACGAGATGCTCGACGGTGACGCCGTGATCCTCATCGAGTGGGGTGACACGATCGCCCCGCTGCTCGGAGCGGATCGACTCGAGGTCCGCCTCCGTCTGCCATCGGGCGACTTCGGCGACGACGATCGCGAAATCGAGATCGAGCCGGTTGGTCGGTGGGCGGCACGGGATCGTGCGTTGCGTGCTGCGGTCGCACCGTGGTTGGTGGAGGAGGGCGAGCAGCCGTGTTGATCCTGGGTATTGAAACGGCCACCCTCGCTGCAGGTTGCGCGATCGGCGGTCACGAGGGCGTGCTCGCCGCGGCACACTGCACCCGCGGCCGCCGTCACGCCGAGACGCTCGTCCCGTCGATCGAGTTCATCTGCGCGCAAGCGCAGATCGACCTCGCCGAGATCTCCGTGATCGCCGTGGACCTGGGTCCGGGCTTGTTCACCGGCCTGCGAGTCGGGATCGCGACCGCGAAAGCGCTCGCGCACGCGCTGGCTATCCCGATGATCGGCGTTGCCAGCCTCGATCTTCTGGCGTTCCCCGTGCGCTACACCTCCCGCCTGATCGCCGCAGCGATCGACGCTCGTCGCGGTGAGTTGTACTTCGCCTTCTATCGACAGGTGCCGGGCGGGATCCAACGGATCGGTGATCACCGGATCGGTTCGCCCGAGGACCTCGCGTCGGAACTGCTCGCGAGCGGCGAGGAGGTGCTCCTCGTCGGCGATGGAGCGCACCGGTATCACGAGGTGTTCGACGGGATCGCGAAGATCGAGCTGGCCGACCTCGGCGTCGCACACCCGTCGGCGTCAGCGTTGGTGCAACTCGCCCACGCTCAGGCGTTGCGCGAGCAGTTCCGCCCACCCGACGCGATGGAGCCGATCTATCTCCGGCGACCCGACGCCGAGGTGAACTGGTCGACACGGGAGCAGCGGTGATCGCCGTGTCGACCGAGGCGCCGGTGGTCATCGCTCCGATGCGCCGCCGTCACCTTCGCGGCGTGGTGCAGATCGAGCAGCAGACCAACCATCGCCCGTGGTCGCACGGACTGTTCGCTGGCGAGCTGCGGATGCCGTCGAGCCGCTTCTACGTCGTGGCCCTATCGGGCTCGGTGGTCGTCGGTTTCGGCGGGGTGATGCTCACCACCGCGGAGGCGCACGTCACCAATGTGGCGGTCGACCCGGCACATCACCGACAGGGGATCGGCACCCGGCTGATGGCGGTGTTGATGCGGGGCTGCATCGAGCGCGACATCGACGACGTGACGCTCGAGGTCCGAGTGAGCAATCGTGGCGCCCAGGAACTGTACCGAGGCTTCGGCTTCGCTCCCGGCGGAATCAGACCGAACTACTACGCCGACATCGGTGAGGATGCGCTGATCATGTGGGCGCACGACCTGCGCTCCGCGTCCTACGGGCAACGGCTCGACGCGTTGATCACCGGTCTCGGTGACGAATTGAGGACCGATGGTTGTTGAGCCGGGGATCGAACTCAGTGCTGCGGCGCCCGTGTTGGGGATCGAGACGTCGTGCGACGAGACGGCAGCGGCCGTCGTTGCCGGCGCCCGAACCGTGATGTCGTCGGTGGTCTCGAGCCAGATCGACCTGCACGCTCGCTACGGCGGGGTCGTCCCCGAGATCGCGAGCCGGGCCCACCTCGAGTTGTTGGTGCCGGTGGTTGCCGAGGCGATGTTGGAGGCCCGGGTCGAGTCCCGTGACATCGCAGCGATCGGCGCCACCTACGGTCCTGGCCTGATCGGTTCGCTGCTCATCGGGGTGTCGTCCGCGAAGGCGCTGGCGTTGGCGTGGGGTGTGCCCTTCGTTGCGGTCAACCACCTCGAGGCCCACCTGTATGCAGCGCTGCTCGAGGAACCCGACCTGCCGATGCCCCTCGTCGTCCTGTTGGTCTCCGGCGGTCACACGATGCTGATCCGCATGAACGGCCCCGGCGACTACGAGGTGATCGGCGCCACCCTCGACGACGCGGCCGGTGAGGCGTTCGACAAGGTCGCCCGGTTCTTGGGCCTGGGATACCCGGGTGGCCCCGCGATCGACGCGCTCGCGATGACGGGTGACCCGACGGCAGTCGCGTTCCCGCGGCCGATGCTGGACCAGGGCTGGGACTTCAGCTTCAGCGGCCTGAAGACGGCGGTCGTCAACCACGTGCGCCGCCACCCCGAGGTCGACACGGCCGACGTTGCGGCTTCGTTCCAACAGGCGGTTTGCGACGTGCTCGTTTCCAAGGCGCGGCGAGCAGCACACGAGGTCGGTGCGAAGGGGTTGTGCCTCGCCGGCGGAGTGGCCGCCAATACACAGTTGCGGGAGGCGGTGTTGGACGTGTGTGTCGCCGACGGCCTGCGGGCCTTCCTGCCGACGCGCTCGATGTGTACCGACAACGCGGCGATGGTGGCCGCCGCCGCATACCACCGCCTGCGATCCGATGGGCCCAGCGCGGCCGACACGGGCGCCCTCCCCAACCTCCGGCTGGTGTGACAGCGCGCCGAGTGCCGTCGCCTCCCGTTGGCGACGCGTTAGCACTCGCTCATTACGAGTGCTAGGTTTGGCACTCGCACCGGTAGAGTGCCAAAAAGTCACCCCGTACCAACAATGCCAACGGAGGCATCTGCATGAACCTGCAGCCACTGGAAGACCGCATCGTCGTTCGCCCGGCGGAGGCCGAGGAGACGACCGCCAGCGGCCTGGTCATCCCCGACACCGCCAAGGAGAAGCCTCAGCAGGGCGAGGTGCTCGCCGTTGGTGAGGGCCGCTTCGGCGACGACAACGAGCGCATCCCGATGGACGTCAAGGTCGGCGACCGCGTCGTGTACTCGAAGTACGGCGGCACCGAGATCACCATCGACGGCGAAGACCTGCTCATCCTCCAGGCCCGCGACGTGCTGGCCATCGTGAAGTGAGCTGATCGAGATGGCAAAGATCCTGAAGTTCGACGAGGACGCCCGGCGCGCCCTCGAGGCCGGCGTCAACAAGCTGGCCGACGCGGTGAAGGTCACGCTGGGCCCGAAGGGCCGCAACGTCGTGTTGGACAAGAAGTTCGGCGCGCCCACCATCACCAACGACGGTGTCTCGATCGCTCGCGAGATCGAGTTGGAAGACCCCTTCGAGAACATGGGCGCCCAGCTCGTGAAGGAGGTCGCCACCAAGACCAACGACATCGCCGGTGATGGCACCACCACCGCGACGGTGCTGGCGCAGGCGCTGGTCCGCGAAGGTCTCCGCAACGTCGCCGCCGGCGCCAGCCCGACCGTGCTCAAGCGCGGCATCGAGCGCGCCGTGGCCGTCGCGGTCGAGTCGATCGCCAAGCTGGCCAAGGACGTCGACGACAAGTCGGAGATCTCCCAGGTTGCCTCCATCTCGGCTGCTGATCCGAAGATCGGCGAGGTCATCGCCGACGCGATCGACAAGGTCGGCAAGGACGGCGTGGTCACGGTCGAGGAGTCGAACACGTTCGGCATCGACTTGGACTTCGTCGAGGGCATGCAGTTCGACAAGGGCTTCCTCTCGCCGTACTTCGTCACCGACCCCGAGCGTCAGGAAGCGGTCCTCAACGAGCCCTACATCCTGTTCGTGAACGGCAAGGTCAGCTCCGTGCAGGAGATGCTGCCGGTGCTCGAGAAGGTCATGCAGGCCGGCAAGCCGTTGCTGATCGTGGCGGAGGACGTCGAGGGCGAGGCGCTCGCCACCCTCGTGGTCAACAAGATCCGCGGCACGTTCAACTCGGTGGCGGTCAAGGCCCCCGGCTTCGGTGAGCGCCGCAAGGCGATGCTGGCCGACATGGCCATCCTCACCGGCGGTCAGGTCATTGCCGAGGAGGTCGGCCTCAAGCTCGACGCTGCGACCCTCGACCTGCTGGGCCAGGCCCGCAAGGTCGTCATCACCAAGGACGACACGACCATCGTCGAGGGCGCTGGCTCCGACGAGGACGTGAAGGGCCGGATCGCACAGATCAAGCGTGAGATCGACAACACCGATTCCGACTGGGACCGCGAGAAGCTCCAGGAGCGCCTCGCGAAGCTCTCCGGTGGCGTCGCGGTCATCAAGGTCGGCGCCGCCACCGAGGTGGAGCTGAAGGAGAAGAAGCACCGCATCGAGGACGCGCTCTCGGCGACGCGCGCCGCGATCGAAGAGGGCATCGTCGCCGGTGGCGGCACGGCGCTCCTGCGTGTTCGCGTCGACGTCGAGGCGGCGATCGCCCAGCTCGAAGGTGATGAGGCCACAGGCGCCCGCAGCGTCGCGAAGGCCCTCGAGGCTCCGGCTCGTCTCATCGCGGACAACGCCGGCCTCGAAGGCGCGGTCGTCGTCCAGCAGGTGGAGCGCGAGTCGGGTTCGATCGGGCTCAACGCTGCAACCGGCGAGTTCGAGGACCTGGTCAAGGCGGGCGTCATCGACCCCGCGAAGGTCACCCGCGCCGCGCTGCAGAATGCGGCATCGATCGCGGGTCTGCTGCTGACCACCGAGTCGCTGGTTGCCGACAAGCCAGAGGAGGCTCCTCCGGCGATGCCTGGCGGCGGCATGGACGGCATGGGCGGCATGGGCATGATGTGATGCCTCGTGCATCGCGTTGACGCTGTCTCGGCCGGCCTTCGGGCCGGCCGAGGCGCGTCTCGACCCTCGGTAGTCTGCCGATGGTGACCCGAGGCGGCCCCCAACACATTCCGCGGCCGGCGCTGTGGCGGCCTGGTCCGCCGGCGGCATGGAGCGACCTCGACGGCACCTTCGACCTCGATCGCATTCGGGCGGTCTTCGCCGGACGTCAGGGCGCTCCGGCACGCGCGGAAGGGCGCCCGGGTGTCCGAAACTCTGCGGTCCTCGCAGCATGGTTCGAACGAGACGGGCAGCCCACCGTGCTCTGCACCCGTCGGGCGTGGGATCTGCGGACCCATCGCGGGGAGGTGAGCTTTCCCGGCGGCGGCGAGGAACCGTCTGACGCCGACCTCGCCCACACGGCGTTGCGGGAGGCGAACGAGGAGGTGGGCCTCGATCCGGGTTCGGTCGAGGTGCTCGGCGAACTGGATCACTTGACGACGGTCACGAGCGATCGGGTGATCGTGCCCTTTGTCGGGCTCCTCGATCGTGCCCCGAGTGGTCTCGTCGCATCTGCCGCGGAGGTCGAGCGGATCGTCGAGGTTCCCGTTTCCGCGCTGCTCGACCCGGCCGCCTACCGCGAGGAGCGATGGGGGCCACCGGAGATCGATCATCCGGTGGTGTTCTTCGAAATCGAGGGTGAGACGATCTGGGGAGCGACTGCCGCGATGTTGCGACAGTTCCTGCTGCTTGCCTTGGACCTCCCCTTCGAGCCGATCCACCGATAGCCTCAACGACATGCCAACGTTGAGCTTTGACGGCGAAACCCACGGCGAGATCGTGGTGAAGGTGCGGCGGTGGTTGGCGTCGATGGACGAGGAGCCCAGCGGCAACATCAGCGCCGTGGAGGCCATCGAGCAGGGCGCGGAACTGACGAAGGACGCGCTGCGGATCATCGCAGCCGCTGCGCCGGGTCCGATCGCGCAGAGCGACCTGCTGAAGGGGCTCACCTCCATGGGCTACAAAGCGACTGACGCCACCAAGGGTGCGCTGGTCGCCGGGCTCGATTCGCTCGAAGAGGCCACGGGCGGCAGCGTCGTCCGGCAGGTGTCGAAGGCGGGCCGTCGCGCCACCTACGAGATGAACGCCACGATCGCGCGTCAGCTCCTCAAGACGCTGCGGGGTTCGTGACACCGGAGATCCGCTTCACCGTCCTGGGCCCGCTCCGGGCGACGGTGGATGGCGCCGAGGTCGCGCTCGGTGGGGCGAAGCAGCAGATGGTGTTGGCGTTGCTGCTCTTGGAGGCGAACCGCGTCGTGTCGGTGGACCGGCTCGTGGAGTGGGTGTGGGGTGACGCCGGTGGGAATCGCAGTCCAGCCACGCTGCAGGTCTACATGTCGAACCTTCGCCGGTCGCTCGTCGGCGCAGGTGCCCCCGAGGGTCTCATCCTCACCCGGCGTCCCGGCTATGTGGCGCAACTCGAGGAGGGACAGCTCGACCTGCTCGAGTTCGAGGGGGAACGCCGGCGGGCCGAAGCGGCGCTGGCTGCCGGTCGGCCGGGTGATGCCGCTCGCTCGTTGCGGCGGGCGCTGGAGCTGTGGCGTGGCGATCCGCTGGCGGGTCTCGACCCGGACGCATCTGCGGACGCGTGGGTGTCGCGGCTCGGCGTGGCGCTGCTGACCGTCCGCGAACTGCTCGCTGAGGCCGAGTTGGCCATCGGCCGACACCGTGAGTTGCTCGACGAGTTGGCCGGGTGGCTCCGAGCACATCCCTTCAGCGAAGAGCTGCGCGCCCACCTGATGCTCGCGTTGTATCGGTCCGGTCGGCAGGCGGACGCGTTGACGCTCTACCGCGAGGGAAGGGAACTCCTCGTTGAGGAGTTGGGCATCGATCCGTCTCGGGAACTCCGTGAGCTGGAGGAACGCATCCTCAATCAGGATCCCTCGTTGGACGTGTCCAGCGGACGCGTTCCGGCATTGGGCGACGAGGGTGCCACGGTGGTGCGATCGTCGATGGTGGCCCGTGCAGCCCTCTTGGAGATCGGCTCGACATCGGTTCCGATCGTGCGGGCAGCGACCACCATCGGACGGGCTGCGGACCGTGACGTGGTCGTGGCCGACCCCGAGGTGAGCCGACACCACGCCGAGGTGCGACGCCTGCCCGATGGTTACCGCCTCGTCGACTGTGGATCGGCCAACGGCACCTATCGCAACGGGGCGCGGGTCGACGACGTGGAGCTGGCGAGTGGCGACCGCATCACGGTGGGTGCAACGGTGATCACGTTTCGGTTGGTGTGACCCGGGACGCTCCGGTTCAGTCTGGTGCGACGTAGTTCGGGCCGAGACCGACAACGAGCCGCGGCTTGAGGGTCGTGTCGACTCCGCTCACATCAATCGGAATGCTGACGGTTGCGCAGCCCGACGCGGGCCACTTGACCGGGTACTCGTTGGCCGCCGTCCATCTGCCGACGACCTCACCGTCGACGAGCAGCGCGAGGAACACGTCCTGGTGTTTGCCGGCGGTGAAACCGTCGAAGTCGAAGGCGATACCGACAGCGCTGAGGCCGTCGAGGCTGCGGACGGGATCGCCCTTGCAGTTGAACTCGATGCCGGCCGTGCCGGGAGTCACGAGGCGGTAGTCGCTGACCGACTCATCCTGGAGCGGCCGCACCCATGGGGAGGTGTAGGACTTGCCCTGGCGGGCCGCCTCGATGAGCGGAACGGCCCAGGAAGCGGGGCGCATGCTGCTGACCTGCTCCCCCCGGACGAGTGTCGGGATGCCGATGAGTTCGCCGTCGTCATTCACCGCGAGCCCACCCGAGTTCCCTCCACGGATGTCGGCGCTGATGTTGAGCATCCCCCGGTTGGATCCCAGACGATCGTCTTTGACGGGTCCCGATACGACTCCCTCGGTCAGGGTCACGGTGCGGCTGTTCGCGGCGAGGGGGTATCCGAGGATGCGCACCGCGTCGCCAGTCGTCAGCTCGTCGCTGTCGCCCACGGCGATCTCGACAAGTCCGTCCAGATCACCCGGCTCGATGATCCGACCGCCGACGGTCTTGGTGATCTTGACGACAGCGAGGTCGAGATAGCCGTCGGAAGCGACAACCTCGCCGAGATAGCGGGGCTCGGCGTCGCGCTCCTTGCCGTCGGCGATCTCAATGACCAGGCGCTTGGGGTTGTCCTCGAGCTCCGAGCTCAACTTCCGACGAAAGACTCCGGCGCCGGGACTGCTGGGGGCCACCACGTGGGCATTGGTCAGAATCAGGCCGTTGTGAGCGTCGATGATGGTGCCGGATCCGATCCAATCCGCGGTGGAGATGCGAACCGTGCCTCTGGCGAGTTCGTCCTCGTCGGGTCCTCGACCGATGAGGAGAAAGGCAGCGAGGAGACCGGCGATGATCACCGTCGCAATCGCGAGGAAGGGCACGAGTCGTCGTCGCCGCTCCGCCCGGGTGCGGTGCGAGCCGCTGGTGGACGCGATGACGCGCTCGCCCGTTTCCTCGTCGCCGAGCCAGACCGCAACGCGACCCTCCAGCGTCTTGGAGGTCACTCGTTTGCCGTCGACGAACGTGCCCGAGGAGGAGCCGAGGTCCTCGAGGAGCCAACTCGTGCCGTCGTGGCTGAACCTCGCGTGCTGACGTGACACCGTCGGGTTCGTGGTGACGAGGTCACAAGCAGCGTCACGGCCGACGACGACGGTGGCCCCGGGCGAGATCACCGTCGAACGGCCGGCGCACTCGAGTGTGAGGGACTCTCCGGTCACCACGGTGGCGCCGGCGATCGCCCCTTCTCGGAGCGCGCCACCGGGCCGGTTCTGTCCGCCCACCACGATCGTGCCGTCTGACGCACCTGCGCCGCTGGGGCCGCCGACGCCGCCGGCGCCTGGTGGGACCACCTCTGTGGGCGCCGCGGCGGCGGGTGCTGCGGGAAGGACGGTCGCGTCTGGTTGCGCAGTCGCGCGGGCCTCCAACGTGATGCGCTCGCCGATGCCCTCGCGTCCGAGCGACAGTTCCACGGGCCCGACAATGTCGACGGAGGAGACTTGCCCGCCCGCCTGCCAGGTGCCCTGTGCGCTGCCGACGTCCCGAGCGTGCCAGCGCCCGTCGGAGCAGGAGACCTCGAGATGCCGGCGAGACACGTTGGAGTTCTCGAGACGGATGTCCATGTCGAGGTCGCGCCCGATGCGAACCACGGCACCCGGCCCGAAGCTGCGCTCACCTCCGCTCCAACGAACGGTCAGATCGTCATTCGCCATCGATCGTCTCTCCTGGTTGTGTCTTGAGCGTCCCGGATGGGCCGCCAGTTCCGTTCGCACCTGCGATGTTGGGCGAGTTGGCCTGCGATGGGGCGATTTCGCCGGGTTTCACCACGGACTCAGCCTCACCAGCGGGGTTACCGGCGAGGTTGAACGCGAGGAGTTGCTCGCCGTCGTCGATCAACACCCAGACGTGGGTGGTGGTGGCGGTGGCTGCGGTGACACCGCGTTGGACCTGCCGTTGGCCACGCTTGAGCGTCCCGTCCTTGAGGGTCCACGGGCTGGGGAGTGCAGCGACGGACTTGGTGGTCGCGATCGTTCCGAGGAGGACGGGGTGTGCGGCGCCCGGGATCGGATCGAAGGTGACGAGACCGGTCGCGCCGGCGTCGGTGGCGTACTCGATTGTCGCCCGGATCGGACGGGAGGTGGTTGTGGTCGATTGCACCGAGGTCGTCGTCGAGGCGGTGAGTGTTGTGCTCGTCGCGGAAGGTGGTGTGTGCGATCGGTCATCGTTGGCGCCGATCAACCAGCCTGCGGCCCCACCGGCGAACACGCCCAGGGTGAGTGTGGCGGCGATGAGCCCCGCCGGGAAACTCCGGGCCGGACGCGTCGTCCGGGTGCTGCGTGACGGTGGGGCGGGTGGCCCCGGGGTTGACCCGAGCGTCGCGGGGCGAGCGAGCAGCGCCATCGAGACGTCGTCACCCCCGGCCACGGCCGAATCGTTGAGCCAGCCTTCCAGGCGATCACCGATGCCCTCCAGGCCGATCGTCTCGACCTGGTGCAGGAGGTCGGGACCCACATCGTGACGCCACGACGCGTCGGCGAAGGAGTTCGCATAGCCGTCGCTCGTCAGCACGACAAGGGCGGGGAGCGGCTCGGTCAGGACCGCGACGCGGGCGTCTTGGGGTGCACTCGGCAGGCAGAGCGAGGTGGTCTCACCGCCGACGAGTCGATCGTCACCGGGGACCGGGGCGGAGGTGGTTCCGTCGTCGGCCACGACGGTGATGTCGCCGTCACCGATCTGGATGAGACAGATCCACGCTGGGGCCACCACGGCGAGGACCAGCGTGCAGCCGTAGGAGATCAGCGGTTCTGCGTCGAGGTCTCCGCCGCCACGTGACCGCTCTGCATCAGTGAAGGGCTCTGCGGCGACGTCGCGATGAACGGCGGAACTCCATGCGTCGAGAACCGACTGCACCAGCGCCGGCGCGAACCGGCGACGAACTTGTTCCGCACTCGAGCGGAGGTGGGTGGCTGCGAGATCGAGCGCGAGACGGCACGCGAGGTCGACCGCGAAGCCGGAGCCCCGGTCGCTGCGGACGTAACGGCTTCCGCCATGGCCGTCGGCAACCGCGGCGACCGTGACGCCGTCACCCGCGAGCACCCTGACCGCGTCCTGATTCGGGAGGTCGGTTCGGACGTGGGATGCGCCCCGAACGCTCGCCGTGAGCGAGCCCCAAGCCGGGGTCGCGCTCACCAGATGAGCTCCGACGGCGTGCTGATCTCGTCTTCGGTGATGTAGCCCACCCGAGTGGATCGGGGTGCCAGATTCGACGCCACGCGTGAGGCGTGCGTCGACGCCCAGCGGATCATCCGGACGAGTTGTTCGGGGTTGTTCGCGGTGACCGGGCCGAACTCGGCTGAGCCGATGAATCGTTCGAGAACTTCCATATCGGCGTCTCGTCCGATACCGACTGCCATGCGTACGGCGCGGAGTCCCATGGGCTCGTCGAGGAATCGAGCGAGCGAACGCCGATAGTCATCAGTGGGCATGCCGTCGCTGATCAGCAGGATCGCCGGCGGCAGGCTGCGTTCTTCCATGAACGGCGGTGCGAGCTGTGGCGCGAGCAGGTCCAACGCGGCACCGAGATCCGTGTACCCGCCGGTGTCGAGGTCGCTCCATGTGACGGTCTCGACCGGGGTCGGTGCCTCGATGTGCCAGCGGGCGCCGGAGGAGAACGCGATCGACCGAACGAGCATCCGGGCGTGGGGGTTCTGTGAGGCAACGTCGACGAGGTGGGGGAGGGTCTCGCGAATGGCGGTGTTGAGCGCCTGCATCTTCCCGTCGGCCGCCATTGATCCGGAACAGTCGGCGAGAATAACGAAATGCAGGGGCCGCGCTGCGAGTGTTGCACCGGGTCGCTCGGTCATCGTGATCCCCTGTCGACGGCGATGGCGAACAACTGAGCCCGCCAGGCACGGACCGAGTCGGCCCCTCGTATCATTGTCGCAAACTGGAAGCGGAAGGAGCATGATCGGTGCTGTCCATTGGTGCGCAGGCGCTGCTCCTTCAGTCGCACCGTCGCGCGGTGGTGCAGAGTTTCATCGGTGAAGGGAGCCAGGGCTCGGTCTTCCGTGCGCTGGTCGATCCTGGTGGCGAATCGGTGGCGCTCAAGTGGTACTTCCCGTCGCAGGGCCACGACACCCAACGCCGGGCCATCGACGAGCTCGTTGAGCGGGGGGCGCCCGACCCTCGGTTCCTGTGGCCGACAGAGGTGGCTGAAGTTCCGGGGTCCAACACCTTCGGATACGTGATGCCGTTGCGGCCTGAGCGGTGCGTGGGGCTGACCAGCCTCTTGCGCGGTGTCGTCGATCCGCCGTTCTCGGTCGTCTGCACGCTCGGTATGGAACTTGCTGACAGCTTTCTGGCGCTGCACAGCGAGGGGCTCTGCTATCGGGACATCAGCTTCGGCAACGTCTTCTTCGACCCGGCGACGGGGCGACCGCTCATCTGTGACAACGACAACGTGGGTGTGGACGGCGCGAGCAGCTCGGCCGTGTTGGGAACCCGCACCTTCATGGCGCCCGAGATCGTCCGTCGCGAGGCGGCTCCGAGCACCGACACCGATCTCTACTCGCTCGCCGTGTTGTTGTTCTACGTGCTGATGGTGGGTCATCCACTCCTTGGTCGGCGGGAGCTGGAGTTCTCTCCCTGGGATGATCACGCCGAGAGCGTGGTGCTCGGCAGGGAGCCGCTCTTCGTGTTCCACCCCGACGATCACACGAACGCCCCGGTTCCAGGGGTCCACCAGTCGATGCTCGACAACTGGCCGGTGTATCCACCGCGGATCCGGGCGCTCTTCGAGCAGGCGTTCACCGTTGGATTGGTCGATCCCCGCAACGGGCGGGTCCGCGAGAGCGTATGGCGGGCAGCGCTGGCCGGACTTCGCGACCAGATCATCCGGTGTCCGGCGTGTGGGAAGGAGTCGTTCTGGCAGGGCGTCGAGGTGGCGTGTTGGTCCTGCCATCGAACCTTGGAGCGGCCGGTTCGCCTCGCCATCGACGGCCGCGAGCTGGTGCTCAACCAGGGGACGACGGTGTTTCGGCATCACATGCAGCGGGACTACGACTTCGTGACCCCGATCGCTCGGGTGGTGGCCCATCCCGACCGACCCGACCGGTGGGGGCTGCGAAACGAGTCCACCGAAACGTGGGAGGCGACGACGCCCGGCGGGGACCGCCTGGAGGCGGCACCAGGTCGAAGCATCGGCTTGTTGCCCGGCACGACGATCCGCGTCGGTGCCTCCACGGCGTCGCTCGTCCGCTGAGTCGTTCACGACGGCACTCGTCCCAGCGCTCGTGGGACCCCTCGGAACGGGGGGAGGAACCAGAGTCGACGGTCGTCGATGCGAACCGAGGGGAAGAGCCCGCCGCCGGCATAGGTCACCTGGTCGCGCTGAACCACGCCGAGCACATGTGTGGGGCGCGACGCTCGGGACGTGGCGGCGATCACCGTGACTTGGTCACCGTCGACCGCGATGAGCGCTCGGCGAAGTTGTAACCGGATCCAAAGCGATGCGACGGCGCCGAGCACCGCTCCGGCGACCATCACGCCGGGTTGGGGGATCATGATCCCGATCACCGCGAGGAGGACGATGGCGAACGGGTAGACGAGGTTGATGCCGAAGATGGCCGGATACGCGGCCTCGACGGAATGGCCGAGGAACTCGGTGACCCGACCACTCGCGAACTTCATGTGGCCGGTCGGGAGTTCGGGATTCACGCGACGCGCGGCGTCTCCGGTCGGGCTGAGGGGAGGGTTCGGCGCGGCGGGGGTGACCGGAGCGGGTGGTGGGGTCGGGGCCGACGGCTGCGCGGGTGGGGTGTCGGGGAGGACGGTAGCGGCGGGCAGGACCGTCGCGACGGGCGGTATGGGAGTGGGCGGGGACGGCGGCTGCGCGGGTGGGGTGTCGGGGAGGACTGTCGCGGCGGGCAGCTGCGCGGGTGGGGTGTTGGGCAGGACGGTCGCGGCGGGAACGGCCGGAGCGGTCGGGGGCAACGGAGCCGGCGTCTCGCGTTCCGCGGCGCTGTTGGCCTCGGTGGGTCGATAGCCCAGTGCGGCCGCCCACGTGCGAACGGACCATGTGGCGGCTTCCGGACGCCAACCACGTGTAGTGACGAGCATGTCCGCCAGCTTGAGTTGTTCTTCGAGGTCGCCCTCCGTGCGGGTGAGCCGGATCGGTACCCGCTCGTCGGCAGCGACCATCAGTTGGTGGATCCGGCCGCGCTCGGTGCGGGCGTCAGGACCCAGCGACTCCTCGAGGCGCACGCGGAGCCGGGACGGCTGAGCGACCCAATCACCTCCGGCCCGCTCCATCGCGGACCGGAGGGCGTCGACCATCTGCTCGTCGGGGAGGTAGGCGCTCATGGTTGATTCCGCTGGATGTTGTTCCGGAGTGCCTCGAGCAACTTCTGGGTATCCGTCTCCACCGGCGAGTCGTATCCGGTGTTGATGTCCTGGTTGAGCAAGGGCTTGGGTCCCTGCGGAGGTGGATCGACCTTGTTGCCTGGAGAAGGCTGAGGGTCGCGCTTTGGGGGCCAGTAGCCAGCGTCGCCGGTGCCGTCGACGGGCCGGACCTTGTCGCTCCCCGATCCGCCCCGCGCAGCGCCCGCGCCGCTCGGGGCGTCGTCGACGTGGCGGGCTGCGCTCGCGACGTGTTCAGCGCCCCGGGCGGCATCCGCGGCATCATCTGCGTGGCGTGCAGCGTTCACCCCTCGGCCGGCATGCATGGCGAGGCGCCCGGCGGTGGTCGCATTGCCAGCGATCGGAATCGCTCCAGATGCGGAGATCGCGGCGTTGGTTCCGTCACCCTCCAGCACGTAGAGGCCGGCGTCGATCAGGTTGAGCGGCTCGCCAAGACCGGGGACCTGGCCACCGACATCCATGGCGATGTGTACCCCGCCGGAGATCTTGTGGTAGCCGTCTCCGACTGCGTCGGCTGCGTCGCTCAGACCGCCCTTGACCCGATCCCACATCGAGTTCTTCCTCGCGGGAGTTGACGGCTTTGGCGCCGGCGGGACGAAATGCGGCGCCGACTCAGCGATCCGACGGAACGCTGCGGCGGCGTCTTCCTTCGCCTTGTTCACCAACTCGTGTGCGGAGGCGACAACGGCGTACTCGGGGGAGAAGGTGACGACGTTCGTCCAAGGGGTGGCGAAGGCGGCGGAGGGGTCGGTGCTGCTCTGGGCGCGGGCGGCCTTGATCTGGGCTGAGCCCTGTGCCCGGTCAACCGACTGTTGGGCGGTCAGGAGGGCGATGCCGAGCTCGGCCAGCGCGAGTGCGCCCTGGTTGAGCGCTCGGCCGATCTGGCCGAGCGCCGTGTTCCGTCGACGCAGGAAATCGCCATACCGGTCCGCCGCGTCACCGGTCCATGCGAAGCTCGTGCGGGCCTCATTAAGGATTCCGATGTAGCTCATCGATGCGAGGTGGTTACTGTCGACCGCCAGCATGCTGGAGGCAATCCCCGCGAGTGTCGAAGCGGCTGAGGCGAGCTGTGCCGGATTCCCGGCGGGTCGTTCGAACGTAGGTGCGTAGATCATCGTCGTGCTACTCGTGGTCAGTGCTCGTTGAAGATGTCGTTGGCGGCTTCGGCCGCCTCATAGAGGACGGAGGCGGTGAGCATCGACGTGGTGGTCTGTTCCCACGCGATGCCCTCCTGGCGGAGCTCCTCCGCCCATTGCCAGCAGAAGCTGGTGAAAGCCGCCGCGGCGGCGCCACTGCCGGTGGCGCTCGCCGCGTCGGTAAGTGACTCCACGGTGGTGCTGAGTGATCGCAATCCCTGGCCGACCGCTCTGGTGTTGGCGGTGAGCCGCCGCACTTCCGTCGTGTCAACAGAGAATTCGTTCATGACGGTCGCTCCTCGTGGGGTTGGTCAGGGCCTCAGCCAGCGAACTTCGCCGTGTTCTGCGCTTCGGTCTGGTCGTAGGCGCCGGCGGCCTGCTGCAGGGCCCTGACGGTGTCGTCGAGTGCTCGGGAGACCTTGTTCGCCGTCGCGTTCCACTCGGTCATGAGTCGCTCGTACTGGCCGCTCGCCCGGCCGGTCCAGAAGGAACGGCTGTTCTCGACCTCGCGCATGACCTGGCGGATCCGGTCCATGATCTCGTTCGATTGGGTCTGGACCTTGGAGGCCGACTGGGTGAGCTGGGCGGGATCGATGCTGTACTGGGTGCTCATTTCACTTGCTCCTTGTTTGGTGGATCGCACGGTGCGGATCCAATGAGCACAGTGTGCGGAGCGGACCTTTCAAGCTCCTTTGATCTCGCTTAAGTCCCATCCGCGACCTGAACCACCGTGACGGTCGGTCCCTCGATCAGGATCCCGCGGCCCGGCACCGCCGGCGGCGGGATGACCGGAAGCTTGACCCCGAACGGAAACAGGTCGTCCTGGGTCGGCTGGAGCAGTACGGCTCGACGCATGCCGACCAGGTAGCGAGCCCAGGGGTCGAACAGCCCGGGCAGGTCGTTCGATCTGAACGCGGCGGCAAGCCTCGTTCCGTTGGTCGCTGCGTCGCGGAGGATCTGTTCGAGACGGTCTCCTGCGCCGTACACGGCTCCGATCGACTCGGCATCGTCGATGAGTACGAGATCGCCTGGCTGCGGGCTCTCCACGATCGCATCGAGTCCGGCGAGCACCTCGTCGGGCGTCGTCGCGACGAGGACGTTTCCGTCATCGGGCAGGTCCCGTAGCGGGCTGTGGCGCAGCGCGATCGCCAGCGTTCGGTGCGGAGTCTCGTGCTCAAGGGCTGCGGCCAGTGACAGCAACGCGGTGGATCGCCCCGATTGGAGCGGCCCCGCCACGAGGAGCGGGCGGTGAAGATCAACGGCAACGGGTTCGATTTCGAGTCCACCGAGGCCGAGGAGCAGGCGGTCGTCAGCGGGCAGCTCGGCGCGCCGGATCGACGTCGGGAGCCGTTCGACGGCACGTGGGAGTGCCGTCGGCGGAACCGCGTCCCAGCGCGGTGACCGTTGCGCGACCTCGCTCGGATCGCTCCACGCGACCTGCACGAGCACACCACCCGACGCGTACCCACGTCCGGGGCCCAGGGTCGGGACCTCGTTTGGCCGGAACCGCATGTCGGCAAGCGTGAAATCGGAAGCGTCCGAGCTCCGCAGGACGAACCGTGCGCCGATGAGGCTCTGTTCGCGAAGGCGCATGTCAGAGGACTGGTTGACCGCGACGACCACGTGGATGCCCACGGCGGGGCCGTTTTGGAGCAGGGCGCTGAAGCGCTCCACCGGCCGGCCGGATTCAATCTGCTCAGCGGCCTCGCGAAATGCCGGGAAGTCGTCCACCAGCACGAGGATCCATGGCAGGTCGCCACCCGAGGTTCGCCAGCGGGTGAACTGGGCGATCCCCGCGGTTGCGAGGCGATCGCGTCGCCGGTCGACTTCGGCGCCGAGCCGGTCGATGAGACGCGTGAGACGCTCGACCTCGACGACGCCGACGACGTCCCCGCAGTGCGGGAGCACTCGAAGCGGGCCGAGGGACCCGGTGCCGGCATCGATGCCGTACACGTGGACGTCGGCCGGCGAACGGTGCGCTGCGACGTCGGCGCCAACCTGGAGCAGCGTTGATGTTCGACCCGATCCGAGCACCCCGCTCACCAGCACGTGGCCGACGTCGGTCAGGTCGAGGCGGAACGGTTCCTGGGTCTGCCGCTCGGGGTAGTCGGCCACTCCCAGCAGCACCTCGAGGCGCTCGGGGTCCACGGGTGGCCGCTCGATATCGGCGACCGGAATCACGTCGCGAAGCGGGGACAGCCAGAGCTGGCGAGCGGGAGCGATGCCACTCCGTTCCGCATGGTCGACGATGCGCTCGACGACGACCTCGAGCTCGCTTCGGACCCGACCGGCCATTTCGTCTTGCGCCGACGGTGACGCCATCCCCGCCGCGGACGCCTTGTCAACCCACGTCACCCGGACCGCGTCACCGCCCGCCTCGAGTGGCCGACCGATTCGTGCCGCCTGAAACGAGCGCCGGTCGTCGCCCGCTCCGAGCCGCACGATTGCCCGTCCCGGGCTGCCGTCGGGGATGCGGGCAGCGTCGCGGTTGCCGAGGATCTCGATCGACTCCGAGTCGCTCACCACGCGCAAGCAGACCCACAGGTTCGTGTTGGTGCGGATGGCGTGTGTGATCACGCCTGAGGGGCTCTGCGTTGCCAAGAGGAGATGGATTCCGAGGCTTCGGCCCTGGGTGGCGACGGTGTCGAGGCGGTCTTTCACCTCGGGCTGTCGCTCGACAAGCAGCGCGAACTCGTCGATCACCACGAGCAGGTTCGGGAGGGGTTCGTGCTCTGCTCCGAGCCGCTCGTAGTCGATCAAGTTCGGAACGCGCGCGGTCTCGAGGATTCGCTTTCTCCGCTCGATCTCGGCGTCGAGCGCGGTGAACGCCCGCATCGCGAGCGTGTCGTCGTGTTCGAGGTCGGTCACCGACCCGACGACGTGGGGGAGCGTCGAGAGCGGCGCGAAGGTGGCCCCGCCCTTGAAGTCGATCAGGAACATCGTCAGGACGTCTGGCGGGTGGGTGAGTGCGAGACCCGCGAGCAGCGTCTGGAGCAACTCGCTCTTTCCGGATCCGGTCGTGCCGGCGATCATCCCGTGTGGCCCGTCGGTGCGGAACCCGAGGTTGATCGGCGCGCCACGATCGTCGGAGCCGACCGAGACGCTGAGCAGGTTCGTTGGCCGCCGCTGCCACGCCTCGGCGACGTCGACCGTCGATGCCGAGCCGAGCCCGATCAGTTCGACCAGACCACTCGGCGGTTCGGTCGCCTCGCGGTCGGAGAGCCGTCCGAGTCCGACGGCGATCTCCTCAGCCACATCGACGCCGGCGGCGCGGGGATGAACCGGGCCGATCACGTTGGACGATCCGGCACCGCTGAGCTCCGCGATGTCACCGTCGCCGATCGTGAGCGTTGTCGCCAGGCCGCCGGGGAGCGAACGATGTGTCGGTGCTGCCGCGATCAACAGTCCGTGACCGCGAATCGCCTGACCGAGCGCCGCGAGCGTGTCGTCATCCAGCACGTTCGGTATGACGACCAGATCGCAGACGCCACGTCGGCTGGGCTCGTCCGGCTTCGTGGCGCTGAACTCGACGAGCGCCTCGGAGATGAGCTCGCGCGCGTCAGCGGGGTCGGTGGAACAGCCCCCCGGGGCCACATGTGGCAACCAACGGGCCCAGGACCATTCCGGCGTCTGGGCGGCCACCCTGATGCGCAACTGGCCCGGCGGGAGCTGGGCCGCGGCCTCGACCACCAGCGAGCGCATCAGCGCCGCGGTTCGCTGGATCGGTCCGACGAGTCCGATCGATCCCTCCTCGATGGAGGGCCCAAGGGCGGGGACGTCGGCGAGTTCGCGGTGCCGCTGGACGACCGCATGCAGTTCCGCCGCCAGCGCAGATTCGTTCCGGCGGCCCTGGTCGACGTCGATACGGGCCGGCGCGTTCGCCCGTCCCAGGGTCAGCACGAGGGCGTCAGGGTCGCTCGGGCGACGTTCCCACAGGCGTCGGTCGCCGTCGTGCATCCACTGTCGGATCCGTTCGGCATCGGGGGCGAGATCCTCGAGGGTTGCACGCTGAGTGCGACGCGTCTCGCCCAACCGACGGTCGAGTCGCTCCAGCGCGCGTCGGTACTCCTTGACCTTGAAGCGTCGTCGTGACTGGTCACCCAGGATGGACGCGGCGATCGTGACCACGCCGATGGACCCGCTGATGAGTCCGAATACGGCGTACTCCGGTCGAACGAGGGCGAGCAGCAGGCCGACGGCAACGGCGCCGATCCCGCCGGTGATCTGCCAGATGATGCCGCGGCCGCGGAAGCTCGTGGAGTCGGGAACGTCGATCTGCTCCTCGCGGTGGGTCTCGGGTGGAACGACCGACCGGGGGAGTTGGCTCAGACCAGCGGATGGTGGGGCTGGCCAGACACGACCTGGTTCTGCTCGCAAGGCCGTCGCGTCACCCTCGCCGAGGAATATTTCGTCGCCCCGTCGCGTGCCGACGCTCGACCACCGGTCGTCGGGGTGCAGAAGGACGCCGTCGCCGCGATAGATGAGATAGGGGCGGTCGTCGGGAGCACCGAGCAGGGCCGCGAGGCGTTCGGTGACCTCGGCGACGGTGGCGTCACGAGTTGCGTCGATGCGGACCGAGCCACCACGACGGTGGCCTTCGAGGTGCACCCGGACCGTCGCCGCCGCCGCCGTGGCCCGACCGTGGGTCACTCGAAGTCGTGCGGGTGACGCTCCGACCCGAACGACCGCACCGTCGGCGACGACGGCGTGACCGACCACCGCCCGGCCGTCGACCGTGGTGCCGTTTGCGCTGTGGAGGTCCTCGACGTGGACGCCGTGGTCGTCGGCGCTGATTCGGGCATGGTGGCGAGACACACTCGGGTCGTCGAGTCGAAGGTCGTTGTCGGCGTCGCGGCCGATGCGGATGCCGGGGCCGATCGGCATGACCCGGGTCGTGTCACCCTCCTCAACGCGGACCGCAGGCTCGGCAGCGGCGTCGTGGAATCGGACGAGGCGGAGCGCGATGAGGGTGCTCTGGCCGACCTGGAGCCGATCACCCGCCCGGAGTGGCGCGGACCCGGTGAGCGGAGTTCCGTTGAGTGCCGATCCGGATGTCGAACCGAGGTCGGACACGACAATCCCGTCAGCACCTCCTGCGA
The DNA here is from genome assembly GCA_029782335.1 of Actinomycetes bacterium. Classification (GTDB taxonomy): domain Bacteria; phylum Actinomycetota; class Acidimicrobiia; order Acidimicrobiales; family Microtrichaceae; genus JADLFH01. The sequence continues at coordinate 3,271 of JAKOVA010000074.1, read as the reverse complement.
TTCGGAGGTGCTGACGGGAAATGGCCGGGTCGCGGAGTCGGATGTCGCCCTCGCGGCCGAGGACGGATGTTCCGGTGATCTGGGCGCACACTCCGACGGAGGGACCCTCGATCACCCGGATGACCATCCCCGGGCCGCGGTGGGCGTGTTGGTCACCCACAGCCGGACGGGGGAGCGGTGATCACGTGGACGCTCTTGGAGGCCGTTGCCGTCCGGCCGTCAGGGGCTTTCGCGGTCACCGTGAAGGTGGTCGTGTAGGCGAAATCGGCGTCGGACGGTCTCGGGAACGTCAACACGGCAGCGGTCTTGCCGTCGTAGGGGCCGCTTCCGGGCCAGTCGACATCCACCGGTGTGAACCCGGTCGCCGTGATCGAATAGTTGTGTCCACAGGTGCCGTCACTGAAGATCTCGTTGGGTCCGTTGATCGTGATACTGATCGGTCGAGGTGGACACTGTGACCCGGCGCCGACGACCGTGCCGTTCCAACAGGTCACGGTGGGATCCGGAAGCTGCGGGACGACAGGTGTCAGAGGCGGCGGGGTGACGGCCGCCGGCGGGGTGGGGCAGGAGGCCGCCGTCGCGACCCTCGTCCCGTTCGGGCACAGCTTGGTTGCCGGCTGCCGCTTGGGCTTGGTGTTGGTCGTCGTCGGACCGGGGGTTTCGGGGGTGGGTGTCTGAGGAACCTGCGGCGTCGGTGCGGGGAACTGCACGTGTCGCGTCAGCTCGGTCGTCACTCCGTAGGGGCTCGATGCGGTGACCACCACGGTGGTCGTTCCGGCCACCTGATGGGACCACGTTCCGTCAGGGTTCACGGTCACCGCGGCTCCGGCTACCGACACGGTGGCGCCTGGGTCGGTGCTGCCGGCGACCACGAAGGTCGTGGCGACCGTCGCACCCTCGGCCGGCTCGCTGATCGTCAGGGCAGGGGGGCGGCTGGACTCGGCGGTGAATGCGGCGGCAGCCTTGGCACGATCGTCGCGCCAGGTTTCGAGTCGGGACTTCGTGACCCGCTTGGCCGGCTTGAACCGGTAAGTCACCGTCTCCGACGATCCGGTGGGGATCGTCAGGTCCCACGCGATCACGGGGTCGGACTTGATCACGACGTGCGCCGGATCTGACGTAATGGCCGCCGCGTCGGCGACGAGTGACTTGGGGAGCACCTCAACATGGTGCACGCTGGCGTCGGAGCTTCCGGTATTTGTGAGCTTGACCTTGCCGACGAAGTTCTCACCCGAACTCGTCCAGGTCCGCGCTGCGGTGCCGAACGCCGTGGCTTCCTCGGCGAAGGTGAGACGAAGAACAGGAGCCGGCGGCGGGGTCACCGTGATGTGCGACCGGCCACCGCCTCCCATGACGACCGCAAGGATGCCGCCGACGAGGGCGAGCGCGCTGAGGATCGCCGCCAGGGCGATCCAACGCCCCCGACGGTTGGCTGGCTCCTCTGGCGTCGCTGGCGTGGCTGGCTCCTCGGCCCGGAGGCTGGCGGCGAGGAAGCGGGGATCGAATCGAGCGGTCTCCGCTGGTGCCGGATCCAGGGTCGGGGTCGGCTCGGTGAGGCGCTTCGAGAGGCTCGGTGCCGGCCTGCTCGGATCCAGCAGCCCGAACGCGAACTGCCACACCTCGATGGCGAACAGGGCCAGGTCACGGCCGAGACCGCGGTCGAGGAGTCGATCGAGCGCCTCGCCGACGCCGATCCGCCGCGCCATGAGGTCGTCGGGGATCTGTTCGTCGGCCGCCATGACAACGGCGTCGATTTCGGCTCGACGCGTACGTGCGGCAGGCCCGAGTACGTCGCTGATGAGGCCCTGAACCCGTCGTGGCTCCGTAGACGCCGATGGGCCGAACTCGCGTACCGCCGTGGCGACGGCCTGAGCGACGGCGAGGTCGGGATCGGTTGTGTTCTGGCTGGTATTCGGCATCTCTGCTCCATCTCCACAGCGCCGGACCGCACCCCGTCGTGGGAACGGCGTCGGTCGCTGAGCTTCCTCGACGGGGTAACTGTCGGCTTTGACGGTTCAAGCGCGGTTCAGGTTCCCTAAAGGTTTGACGACGCACCGTTGGTTGCTGGGTGCTCCAGCCGTGTGTGTCGGCCGACGTCGATCGGCGTCCGTCGCGGCGTCACTAGACTCGCCCCTTTCCCTGAGGAGTAGCGGGTGGCCGACATCGACATCGGAATGGGCAAGGTGGCACGCCGGACCTTCGAACTGTCCGATGTCTCGATCCTGCCCAGCCGCCGGGTGCGAGACACCTCCGACATCGATCTCGGGTGGCAGATCGACGCGTTCAACTTCGGGCTGCCGCTGATCGCCTCCGCGATGGACTCGGTGGTCAGCCCCGCCGCGGCGGCTCGACTCGGCGCGCTCGGCGCCGGCGCCGCCCTCCATCTCGAGGGGCTGTGGACTCGTTGGGACGATCCAGAACCGCTGATCGAAGAGATCGGCCGCCTTGACGACACCGCCGTGCGGAGCCGTCTGGTCGAGCTGTACTGCGAGCCCGTGAAACCTGAGTTGATTCGACAACGCGTGTCAGAACTACGCGAGGCGGGAATCGTCGTCGTTGGGGCGGTCACACCGCAGTCCGCGAGTCGCCTACTGGCAGATATCCGAGCCGCGGAGCTGGACCTGCTCGTGATCCAGGGCACGGTGGTGTCAGCCGAGCATGTGGCGCGCACGGGCGACACCCTGAACCTGAAGCGGTTCGTCCGGGAGCTCGAGACCCCGGTACTCGTCGGAGGGTGTGCCGGCTACCAGGCGGCGTTGCACCTCATGCGGACGGGCGCGGCGGGGATCCTCGTCGGGGTCGGCGCGGGTGCCGCGTCATCGGGTCGGCGGGTCCTCGGGGTCGGTTCCGGCCAGGCCACCGCGATCGCCGATGCCCGGGCTGCCCGGATGCGTCACCTCGACGAGACCGGCGTGTATGTCCATTTGATCGCGGACGGCGGCATGCGTACCTCCGGAGACATCGCGAACGCCGTGGCGTGCGGTGCCGATGCCGTCATGATGGGCACCCCGCTCGTCGCCGCGACCGACGCACCCGGCGGTGGATGGAGCTGGGGAATCGGCGCCGCGCATCCACGGTTGCCGCGCGGTGGACGGGTCAGAGTCGATCAACTCGGCACCACCGAAGAGATCCTCCTCGGCCCAGCCGTCGACCATTCGGGGCGCACCAATCTCTTTGGAGCGCTCCGCAAGACGATGGCGTTGACCGGTCACGCGACGCTCAAAGACCTGCAGAAGGCCGAGTTGGTCGTCGGGGTGCGGCGGTGAGCGAG